>DAHUXV010000084.1 GCA_027306985.1 Gammaproteobacteria bacterium | reverse complement strand
CGGGTCAGCACGCGCCTGGCCGACTCGCCGGCGTGTCTGGTGCTGGGCGAGCACGACTTCGGGGCGGGCATGCGGCGGATCCTCGCGGCCGCCGGCCAGAGCGTTCCGGAATCGAAGCCGGTGCTCGAGCTCAATGTCGGTCATCCGCTGGTGAAGCATCTCGACGGGCTCACCGATACGGCACGGTTCAAGGAGCTGTCGCTGATCCTCGTCGACCAGGCTCAGCTCGCGGAAGGCGGCCAGCTCGGCAATCCGGCCGAGTTCGTGCAGCGCCTGAACCGCCTGCTCGTGGAGCTCGCGGCGCCGCATCCGGCGTCATGAGGTCGCCGCGCGCGGAGCGCGTCAGCCTCGCCGGTCCGGCCGGCGCGATCGAGGCTCTGGTGGAGACGCCGGCCGATGACCGTTCCGGCGACGCCGGCGGGCCTTCCCGCTTCGGCGTGGTCTGCCATCCGCATCCTCTCTACGGCGGCACGCTGGACAACAAGGTCGTCTATACGCTCGCACGGGCGTTCGTGGAGCTCGGCGTTCCGGCCATCCGCTTCAACTTCCGCGGAGTCGGCGGCAGCGGGGGGAGGTACGACGAGGGCATCGGCGAGACGGCCGACGCGTTGGCCGTGATTGCCTATGGATGCCAGCGCTGGCCGGGCGCATCGGTCTGGTTGGCCGGATTCTCGTTCGGGGGCGCCGTGGCGGTGCGCGCGGCCGCCGAGGCGCGGCCGGAGAGACTGGTGGCGGTGGCGCCGGGAATCACCCGGGTCGCGATGGAGGGCATTGCCTCACCCGCCTGCCCCTGGCTCATCGTGCAGGGCGATGCCGACGATGTGATCGAGCCGGCCGCGGTGCTCGCGTGGGCGCGGCGCCAGTCCCCCGCGCCTGCCGTCCGGCAGCTTGCCGGCGCCGGGCACTTCTTCCATGGGCGGCTGCACGAGCTGCGCCAGGTGGTCCTCGATTTCCTGGGGACTCCAATGGAGCCCCGTTCAACAGCGGGCGAATAAGCGACCCGAGGCCGCCCTCGGGTCGCGAGATCGAAGGCGGCCACATGGCCGCTCTCGCCCGAAGCGCCGCAGGCGACTCCGGGCCAATGAAAAACAAGCCGCTCCTTACGAATTCACCATCGCCTTCAGGCTCTTCAGCGGCATCACGCGGACCTTCTTGCTGGCCGGCTTCGCCTTGAACATCATCTTCTCGCCGGTGAAGGGATTGACACCTTCCCGGGCCTTCGTCGCGGGCTTCTTCACGACCTTCATCTTCAGCAGGCCGGGCATGGTGAACAGGCCATTGCTCTTCAGGCTCTTCTTGATCACGCCGTTGAGCGAGTCGAAGACGCCGCTGATCTGCTTGCGCGACAGCCCCGTATCTTTGGAGATCTGAGTCAGGACTTCCGACTTGGTCGGAGCGCCACCCTTTTTCGCCATATTGCGCTACTCCTCGAGATTTAATGGTTGTGAGCGCGCTGTAAAGCAGTCGCGCCATGAATCGGCGCGAAAAATAGCATATGCGCGCACCTGCGCAACAGCTTTTTTCGCTCCGCTCGTCGCGGAAATCCCTTTTTTTACAGGGTTTGCTGCGACACTCGTTGCGAAGTCGCGGCTAAGCGCCTGGGTTTGCGGCTCTCACCACGCGAAGAAGAGCGGGCGCGGAAGGTAGTAGAGGATCACCTGAACGGCCAGGCACGCCCAGAGCGGCGACAGGTCGATGCCCGCGATGGGGGGAATGATCCTGCGAAATGGCCCGAGAACCGGCTCGCACAGGCTCGCCAGCACCGATTGCAGGGGCGAGTAGCCGCCGGGGGCGACCAGGCTGAGCAGCGCATAAACGATGATCGACCAGAAATAAATCCAGAGTATCGCGTAGGCGACCGTCAGCAGCGCCTGCACGATCCAGACCAACCCGTTGATCGGAAAGGCCTGGAATGCAAAGCCCACCGCGACCAGGATGAGGGCGGTGATGAAGACCGCGACCACGGTCGCGGTATCGAGCTTGCGTATGGGCGGCAGGATGCGCCGCAATGGAATGATGATCGGATTGGTGAGGCGCACGATCGCCTGGCAGATGGGATTGCGGAAGTCCGCTCTCACCAGCTGCAGCAGCAGTCGCATGAGCACGACGAACAGGACGAGCGACAGGAGCTCGCCGATGATGATTGCCAGTAGGTTCATAGGAAGTCGCTGAATTTTTGGTTAGCTGCCGGTGCCGCCGGCTTGCGCGGCGAGCTCGCGGCTGCGGCGTGCCGCCGCCGCGACCGCGCGGGCGATGAGGTCTTCGAACGCCGCGTCCTGCAGGGTACGGAGCGCCGCCTCGGTCGTGCCGCCCTTGGAGGTCACTTCCGCGCGCAGCCGTGCCAGGTCTCCATCGCTGCCCTGCGCGAGAAGTCCCGCGCCGTGCAGCGTCGCAATCGCCAGGCGCTGCGCGGTATCGGGCGCCAGTCCGAGGTCGACGCCGGCCCGCGCCATCGCCTCGGCCAGCAGGAAGAAGTACGCCGGGCCGCTGCCCGAGACCGCGGTCACCACATCGAGAGCATCCTCGGTTGCGACCCAGACGGCTTCGCCCACGGACCGCATGATCTGTGTCGCGACGGCGCGCCGGGACTCGTCGACTTCCGGGCCGGCGAAGAGGCCCGTCACTGCGGCGCCCACCAGCGCCGGTCTGTTGGGCATGGCGCGGATCACCGGCACGCCGGCACCGCACCAGCTCTGCAGCGCCTGTATCCTGATGCCGGCGGCGACGGAGAGAACGAGCGTCTGGCGTTGCTGCAGGTCCGCGGCAAGGGGGGCGAGCACGGAGCCCGCGTCCTGGGGCTTTACGGCGAGCACGACGACATCGGCCTTCCGGATCGCGGCGGCGTTGTCCGCCGTCGCGGTGACGCCGAGCTCCTGCGACAGCGCCGCACGCGCCGCTTCCTGGCGTTCCCCGACGGCTATCTGCTCCGGACGCATGCCGTGGCGCAGCAGTCCGCCCATGAGCGCGCGTCCCATGTTGCCGGCGCCGAGGACCGTCAGCTCGACATGGCTCATCCGATCCTCGGCGCGGAGACTCCGGCATTCATGCTGGAGAGGAAGCGCCGCCTCCGTGTCGCGCGGTATCGCGGAGCTGTAACAATATACAGCTCGCCGGCATCGCGGCCACCAGGCCACCGGCAGGCGATCGATGATTTTGCGGGCGGCTCGCGGACAGCGAGTGCAACAGCACGGTGGTCTCGACTGCGAGTGTGTGTTGGGTAAGGGTACATGGTCGTTTCCGGGCTGGAGCGTTAGCCTCCTGATTCTGGAAATCCCCTCCGTTGAGGGAGGGGAAGACGTCAAGATCCCCGGATTGTACCGGGTGGCGCCAAGAGTAGGCCGGCAGACTTGCCGTGGCACATGGGCATCCAGGACGTGCCCCGCCGCCGCAGGCGGCGCAGCCGCGGGCGAAGCCACGCCTACGGCGCGCCGGGCCGAGCAGGGTGCGAGCGTCGCACGGGTGGCCATGGACGGACACCCCGGATCCGGCGCCGCCTATGAACCGCGGGGACCGAAGAGCGCCGTGCCGATCCGTACCAGCGTCGCCCCCTCCTGGATCGCCGCCTCGAAGTCGCCGCTCATCCCCATCGACAGGGCATCGAGCCGCAGCCCCGCCGCATTCAGGGAGTCCCTCAGCGTCCTGAGCCGCGCGAACCAGCCGCGCTGGCGCGCGGGATCGGCCTCCTCCGGTGGAATGCACATCAGGCCGCGCAGCGCGAGGCGCGGCAGGGCCGCCACGGCCGCTGCAAGGGCCGGCACCTCCGGGGAGGGGACGCCCCCCTTGCTCGCCTCGTCCCCGAGGCTCACCTGAATGCAGACATTCAGCGCCGGCGCGTGATAGGGGCGCTGGGCGCAGAGCCGCTCGGCGATCTTCAGCCGATCGAGGCCGTGCACCCAGGCGAAGCGCTCCGCCACGGGGCGCGTCTTATTGGCCTGAAGCCGGCCGATGAAATGCCAGGTGAGGGGCAGGTCGGCCAGCGTCTCCATCTTGGCGAGCGCCTCGGCCACGTAGCTCTCCCCGATGTCGGTCACGCCCGCGGCCGCCGCCGCGCGGATCAGTTCCGCGGGCTGGCCCTTGGAAACGGCGAGGAGTGTGACCGAATCGACGTTCCGGCCGGCGCTCGCCGCGGCCGCGGCCATCCGGGCGCGCCGCGCATCGATGCGCTCCGGCAAATTCTGCGAGGACCTTAACATATGGATGCCCAAACCCCTCCGCTATACTGCCTAGAGCGCTCCCTCCGAGCCCAGGAAACCTCAATGGCCGTCGACATCGCGCAACTGCTGGCGTTCGCCGTGAAGAACAAGGCATCGGACCTGCACCTGTCGTCCGGCGTGCCGCCCATGATCCGCGTCGACGGCGACATGAAGCGGATCAACATGCCGGCGCTGACGCACAAGGAAGTGCACAGCATGGTGTACG
>DAHUXV010000079.1 GCA_027306985.1 Gammaproteobacteria bacterium | reverse complement strand
CCGATCGATGGCTCGAGACTATCGGTCACGGTCACCAGCGCCTCGGCGGCACAGGCGACCTCCCGCTGGGTGACGCTGACCTTGAGCCGCGACAGCCCGGGCGTGCCGGGCGCCAGGAATTCGACCTCCTGGTCGGCCGTGCTCGCGAGCGTGCCACCGCCCGCGGTGATCTCCCAGGAAAACGTGAGATCCTCCTCGACACGCCGGCGCGAGCGATCCCGAGGCAGCGCCCGAAACCGACGCCGCTCGTTCACGGGGGTGGTGCTCGAGGCCGGTGAGATGACCACGCTGAAGAGCGGGCCCGCGTAGTCGAAGAACTGCCGCTGTGTGCCGGGGCTCAGGGAGGGCTCCTCCGCCCCGAGCTCGGCCGCATCGCCCTCGCCATCTGGGGTTCCTGCCTCGTCGGCGCCCGACTGTCGCGGGCCGCCCTCGCCTCTGGCGCGCGCGTGTATGTCGAACCAGTCGTATTCCTCAGGTGGCAGCGCCAGCAGGGCCTCGCGAAAGGCGCGCTGGATGGCGCGCAGCGACTGCTGGGTGGCCTGCTCCTCCTCCGCTCGTTGCTGGGCCTCGATCAGGCCGCTCAGGTGCGCCTCGAGTGGCTTGAGGGCTGCCAGGAGCGCGGCGTAGCGCTCATCGTGGATCACCCCGCTGCGCGTACCGGGCGTGAGGTTCAGGAACGGGACATCGATCAAACCCTGCAGGTACCGTGACGACCAGGGAGCGTGCTCCAGGGCCGGGAGCGCCGAGAGATCCTCGATCACGCGGGTGCCGCTCCGCGTGAGGGCGACGCGGCAACGTTCATCCGGCTCGGCCAGGTAAAGCTCCGCATAGGCATCGCCATACGGCGTGCGCACCGGCGGAAGCTGATGCAGCAACCGCCCCTCGTACGCGCGCGGCTCGACCTCGTACTGCTTGCGCGCGAGCTTGTCGATGACGGTCACGCGCACCTCGGCGTGCCGGATCCGGTCGCGCAACTCCGAGGCGAGATACCACTGGATCTTCTCCCCGGAGAGGGTGCGGATGCCCTCGAGGAGCGGGCTCACCTTGAGCTCCGTGCCGCGCTCGGCGAAGAGTACCCGGCGGGGACTCACGCTGTAGCCGGAGTGCCCCTTGCTCATGCTCATCTGGTACGGGCGCTGATCGGCGCCGGTGGAGATCATGGTGAGCTGATCTCCAACGGTCCAGAACGACAGCAGCCCGATGCCGAACTCGCCCTGCAGGCCCGTCCCCCCTCCTTCGGTCTTCAGCCGCCGCTTGATCGAATCGCAGATGTGAGTCGCGACGTACTTGAAGTCGGGCTTGCCCTCCTCATCCCGCGGCACCCCATCGCCGTCGTCCTTGATCGAGAGGTAGTGCTCCCCATGCTCGCGGCCGCGGGTAATGGTGATGATCTTTGCATGCGCGTCGATGCTGTTCTCGACGAACTCCGCGATCGCCTTGAGCGGATTGCTCTGCGAGAGCGCGATGATGCGGATCGCGTTCCAGTCATCGCCGATCCTGAGCCGGCCGCGGTCACCGGCCTTGGCGCCGCGGGGTCGTCGCGCTCGTGCGCTGGGGCCCGCCGCCTCCGCGGCGGCAGGAACACGAGAGCCGTCGTCGCTCGTGGCAGCCATGAAAGTGCGCGGCCTTCCTCAGGCGATGCTGGACAACGGGCGAATCCGCGCCGCAATACGCTTGAGCGTGTCGCGCGAGGCGATGCGCATGTCGTATTCGGCCTGGAGGTTGAGCCAGAACCGGGCGTCCATGTTGAAGTAGATCCCCAGGCGCAGCGCGGTATCCGCGGTGACCGGGCGCCGGCCGTGGATCAGCTCGCTGATGCGGCTCGGAGGGACATCGATATCCGCGGCGAGCTGGCGCGCGGTGAGGCGCATCGGCTTCATGAACTCCTCGAGCAGGATCTCGCCCGGGTGGATTTCGTCGAGCAATTTGGTCATCTGTCCCTCCTAGTGGTAGTCCACGATCTCCACCTGGTGTGGACCGTCCGTGCGCCAGATGAAGCAGACCCGCCATTGATCGTAGATTCGGATGCTGTGCTGGCCCTTGCGATCCCCTCGCAGGGCCTCGAGCCGATTCCCGGGCGGCACGCGCAGGCTCGCCAGCTCCGTGGCTGCCTGCAATTGCAGCAGCTTGCGGCGCGCCACCCGCTCGATACTCTTCCAGCGAACCACCGGACGGCTGTGAAACAGAGCCTCCGTATCCGGGCAGGCGAACGAGCGGATCATCGGCAGCAGGCTATTCCGTATAACGGAATCTGTCGAGCGGAACGCCGGACGCGAGTATATGCGGTGCGAAGCGGTACCGCTGCAGGGTCCGGGAATCTCCGGGATTGCGATTATCTGCAGCGCATCGGGAAGCGCCGGTTGCGGCAACTCATCGGTGAGCGGGAAGTTCACGAGGCATTTTCAGGCTCGAGGGCGCTGTTGTCCCAGAAGGTGTTCTCCCATCCGGCGATGCGGCCCTCGTCGTGGCAGCGGGGGCAGAACCAGAGGACGTCGTAAGTGTCGACGTCGAAAAAGATGGTGAGCAAGGTACCGCAGGGTCGCCGACCGGGTCGACGCCGGCAAAGCAGGGTCGTCGGGGCCTCGTACTGTGTGGCCTGGGAGACGATCTCCGTCCAGTACTCGAAGAGCCGCCGAGCGCGAGGCGAGAGCCGCGCGGGCTTTCCCTCCGGCAGCAGGTAATGACGCAGGTCGACGCTCCAGTGGTTGCCCATGAGCGCCTCACTGAACGCTGGCGTCTGCCGCGCCAGCCCCGCCGCAGCAGCGCTTGTACTTCTTGCCGCTGCCACAGGGACAGGGATCGTTGCGGCCGACCTTGGGGCCGGCACGCTCGTAGGGCTCCGGGCGCGCGGCCGCCCGCGCGTAGGCGAGGCGGTCTTCCCTGAAATACCGATACGCGCGCGCAGCTCCCGCGAGCATGCTCTGCAGGAGCTCTTCATTGCGCTCGGGGGTCAGCGGCTCCTTCGGCCAC
>DAHUXV010000057.1 GCA_027306985.1 Gammaproteobacteria bacterium | reverse complement strand
TGATGGTCGGCAACCGCCACGGCGAGGCGCTGCCCGCCCTGGACGAGGCGTTGCGGCTCAAGCCCGATCTCTCCGCCATCCGCTTCACCCGCGCCATGGCGCGGCTGCACCTGGGCGACTATGCCGGCGGCTGGACGGATTACGAGACCCGGCTGCTGCACCGCGACAATCCGCGGGACCTGCCGGGGCGGCGCTGGAAGGGCGAGCGCTATGACGGCAAGCGTCTGCTGATCGCCTGCGAGCAGGGGATGGGCGATGCGATCTGGGCGGCGCGCTATTTCCGCCAGGCCAAGGCGCTGGGCGGCGAGCTCATCGTCGAATGCCATGAGCATCTGCTGCCGCTGTGGCAGCGCCGGCCGGAGATCGACCGCGTCTTCCGCCTGGGCGATCCCGTGCCCGAGGCCGACCTCCATTGCTATCTCTGCAGCCTGCCCGGCCTCTTCACCCGCGACCTCGCCGCGATCCCGGGCGAGCCCTACATCGCGGCGCCGGAGGACCGGCTGGCGAAGTTCGACGCCGCGATGGCGCGCGCCGGCGAGGCGCTCAGAGTCGGCATCGTCTGGTCGGGCAATCCGCAATTCATGCGCAACAAGGACCGGGCGGTGCCGCTCCAGGCCTTCCTGCAGGCCTTCGCGCTTCCGGGCGTGCAGCTCTACAGCCTGCAGAAGGGCCCTTACGAGAAGGATCTGCGATCGCTCACCGAGGACGCGCCGATCATCGACCTGGCGCCGCTGCTCGGCGACTACGTCGACACCGCGGCGGCGGTGATGCGGCTCGACCTCGTCATCATGACCGACAGCTCGGTGGCGCATCTCTGCGGCGCCATGGGCCGGCCGATCTGGGTGCTGCTCGGCTACGGCGCCTTCTGGCTCTGGCTGCTCGACCGCCCGGACAGCCCCTGGTATCCCTCGATGCGTCTCTTCCGCCAGCAGGCCTGGGGCGATTGGGGCGGCGCCTTCGACGCGGCTTCGGCGGCGCTGCTGCGGCTCTCGCTGGCGAAGCGGAGGCGCAACGGAATGGAAGGCGACGGGAGTATACATGGAGTGGGCGTGGGAACGCCTTCCGGCAGTGCCGGGGATCCGAAGTCTTCGCTGCGGCTTGATTGAGGGATCCGTGCAGCACCTTATGCCTGCCTCGCCTCTGCCCCGCGTTATTGAGGGGCATAAAAAGATCGCGCGAACCGCGTACTGCACGAAGGCGACATATGACGCTTCCGCAACACCGCGGTCGTCCGAGGCTGCGATAGCAACTGCGAGGGCAAGTTGAAGAACCTCATCCTGATTCTCTGCCTGTTGCCGCTTCTCGGGTGCGTGAAAACTGTGGACATTGAGCCGGCCGCGCTGAACAGCCCTCCCGGTGCTGAGAAGGTGCCGGGGAAATATGCGGTTGTCATTCTGGGCGGCCAGTGGACACTTCCTGCGATTCAGAACATAGGTGCGCCTTTTGACATAGGAGCGGGGGGGGCGTACCGCGTCAGCGCCGATCCCGCCTACGAAGAAACAGTCAAGCGATCGCTGGCGGGAGCCCTCGGCAGCGTCACCTTCTTTCCGGCCGCACCTGCCTATCAGAAGCTCGCGCAAGATGGATATGACGCAGAAATAGTAATTCGGCAGGGCCCGGCAACTGTGCAATTTCATGTGTTGGGCTTTGGAGCCTATAGCCAGGTCATGGCGGCGGTCCAGACGATCGTGATCTACGACAATGGAAAGAGCGATCGACGGTCGTTCGTCGGCGGGGGAGCGGCGAGAGTTGACTCACTGTGGCTGGGTGACGCCGTCAGCGACGCTTTAAACGACGCTTTCCAGAAGGCGTTGCGGGAGGCCATGCAGGACGCGATATCCGCGCTGCGAAGCGAACTGCGGCCAAGCGCGGGCGTCCACCTAAATTGACGCTGACTTTGTCCGGCAGCAAATTGCCACTGCTCGGAGGCCGCGGTGGTAGCGACGCTCGTCGATCTCGGCACAATGACTGACAGCTCGTTGGTGCAGCCCTGCGGCGCGATAAATCTCCCTATCTCATGGACTCCGGCGCCTTTTGGTGCTGGCTATGGTTCTGGCTGCTCGACCGCCAGGGCCGCCCCTGGTATTCTTCGATGCGTCCCTTCCGCCAACAGGCCCGGCGCGATCGGGGCGGAGCCTTCGATATGGCTTTGGCCGAGCTGCCGCGCCTCTCGCTCGCGAAGCGGTCGTGCTCAGCGCCGGCGCAAGAGATATCCGGTGAACGCCCGCGACAGCTCGTTCTTGCTGCGCCGAGCGTCCCCGCCCCGGTGGGGTGATCTCAGGGCGCCATGTCAGGTTGCCTTCTCGCGCTATGGTTAAATTTCGCAAGAATCTATCAACCATTGCGCTTTACAGGCGGCATCGCCCGTCGGTAGCTTTTTAAGAAAGGCAGAAGCCGCAAACGCAGAAAGCGTCGAGGGGAAAGGTGCCGAAGAGGGAGAGGGGGCAGCCCCAGCCGGCGGCGCGGGCTCCAAGGCAGCATCCGGCAAGGGCGAGGCGACATCCGAAGCCGCGCGCGCCGGCGCGATGCAAGCAACGCCGAAGGCGGCGCCAGTCGATGCCGTCCTCGGCCAAGT
>DAHUXV010000048.1 GCA_027306985.1 Gammaproteobacteria bacterium | reverse complement strand
CGATCCGTTCTTCGAGGACGCGACGATCAACATCCGCTGCGATGTCATCGAGCCTGCCACCATGCAGGGCTATGAGCGCGACCCGCGCTCCCTCGCCAAGCGCGCCGAGGCCTACCTCAAGTCCACGGGCATCGCGGACTATGCGCTCTTCGGCCCGGAGAACGAATTCTTCATCTTCGACAGCGTGCGCTATGGCAATGACATGCGCGGCTGCTTCTACGCCATCGACTCCGTGCAGGGCGCGTGGAGCTCCGGGACCGAGTACAACGACGGCAATCGCGGTCACCGCCCCGGCATCAAGGGCGGCTATTTCCCCGTGCCGCCGGTCGATGCGTTCCAGGACATCCGCTCGGCGATGTGCCTGGCTCTCGAGGAGCTCGGCCTGAAGGTCGAGGTGCATCACCACGAAGTCGCCACCGGCGGCCAGAGCGAGATCGGCGTGGGCGCCGGCACGCTCATGCAGAAGGCCGACCAGGTGCAGATCCTCAAGTACGCGATCCTCAACGTGGCGCAACGCTACGGCAAGACCGCCACCTTCATGCCGAAGCCGCTCGTCGGCGACAACGGCAGCGGCATGCACGTCCACCAGTCGCTGCAGAAGGAAGGCAAGGCGCTCTTCGCGGGCGACAAATACGGCGGTCTTTCCGACACCGCGCTCTACTACATCGGCGGCATCATCAAGCATGCGCGCGCGCTCAACGCCTTCACCAACGCCGGCACCAACAGCTACAAGCGCCTGGTGCCCGGATTCGAGGCGCCGGTGATGCTGGCGTATTCCGCCCGCAACCGCTCCGCCTCCATCCGCATTCCCTGGGTGTCCAACCCGAAGGCGCGCCGCATCGAGGTGCGCTTCCCCGACTCGAGCGCCAACCCGTACTTCGCGTTCGCGGCCATGATGATGGCCGGACTCGACGGCATCCAGAACAAGATCCACCCCGGCGATCCGGCGGACAAGGATCTCTATGACCTGGAGCCGGAAGAGGCCAGGCACATCCCGACGGTCTGCCATTCGCTCGACATGGCGATCGACTATCTCGACAAGGACCGCGAGTTCCTGACCCGCGGGGGCGTGTTCACCAACGACGTCATCGATGCCTACATCGGGCTGAAGATGCAGGAGATCACGCGCTTTCGCATGGCGACCCATCCGGTCGAGATGGAGCTCTACTACAGCTGCTGATCGGAGAGTCGTGAAGCCAGCCCCCCTCTCGAACGGCTCCGGAGCCTTCCCGCCCTGCGGGAAGGCGCTCCGGCGAGGGGCAAGGGCGCGGGCGGTGCCTTCATCGGGCACCCTCGATGGGTCCTCGACCCGGCCAGGCGCCCGCGCACCATGCGCGGGCGCTTCCCGGTGCGCGAGGCGGCGGGCCCGGGAGGCACCCGGCGCGGGATGGCCCGGGACAGGGCCTATTTTCCTCGACGGCGTTCCTTTGTGCGCCCCCGGGCATAGGGCTATGCTCGGCCTCTATGCGCCATACCCGATTTGCCATATCTCAGCCGATCGCCCCCCGCCCGGTCGCGGTGTTTCTGGCGAGCCTGCTGAGCCTGGGTCTGCTCTCCACCGCCGCGCTGGCGGGCAGCGGCACCACGACGGTCTACAAGTGGGTCGACTCCAAAGGCGTCATCCACTACAGCGACCAGCCGCATCCGCACGCGCAGAAGCTGGAGATCCAGGGCGCCCAGACCTTCTCGGCCCCGGCCATGCCGCTCACTCCCTCCGCCCCCGCGCCGCAGGAGAGCCAACCCGCCCAGCCGGCATACCAGGGCTGCGAGATCAGCCAGCCGACCAACCAGCAGATGCTGATGAACGTCTACCACGCGACCGCGGTCGTGCAGACCTCGCCGCCGCTGCGTCAGGGAGACGACGTCCGCCTCTTCGTCGATGGCAAACAGGTCCCCGGCTCCGGCACCTCGTTCACCTTCCCGGTCTACCGCGGCCAGCACTCGGTGCAGGCCGTGATCGAGGACAACACCGGCCAGATCGTCTGCGAGACGAGCACGGTCACCTTCTTCGTGCACCAGCCCTCGATCCAGAACCCGCACAACCCCGTCCATCCGCACTAGGCGGCTCCCGGCCACGGGGCGGAGCGCTCCGTGGCCGCTGAGTACAACATCCCCTCGGCGCTGTCGCACTTCGACCCCGCCGACCTTCTCGATGCGCTCTGCACCGGCATCATCGTGCTGGACGCGCAGCTCTGCGCCATCTACGCCAACGTGGCCGCGCAGGACCTTCTCGCCTTCAGCCTCAACCAGGCGCGGGGGCGGCCGTTCTCGGACTTCCTGCTCGACGGCAACGGCCTGACCGCCATCCTGCGGCGCGCGCTCGAGGCCGGGGAGGGCATCGCGGACCGCGAGCTCACCGTCCGCCCCGCGGGCACGCCGCGCGACTCGCGCACGCTCGACGTCACCATCACTCCGCTCGAGGGCCAGATCACCGGAACGCACTTGCTGCTCGAGCTCGCCGACACCACCCAACGGCAGCGCATCTCGCGCGAGAACGACCTGCTCGCGCGCCTCGACGGCAGCCGCCTGATGATCCGGCAGCTCGCCCACGAGATCAAAAATCCGCTCGGCGGCCTGCGCGGCGCCGCCCAGCTCCTCGAGCGCGAGCTGCAGGGCGCCGCACTGAAGGAATACACCCGGGTCATCATCGGCGAGGCCGACCGGCTCGCGGCTCTGGTCGACTCCATGGCCGGTCCCAAGCGCGTGCCGCAGAAGTCGCTGATCAACGTGCACGAGGTCTGCGAGCACGTCTACCACCTGCTGCGGGCGGAGGCGGGGCACGCGATCCTCATCGAGCGCGACTACGATCCGAGCCTTCCCAACGCCATGCTCGATCGCCACCAGATCATCCAGGCGCTGCTCAACGTGGCGCGCAACGCCATGCAGGCGCTCGGCCCCCGCGGCCGCATCCTGCTGCGCACGCGCGTGCTCTCCAATGTCAGCATCGGCTCGGCACGCCATCGGCTGGTGGCCAGCGTGCAGGTGGAGGATGACGGGCCGGGCATTCCCGAGGAGCTGCGCTCGAGCATCTTCTATCCGCTGGTGACGGGCCGCCCGGACGGCACCGGCCTCGGCCTCGCCATGGCCCAGGAGCTCGTCTCGCGCAACGGCGGCCTCATCGAATTCGACAGCGAATCCGGACGGACCGTGTTCACTCTTCTACTTCCGATTGGAGATGCCGCATGAACGCGGACGCGCTGCGAGTCTGGCTGGTCGACGACGACGCCTCCATACGCTGGGTGTTGGAGCGGGCGCTGCGCAACGGCGGCATGATGCCGCGAGCGTTCGAGACGGCGGAGCCCGCGTTGGAAGCGCTGCGCCGCGAGGCTCCGGACGTGCTGATCACCGACATCCGCATGCCGGGCCAGTCGGGCCTGGCGCTGCTGCGCCGCATCCGCGACACCCGTCCCGCGCTGCCGGTCATCGTCATGACCGCGCATTCGGACCTGGGCAGCGCCGTGTCGGCCTACGAGGGCGGCGCCTTCGAGTACCTGCCGAAGCCGTTCGACATCGATCAGGCGGTCGCGCTCGTGCGGCGCGCCGCGAGCGCCGCCGGCCCGGGCTCGACGGATACGGCCGCCACGCCCCGCATTCCGGAGCTCCTCGGCACCGCGCCGGCCATGCAGCAGGTCTTTCGCGGCATCGGCCGGCTCTCGCGCTCCAGCGTCACGGTGCTCATCACCGGCGAGTCCGGCACCGGCAAGGAGCTGGTGGCCCGGGCCCTGCACGACCACAGTCCGCGCGCCGGCAAGCCCTTCATCGCCCTCAACACCTCGGCCATCCCCGCGGACCTGCTCGAGTCGGAGCTCTTCGGCCACGAGAAGGGCTCGTTCACCGGCGCCGACGCCCAGCGCCGCGGCCGCTTCGAGCAGGCGGACGGCGGCACGCTGTTCCTGGACGAGATCGGTGACATGTCGACGCCGTTGCAGACGCGTCTCCTGCGCGTGCTCGCCGAAGGCGAGTTCTATCGAGTGGGCGGCCAGACACCCATTCGCGTGGACGTGCGTGTCATTGCCGCCACCCATCAGAACCTGCAGGACCGGGTGGCGCGCGGTCTCTTTCGCGAGGACCTCTATCACCGGCTCAACGTGATCCGGCTGGAGCTGCCGCCGCTTCGTGCCCGCGCGGAAGACATTCCGGACCTCGCCGCCCACTATCTCCGGGTCGCCGCGCGCGACCTGGGCGTCGAGCGCAAGGCGCTCGCCAAGGAGGCGGAGGCGAAGCTGTCGACCTACGCCTGGCCGGGGAACGTGCGCGAGCTCGTCAACCTCTGCCGGCGTCTGTCGGTTCTCGCCCCGGGCAGGGAGATCCGGGTCGAGGACCTGCCGCCCGAGATTCTCGCCGCCGGCGACGCCGCCGAAGGCGACGCCGACTGGGAAAAGGCGCTCGCCGGCTGGGCGGAGCGCCAGGCCCTGGGAGGCAAGCTTCCGCTGCTGGAAGCGGCACTGCCCGCGATGGAGCGCATCCTGATCCGGGCCGCCCTCAAGCGCACCCAGGGCCACCGCCAGGAGGCCGCGAAGCTCCTCGGCTGGGGCCGCAACACCCTGACCCGCAAGCTGAAGGAGCTCGGCATGTCGGAAGGAGAGGTGGAGGGGCCGGCCGAGGAGGCCGAGGTCGGCGGCTAGCTCCCGGCCACCGCGAAGCGGGCCGGCTGCTGCCGACGACGCGCGCCGGGGTCGGACACGTGGCCGCCGGCGGCCGTGAGCAGAGAATCCTTCGAGGACTCTTAATTACCATACTGCGCGGAAAGCTCCGGCATTCATGCCGGAGATGGATAGCGCGACGGCCGGGGTGGCTCGATGCCGCCGCAGCCGTCTAATCCGGAGTTTGCTGCTGCTCGATGTACTGGCGGACGATGGCGATGGGTGCGC
>DAHUXV010000023.1 GCA_027306985.1 Gammaproteobacteria bacterium | reverse complement strand
CGATGCTACCATCGGCGCGCTTGCGGGCGCTACCGTGAAGCCGGCGGTTTTCAAGGCGCCCCGGCACCGCCCTCCCGGCAGCGACCGCAGAGGCCGGTGAGCTCGACGATGCGCCGGTCGAGCGCAAAGCCCAGGCGGTCGCCGAGCCGCTCCGTGGCCGCGGCCAGCCGCGCATCCTCCGCCTCCACGACCTCGCCGCAGCGGCGGCAGATGAGGAACTGCACCCGGTGGGGCGTCTGCGGATGGCTGCACAGCACGAAGGATCGCTGCGACTCCAGACGGTGCGCGACACCGAGCTCGATCAGGAAATCGAGCGTGCGATAAACGCTTGCCGCCGTTGCACTCTCGTCCTCGGGCCGCAGCCGCTCGAGGAGCTCGTACGCTGACAGCGCCCGACCCGCCGTGAGGAGCTGCCTCACCACGGCAAGCCGCTGTCGCGTGAGGCGCTCGCCGCGCTCGCGGCAGAGTGTCTCGAGTCGGCGCATCGCTGGTGCGAGAGTCTGCTCGGCCGCCGTCCTCCTGGTGGGCCTTCGCGTCATGGGGTCTCTCGACCCGGCAGGGCGGCGGATGGATGCGCGAATCGGCGGTAGATCCGGCCGGCCGTGTAGGACAGCGCGCCGAGGGTGCCGACGAAGAAGCCGACCGGCCAGTTGGAAAGGTAGGAGAGGGCGATGGCGCTCCACACCGTGGCGAGCGAGAGGCCGACGGAGAGCAGGACCGCCGAGCGCGGCTCGTCGGTGAGCGCGCGCGCGCAGGATGCCGGGCCGACCATGAGGCTGAAAACCATCAGCGCGCCGACGACCGGCAGGACCATCGCCGTCGAGATCGCCAGCACGCCGAGAAAGGCGATCTCCATGCGCCGGCTCGAGGCGCCCGCGGCCTGGCAGAGCTCGGGCGAGAGCGAGTCGAGCAGCAGCGGCCGGAAGAGAATCGCCATCGCCGCAATCGCCAACACGCTCAGAATGGCGACCGACACCACGGCAGCCTCGCTGATGCCGAGCACCTCGCCGAAGAGCAGCGCATAGACCTGCTGCGAGTATTGCCGGGTCATGCTGAGAAAGAGCGTGCCGAGCGCCAGCGAGGCCGCCAGCCACAGAGCGGTCGCCACTTCACGGCGCCCCCAACGCTCGAGTTGCCCGATGCCGAGCACCCCGAGGCCGGCGAACGCCACGAGCCCGAAGAGCTCGTTCACGCCGAGGAGGTTGGCCGCGGCCGCTCCCGGAAAGGCGCCGAGCGGCAGGACGTGCGCGGCGAAGGCCGCGCGGCGGATGACGACGAAAAAGCCCACCACGCCGGCAACCATCGCCACCAGCGTCCCGGCGATCCACGTGTGGGTCATGAAGGCTGCGAACATGCTCAGTCCTGCTCGCATCGGGAGCAGTGCGGCTCGGCACGTGAAACGTCCGCGGCCGTGCGCGACCCCGACGCCATGTTCGCTGCCACATAACCGAGGAAGATCAGGAACACGATGAAGAAGCTCACCGGCCAGCCGTGGCCCGGCGTCCAGTAGTAGCTGTCATAGGCGAGCAGAATGCCGCCCCAGACGGCCGCGATCCCGAGGAGCGAGGCCAGCGCCACCGCGGGGCCCGGCCGCCGCGCGAGCCGCAGCGCGGTGGCGGCGGGCCCGATGAGCAGCGCCGGGGAGAGAATGGCGCCGACGGTCATGGCCGACAGCGAGACCGCCAGCGCGAGTGCCAGCGCGTGAGCCAGGCCCAACAGGCGCACCCGCGTGCCCTGCGCCGCGGCGAGCTCTGCCGACAGCGAGCTGACGAGGAGCGGTCGATAGAGCGCGCCGATCGTCACCACCGCCACCGCACCCGCGCCGAGGGCGGGGACGGCGATCGAGGCGGGGAGGGTGAACATGGAGCCGAAGAGGATCGAGATCGCCGCTCCGCTCGCGCTACCCGAGCGGGCGTCGAAGTAGAGAAACAGCGCCGTGAGCGCCATACCGGCACCCAGCACGACGCCGGTCACCAGATCGCGCTCGCGCGCATCCTGGATGTCGGCCCACTCCATGCCCGCCGCCGCGAGAATGGCCATGCCGATGAAGCCCAGCATGGGCCGCACGCCGAGCAGATAGGAGGCCGAGCCGCCCGCGCTGCTCACATCCCCGAGAGCGTGGGCCGCGAACGATTGGCCGCGCATGACCGTGAAAACACCCACGACCGCCGCGACCAGGCCCGTGCCCCCGCCGACGATCAACGCCGTGCGGACCGGGCCATTGGCGAGGAACCCGGGCGCGAGCACTGCGGCCAGGAGCGCGTGCAGCCCGGTCACGGAATCTCCGCGGTGTGGATCGGATCCTTGGCGATCGCGGCGTGAATCTCATCCGGAGCGCCGGCGGCGATCACGACGACCCGGCCGTGCACGCGCACGACGTCGATGTGATAGCCGTAGAGCCGGCTCAGGACTTCGGTCCGCACGACTTCCTCGGGCTTGCCGGCGGCGGCGCAGCAGTTGGCGAGGTAGACGATGCGGTCCATGACCGGCAGCAGCGGGTTCATGTCGTGCGCCGAGAGCAGGATCGCCGTGTCGTATTCGGTGGCGAGCCTGCGAAGCAGCACCACGATCTCCGCGACGCTGCGGATATCGAGATTGGCCAGGGGCTCATCCAGCAGCAGCAGGCTCGGACGCCTGATCAGCGCGTGGGCGATCAACACCCGCTGCTGCTGCCCGCCGGAAAGATCCCCGACCCGGCGCTCGGCGAAGCCCGTGGCACCGACGGCATCCAGCATCCGATCGACGCGCTCGCGCCGCTCGCGCGAGGGCAGGGGCAGGCCCAGTCGGCCGCCGTCCATGCCGAGCGATACGACATCCCGCGCGCGCAGCGGCAGGCTGGGGTCGAGTGAGATCTTCTGCGGAACGTAGCCGATGCGCGATGCGGCGTCGCGGTCGGCCGCGGTGGCGATCCTGATCGTGCCCGATTGCGGCCGCACGAGGCCGAGAATGGTCTTGAGCAGTGTCGTCTTGCCCGAGCCGTTGGTCCCGATGAGCGCGCAGAACTCCCCGGGCGACAGACTGAAGCTCACGTCCCTGAGCACCGTCCGGCCCGAGAGGGCGACGGTCAGGTGATCGATGCTCAGTACCTCGGTGGCGGATTTCATCGGCGCGAGCCTGCGCTTTCAAGCGTTGTCGTCGAGACGCCGAGCGTGACCGCGCGAATCAACGCCTCGGTTTCCGCGCGCATCCAGGCCTGATAGTCGTACCCCGGCGTGGGCATGATCTCGTACACACCGACGATCGGGATGCCGTTCTTCCTGGCGAGGTCGAGGAAGGATTGAGTGAGCGGATTGGCCACCTGACGGTTGTAGACCAGCACCTTGACGCGATGCCCGCTCAAGAGCGCCTGCTGCGCCGCCACGTCCTGGGGTGAAGGATCACTGCCGTTCATGATGGCGACCTGCAGGCCGCGCGGCGTGAGGATGTCACAGCCGGCGGCCTCGAGCATGTCGTTCGCGACCGGCTCGGTCACCGCAACGGGAGTCCGTCCGTGGCTCTGCGCGAAATCGGCGAGCATCCTCTTCCAGGGCGCGAGGGACGCCGCGAGCTTGCGCTCGTTGGCGATGAAGTAGTCGCGCCTGGCCGGCTCGATGGCCGCGAGCGCCGCCGCGACGGCCTTCGCGACCGCGGGCATGGTCTTCGGGTCGTACCAGAGATGGGGGTTGGCCGTGTCCGCGGGAAGGCCGAGCACGCGGCGCACCTCGATCACCCGGCGCCGCGGGCGCGGCGAGGCCGCGATGATCTTGTCGACCCAGGAGTCGTAGCCCAGTCCGTTCTCGACGATCAGATCGGCGCCGGCGATCTCGCGCGCGATCGCGGGGCTGGCCTCATATTCGTGCGGATCGGTGCTCGGGCTCTTCTCGATCGCCGTGACGTGCGCGTACGGACCGGCGATCTGCGAGATGACATCGGCATACTGATTCTCCACGCCGATGGCGCGCACGCCGTCATGGGTAGCCGTGCGGCTGCTGCATCCGGCCGCGGTGGCGGCGAGCAAGGTCGCAAGCCCCGAAATCAGGCATCGGCGCCAGTGCTGGGGGCGCATTCGCGTGTCGGCCTCCGGTGGGTGGGCGCCAAATGATACTTTGTATCAATACAGGCATCCAGTAGAATGAGCAGCCATCGACCGCTCGCCACCCCGCAGTGGCAGGTAGAGAACCCCGTGCTGCGACGAGATTTCCTTCAGAGTGCCCTCACCTTGGGCGCGGGCGCGTTCAGCTGGATGCTGGTGCCGGAGCTGCCGGCGTATGCGGCGGCCCGAAAGCAGGTGGACGTCACCCTGGTAGGGCGCCCGTACGCCTTCCCGCTCGATACCGGAGCCCGCTTTCACGGGCTGGCCTACAACGGACGAGTGCCCGGGCAGCTGCTACGGGTGCGCTACGGGCAGACCATCCGCGCCCGCTACGTCAACCGCACCGGGGGTCCCAGCACGATCCACTGGCACGGCATGATCCTTCCGAACGACATGGACGGAGTTCCGGGTATCACCCAGAAGGCCGTGCCGGACGGGGGTGAGTTCATCTACACCTTCAAGCCGGACCCTCCCGGGTTTCGCTGGTATCACTCGCATGCGGGCGATCAGATCGCGCTCGGCCTCTTCGGACCGTTTCTGGTCGAGGACCCGGGCGAGCCGCGGGCCGACGTCGAAGTCGTCCTGGTGCTGCACGACGTCCCGGACATGAGCAGCTTCCGCGCCGCCCTGGCCGGCACGAGCACCGTGCCCATGGACGTGCCGCCCGGGGTCGGCGCAATGCCCGGCATGAGCATGGGC
Source organism: Gammaproteobacteria bacterium (assembly GCA_027306985.1). Classification (GTDB taxonomy): domain Bacteria; phylum Pseudomonadota; class Gammaproteobacteria; order Steroidobacterales; family Steroidobacteraceae; genus 13-2-20CM-66-19. The sequence continues at coordinate 232 of DAHUXV010000023.1, read as the reverse complement.
CGGAACATGTCCTCCATGCACCGCACGCAGGACATGCGAGGCATGCAGGGCAAGCAAGCGATGCACGGCATGGCCGGCATGGCGGGCGCGAGCGCGAGCGCGATGGGAGACGAGGTCGCGTATCTGTCGCACTGCATCAGCGGCGCGGCTTATCCCCGCACGCGCCCGCTCATCGTCAAGGTCGGACAGACCGTGCGCCTGCGTATCCTCAACGCCAGTCCCACGTTGACGC
>DAHUXV010000013.1 GCA_027306985.1 Gammaproteobacteria bacterium | reverse complement strand
GGCCGGCGGGTACACTCGAAGGTTTGAGAATCACCGGGCCATGCAAGCAATCCGTGTCCGCGGGGCACGCACCCACAATCTGAAGAGCATCGACCTCGATCTGCCGCGCGAGCGGCTGATCGTGGTCACGGGACTCTCCGGCTCCGGCAAGTCCTCGCTCGCCTTCGACACCCTCTACGCCGAGGGACAGCGGCGCTACGTGGAGTCGCTCTCCGCGTACGCGCGGCAATTCCTGTCCATGATGGACAAGCCCGACGTCGATAGCATCGAGGGCCTCTCGCCCGCCATTGCCATCGAGCAGAAGGCCACTTCCCGCAATCCGCGCTCGACCGTCGGCACCATTACCGAGATCTACGATTATCTGCGCCTGCTCTACGCCCGCGCCGGAACGCCGCGCTGTCCGGATCACGGCATCGACCTGATGGCGCAGACCGTCAGTCAGATGGTCGACCAGGTGCTGAAGCTGCCGGAAGGCGCCGCGGTCGCGCTGCTTGCGCCCATGGTGAGCGACCGCAAGGGCGAGCACGCGGACGTCCTCGAGTCGCTGCGCGATCAGGGTTTCGTGCGGGCGCGGATCGACGGCCGCATCCACGACATGGAAGGACTCCCGCAACTCGATCCGAAGCGCAAGCACACGATCGAGGCGGTGGTGGACCGCCTGCGCCTGCGGCCCGACGCCCAGCAGCGCCTGGCGGAATCGTTCGAAACCGCCCTGCGGCTCTCCGGCGGGCTGGCGCGGCTCGCCTTCCTCGATGCGCCGCAGGGCGCGGGTGCGCCGCCCAAGCGGCGAGCGCCTGGCCAGGATGGCCAGGCCGGGGCTCCCGCGGAGCAGGCCGCGCAGCGAGAGCTCGTCTTCTCCAGCCGCCACGCCTGCCCGGTCTGCGGCTACAGCGTGCCGCCGCTCGAGCCGAAGCTCTTCTCGTTCAACAACCCCGCCGGAGCCTGCCCGCCGTGCGACGGCCTAGGCACCCAGCCATTCTTCGATCCGCAGCGCGTGGTCATGCATCCCGACCTGTCGCTCGCGAGCGGCGCGGTGCGCGGCTGGGACCGGCGCAACAGCCACTATTTCCAGCTGATCCAGTCGCTCGCGCGGCACTATCGGTTCGACATCGAGGTGCCCTGGACGGAGCTGCCAGAGCGGGCGCGCCAGGTGTTGCTGTACGGCAGCGGCGAGGAGCCGATCGAGTTCCGCTACAGCGAAGGCCACCGCGAAGGCAAGCGGCGCGCCGCGGTGAAGCACCATCCGTTCGAGGGCATCCTGCCGAACCTCGAGCGGCGCTACCGCGAGACGGAGTCCGCCACGGTACGCGATGAGCTCGCCAAATATCTCGGTGTGCGCACCTGTCCCGACTGCGGCGGCGCGCGCCTCGCCCGCGCGGCGCGTTTCGTGTTCGTCGGCGACAAAGCGCTCCCCGAGGTCACGCGCTTGAGCGTCGGTCATGCGCTGGAGCTCTATCGCGTGCTCAGCCTGCAGGGCTGGCGAGGGGAAGTCGCGACTCCGATCCTCAAGGAAGTGGTCCAGCGGCTGCGATTCCTCGCCGACGTCGGCCTGCAATACCTGACCCTCGACCGCGGCGCCGACACGCTGTCGGGCGGCGAGGCGCAGCGCATCCGGCTCGCGAGCCAGGTGGGCTCCGGCCTCACCGGGGTCATGTACATTCTCGATGAGCCCTCGATCGGACTTCACCAGCGCGATAATGCGCGGCTCCTCAATACGCTCAAGCGCCTGCGCGACCTCGGCAACACCGTGATCGTGGTGGAGCACGACGAGGAGGCGATCCGCGAGGCCGACCACGTCGTCGATCTCGGGCCGGGCGCCGGCGCTCACGGCGGTCACATCGTCGCGGAGGGCACGCCGCGGGACATCGAGGCCTGCGCGGCCTCGCTCACCGGGCAGTACCTGAGCGGCAGGAAAACCGTCGCTCTGCCGCGGCTGCGCACCCCGCGCTCGCCCGACAAGCAGATCCGGATCGTCGGCGCCCGCGGCAACAACCTGCGCGAGGTCACCGCGGAAATTCCGGTCGGACTCCTGACCTGTGTCACCGGCGTGTCGGGCTCCGGGAAGTCGACACTGATCATCGACACGCTCTTCAACCACGCGGTTGCCCGGATCAATGGCCGCACGGCCGCTCCCGCCGGCGCGCCCTGCGAGGCCATCGAGGGCCTCGAAGACATCGACTCCGTGATCGACATCGACCAGACGCCGATCAGCCGCACGCCCCGCTCGAATCCCGCCACCTACACGAATCTCTTCGGGCCGGTCCGCGAGCTCTTCGCGGCAGTCCCCGAGGCGCGCGCTCGCGGCTACGACGCCGGCCGCTTCAGCTTCAACGTCAAGGGCGGACGCTGCGAGGCCTGCCAGGGCGACGGCGTGCTCAAGGTCGAGATGCACTTCCTACCCGACGTCTACGTCGCGTGCGATGTCTGCAAAGGCCAGCGCTACAACCGCGAGACGCTCGAGATCCGCTACCGGGGCAAGAACATCCACGAAGTGCTGGAGATGACCGTGGAGGAGGGGCTGCGGTTCTTCCAGAACGTGCCCGCCGTCGCCGGCAAGCTGCAGACCCTGACCGACGTAGGCCTTTCCTACATCCACCTCGGCCAGAACGCGACCACACTTTCCGGCGGCGAGGCGCAACGGATCAAGCTCTCCCGCGAGCTCGCCCGCCAGACCCACGGCCGCACGCTCTACATCCTCGATGAGCCCACCACCGGCCTGCACTTCCACGACGTCGCCCAACTCCTCGACGTGCTGCACCGCCTGCGCGACCAGGGCAATACGATCGTCGTGATCGAGCACAATCTCGATGTCATCAAGAGCGCGGACTGGGTGATCGACCTCGGCCCGGAGGGTGGCGAGGGAGGGGGCGAGGTCATCGCCGCCGGCACTCCGGAGAAGATTGCCGCCAACCCGCGCTCGCATACCGGCGCGTACCTGCGGCCGCTGCTCGGCAAGGGCTCGGCGAAGAGCTCGCCCTCGGCGATGGCCGTGCCGCGAGGCGTCAATACATAGTATTGACAGGCTCGCCGGGATTCCTCAGGCGCGCTCGCCGATCACGAGGTACTGCCCTCCGGAGCGGTTTCCCCGCAAGACGCTCTACGCGCTCGAGGAACTCCCGGCGAAGCCTCCCGCGAGCCGCTGACCCTGCATTGCGCCTTCGAGCGCCTGGTCCGGCAAGCCGCTAAAGCGCGCCGGACTCGAAGGTCTGCCGTACCTCGCCGTTCACGATCCGCTCGAGGTAATTGCCGCGCGTGTAGCTCGCGACGACGCGCCGCCAGAAGCTGACGGCGCTGGTGTTGCGCAGGTACTCGGTGATCTCCCAGCGGCCGGTGAAGCGGCTGAAGATGAGCCTGACGGCGGTGGCGCCGATACCGAGGCGGCGCATGGCGCGGGCGATGAAGAATTCCGCCATGCGATAGTCGATGGCGGGGCGCGGCTGGGAGCCTGGGGCCGCGGCGGGCGCCGGGCCGATACCGGTGCCCCCTCGCACGACCAGGGCGAAGCCGACGGGCTGCGACGAGCGCAGGATGACCAGCGGGAAGCTGTTCGGGTCCCCGAACCAGCGCAAGAGCTGGTCGGGCTCCCTGTGCCCGACCTCGCCCAGCGCGGGGAAGGTGCCGGTGCCCGGCGCCAGATCGTCGAGATAATCGCGATAGACGCTCTGGATCCAGAGGCGGTCGCTTTCCGTGTTCCGCGCGTCGCGCACGCTCACCGTCATTTGGTTTCCCGGAGCCCTGAAGAGAACGGCCCGGACGGCTCGCTCGCGCGATCCGGCCGGGCCGTTGGCAGCCGATGCCGGGAGACCGTGACGGCCTCCCGGAGGCAGACGCAGCTTACTTCTGCGAGCCGCCGTTGCCGGCGGGCGGCGGGCTGGCCGGCGGGGTGGTGCCGTTGCCAGCGGGCGCGGCGGGCGGCGTGGAGCCGCTGCTGCTGCCGCTGTCGGACGGGCTCGCCATCGAGCCGGACGAGGAATTGTCCGAAGCCCCCGAGGCCGGAGCGCTGCTCTGCGAGGAAGCCGGCGGAGCGGCGGCGGGCTGGGTGCTGGTGGACGACGGGTTCTTCGCACAGGCCGTCAGCAGCAGTGCCGCAGCAAGCGCGCTAAGAGCAACTTTGGTATTCATCGATGGGTACCCCGATGCTTTTGGTGAGAGAGCCAGATACGAGAAAGCTTTCTGAACGACCTTTCTTATCGTTCCGCGAGTCCTTCACGGGTCGCGCCCGGATTTTATAGAGTCATCATGGGATTGGAAACAGCCTGAGCCTGGACTGTCGCCTCGTAACGACAATTCGGGCCCGCCGGCCCGCCCGTGAGGCGCCGGCCGTCTACAATCGGCACCTTTCTCCGCCGGAGTGCTCAAGATGGCCGACGTTCGCGCGCTTCCCCAACAGAGCTCGCTCGATGCCTTGTTTGCCTCCCACCTGGAAGCGGTCTGCGCACGCTCCGCCCGGGCGCTCGAAGCCTGCGGCTACTCCGCCCTCCTGGTGCACTCCGGCTCGCTCCTGCCGGTGTTTCAGGACGATCGAACCTACCCCTTCCAGGTCCACGCGCCCTTCAAAGTCTGGGCGCCCCTGCTCGATGCGCCCGGCAGCTTCGTGTACTTCGAGCCCGGCCGCCGGCCCCTGCTCGCTTTCCATCAGCCGGATGACTACTGGTACCAGCCGCCGGCGCTGCCCCAGGGCTACTGGACCGGGCACTTCGAGATCCGCCCTTGTCGCGACCTGAATGCGGCGCGGCGGCTGCTGCCTCCCAACCTGCGCACGACCGCTTTTCTCGGCGACTCGCTCCCCGAGCTCGCATCATGGGGCGTAAGCGATGTGAATCCGCCCCGCCTCATCCGGCACCTCGATTTCGCCCGTGCGGCCAAGTCTCCGTACGAGCTCGCCTGCCTGCGGCAGGCGAGCCGCCTGGGCGCGCGCGGCCATCTGGCGGCCACCCGGGCCTTCGAGGCCGGGGCCTCGGAATTCGAGATCGAGCTCGCCTTCCTCGCCGCCTGCGGCCAGCGCGAGCAGGATCTGCCCTACAACCCGATCATTGCGCTGAATGAGGGCGGGGCCGTCCTGCACTACCAGGTGCTGGAAACATCCCGGCCCGCGGAGCACCACTCCCTGCTGATCGACGCCGCCGCCGAGTTCGCCGGCTACGCCAGCGACATCACGCGGACCCATTCCCGCCGCGACCCCGACTTCGCCGCGCTGATCGGCCGCATGGATCGCATGCAGCAAACGCTCTGCTCGGAGGTCAGATCCGGCGTCGACTGGCGCGAGATCCACCTGCAAGCCCACCGTCTACTGGCCGAAGTCCTCCGCGAAGCCGAGATCGTCACCTGTGCCGCCGAGGAAGCGGTTGCCACCGCGACGACCAGCGTCTTCCTCCCTCACGGGATCGGCCACCTGCTGGGCCTCGAGGTCCACGACGTCGGCGGCTTCATGCGCTCGCCCGACGGCGGCGACATCCCCCGCCCGGAGGGTCACCCCTTCCTGCGCCTCACCCGCACCCTCGAGGAGGGATTCGTCGTCACGATGGAGCCCGGCCTTTATTTCATCCCGCAGCTTCTCGATGCCGCGCGCGCCGACCACCGCTCGGGCCGGATCAACTGGAGCCGGGTCGAGTCGCTGCGGAAATTCGGCGGCATCCGCATCGAGGACGATCTGGCCGTGACCGCTGCCGGCCACGAGAACCTCACGCGGGATGCCTTCCGGTCATCGTAGTCGCGAAGCGGCATGCAATAGGCCCCCTGGTAGCCCGCGGGGCCACCCCCGGGAACCAGCCCCGAGAGGCCATTCCCGGGGGCCGTACCAGGGCTCTCCCTAGGCCCTCTTCGCCAGCAGGTCCCGAATCTCCCCCAGCAGCTCTTCCGACTTGCTCGGCGGCGGCGGCACGGCCGGCGCGGCAGGGGTCGTGCGGCGGAGCCGATTGATCCCCTTGATGATCACGAACAGCGCCAAGGCGATGATCAGGAACGCGAGGATGGCATTCACGAACATCCCATATTGCAGCAGGATCGGGCCGCCCTTGGGGTTGGTACCGATCTGCAGCGCCATCTTGCTGAAATCCACCCGGCCGATGATCAGGCCGAGGGGCGGCATGATGAGATCCGAGACCAGCGAGCTGACCACCTTGCCGAACGCTCCGCCGATCACGAAGCCTACGGCCAGGTCGATCACGCTGCCCTTGACGGCAAATTCTTTGAATTCACTGAACAGGCTCATGGCACGGCTCCTCCCCGAATGGTGCCAGGAGCCTAGCGGATCGCCTCGGATGGCGCAAAGTCAGACGCGCGGGCCGCAAGCACCCGCGCGTCATTCAGCTCCTCGGACGGAACGGCGCTCTCAGGCCGCCACGGCCTTCTTTCTCGCGCGGCGCGGCTTGGCCTCGCCTTCGGCGGCTGCGGCTTCGCCTTCGGTCTTCGCCTTGGCGCGGCGCCGGGTCTTCTTCTTGCCCTGCTCGTCCGCCGGCGCGGCCGCGGCCGGCCCCTCGACCAGCTGCATCAGCGCCATCGGCGCGGAGTCACCCGGACGCGGGGTCATGCGCAGGATGCGGGTGTACCCGCCGGGCCGCGCCTTGAACCGGGGTCCCAGGTCCGCGAACAGCTTCTCGACCACCTCGGCATCGCGCAGCCGCGCGAACGCGAGGCGCCGGTTGGCATCCCCGTCCTTCTTGCCCAGGGTGATCAGCGGCTCCACGACCCGCCGCAGCTCCTTCGCCTTCGGCAGTGTGGTGCGAATCGTCTCGTGCCGCAGGAGCGACACGCTCATGTTCCGCAGCATCGCATGCCGGTGCGGGCTGTTACGCGACAGCTGCCGGCCCGTCAGTTGGTGTCTCATGGGGCGACCTTAGATTACGTCCCGGCCGTCGTCGTGCTTCAGGCTGGCCGGCGGCCAGCCATCGAGCCTCATGCCGAGCATCAGCCCGTGGCTCTGCAGCACTTCCTTGATCTCGGTGAGCGACTTCTTGCCGAGGTTCGGCGTGCGCAGCAGCTCGACCTCCGTGCGCTGCACCAGGTCGCCGATGTAGTGGATGTTCTCCGCCTTGAGGCAGTTGGCGCTGCGCACGGTGAGCTCGAGCTCGTCCACGGGGCGCAGCAGGATCGGGTCGAACTGCATCTCGGAGACCTTGGCCGTGGCCTCTTCCTCACCCTGCAGATCGACGAACACCGACAGCTGATCCTTGAGGATCGCACCCGCGCGGCGGATCGCTTCCTCCGCGTCGATGGTGCCGTTGGTCTCGATGTCGATGACCAGCTTGTCGAGGTCGGTGCGCTGCTCCACGCGGGCGGCCTCCACGGCGTACGTCACGCGGCGCACGGGGGAGAACGACGCATCGAGCTGCAGCCGGCCGATGGGACGCGACTGCTCCTCGAAGACCGCACGCGCGGCGGCCGGACGATAGCCGCGTCCCCGCTCCACGCGCAGGATCATGCTGAGCTCACCCGCCTTGGTCAGGTTGGCGATGACGAGATCCGGGTTGACCACTTCGATGTCGTGGTCGGTCTGGATATCGCCCGCCGTGACGGGGCCGGGACCCTTCTTCTGCAGGCGCAGCTCCGCGCTATCGCGCGAGTGCATGCGGAGCGCGACCGTCTTCAGGTTCAGGAGAATGTCGACGACGTCCTCCTGGACGCCCTCGATGCTGGTGTACTCGTGCAGTACGCCCTCGATCTCCGCCTCGGTGATGGCACTGCCGGGCATGGACGAGAGCAGCACCCTGCGCAGCGCGTTGCCGAGCGTATGGCCGAAGCCGCGCTCGAACGGCTCGATGGTGACACGCGCCTGGCGAGGGGCAACGGGCTGCACCTTCACCACGCGGGGCTTCAAGAACTCTGAAACGGATCCCTGCATTGCAGTCTCACCTTGCCGGCCACGACAGCCGGCGCAAACCAAAACGGATGGCCCCCGAATGGAGGCCGGGGCCGATTACTTCGAATACAGCTCCACGACCAGGTTCTCGTTGATGTCCGGCAGGACTTCGTCACGGCCGGGCGCCGACTTGAATACGCCGCGGAATTCCTTGTCGTTGACCTCGACCCACTCCGGGAGGCCCACCTGCTGGGCGATGCCGAGAGCGCTCTGGATGCGCAGCTGCTTGCGCGCCTTGTCCCGCACCTCCACGGTGTCGCCCGCCTTCACCTGGTAGGAAGCAATCGTCACCGGCCGGGTATTCACCGTGATCGCCTTGTGGCTGACGAGCTGCCGCGCCTCGGCGCGGGTGGCCGCGAAGCCCATGCGATAGACCACGTTGTCCAGACGGCACTCGAGCAGTTTCAGCAGATTCTCACCGGTGGAGCCGCTGCGGCGGGCCGCCTCCTCGTAGTAGTTGCCGAACTGGCGCTCGAGCACGCCGTACATCCGGCGCAGCTTCTGCTTCTCGCGCAGCTGCGTACCGTAATCGGAGAGGCGCTGGCGCCGCTCGCCCTTGATGCCGCCGGGCGGCACGCTGAGCTTGCACTTGCTTTCTAAGGGCTTGACGCCGCTTTTCAAGAAGAGATCGGTGCCCTCGCGGCGGGAGAGCTTGCACTTCGGACCTGTGTAACGCGCCATGCTGCGACCTCAGACTCTGCGCTTCTTGGGTGGCCGGCAGCCGTTGTGGGGGATCGGCGTGACGTCCGCGATGCTGCTGATCTTGAGACCGCAGTTGTTCAGCGCGCGAACCGCGGACTCGCGGCCCGGGCCCGGGCCCCCGACGCGCACTTCCACGTTCTTGACGCCATGCTCCTGCGCCGCGACCCCGGCCTTCTCCGCCGCGACCTGGGCGGCGAACGGCGTGCTCTTGCGGGAGCCGCGGAAACCGCAGCCGCCCGCGGTCGCCCAGGACAGCGTATTGCCCTGGCGATCGGTGATCGTGACGATGGTGTTGTTGAATGACGCGTGCACGTGCGCGATCGCGTCGAGCACATTCTTGCGCGCCTTCTTGGGCTTCTTGGCGCCGGCGCCCGCGGCCCCGGCCGCGCCGCCCTGCTGCTGCTTCTGATCAGCCATTTATCGGTAATCCTCGAAAAATTATGCCTTGCCCGGAGGTGCGTTCAGCTTCACGGCCTGCTTGCGCGGGCCCTTGCGCGTGCGGGCATTGGTGCGGGTGCGCTGGCCGCGCACCGGCAGGCCGCGGCGGTGCCGGATGCCCCGGTAGCAGCCGAGGTCCATCAGCCGCTTGATGTTCATGGAAACCTCGCGGCGCAGGTCGCCCTCGACGGCGAACTTGGCGATCTGCGAGCGGATGGCGTTGACCTCGGTCTCCGTAAGGTCCTTGACCTTGGCGTGGGGATCGACGCCGGCGCCCTCGCAGACGGCCTGCGCGCGTGCGCGTCCCACGCCAAAGATGTGCGTGAGCCCGACCCACACGTGCTTGTTCATCGGGATGTTGATGCCGGCTATGCGTGCCATGATGCTTTACCGCAGGGAAAACGTTGTAGTTTAACCGAAAACTTTGACATTCACTACATTCAGGCCGTGCTACCGGCCATCCTGGGCGGCGGGCGCCCCGACCCGGCCGCCCCTCTGGGCCGGGCGCTCGGTCGGATCGACGACACCTCGAGCGTCGTCGATGAAGGCACCGGCCTCACCCCTGCCTTTGCTTGTGGCGCTGATCGGAGCAGATGACGTAGACGATGCGCCGGCGGCGCACGATCTTGCAGTTCTTGCAGATCTTCTTGACCGAGGGTCTGACTTTCATAGGTGCTTATCCGCTAGAGCCTGTGCGGCCATACCCGAGGAGGTTGGCCTTCTTCAGGAGTCCGGGGTAGTGGTGGGACATGAGGTGCGCCGAGAGCTGCGCCCGGAAGTCCATCACCACCACGACGACGATGAGGAGGGAGGTGCCGCCGAAGGCGAATGGCGTCCCCTCCTGCGCGACCAGGAACTCCGGCAGGATGCACACCGCCGTCACGTAGAGGGCGCCCCACAGTGTCAGGCGGGTCAGCACCCGGTCGATGTAATCGGCGGTCTGCTGGCCGGGGCGGATGCCCGGGATGAACGCGCCGGACTTCTTCAGATTGTCGGCGGTATCGCGGGAATTGAACACCAGCGCCGTGTAGAAGAAGCAGAAGAAGATGACGAGCAGCGCGTAGAGCACCATGTGCAGCGGCTGCCCGAAACCGAGCGCTGCGGCGATCTCTTGCATCAGGCCGGCGAGCCGGCCCCGACCCGTGCCGGCGAAGCTCGCGACCGTCGCCGGGAAGAGCAGCAGGCTCGAGGCGAAGATCGGCGGGATGACGCCCGACATGTTGATCTTGAACGGCAGGTGGCTGCTCTGCGCCGCGTACATGCGCCGGCCCACCTGGCGCTTCGCGTAGTTGACGGTGATGCGCCGCTGCGCGCTCTCCATGTAGACGACGAACGCGGTGATCGCAACCACGATGATGATGAGGGCCAGGGCGAACGGGCCCTGCATCTCGCCGTTGCTCACCTGCTCGAACATGCCGCCGATCGCCGACGGCAGCCGCGCCACGATGCCGGCGAGGATGATCATGGAGATGCCGTTGCCGATGCCGCGCTCGGTGATCTGCTCGCCGAGCCACATCAGGAACATGGTGCCCGTCGTCATGGTGATCGTGGCGACCAGCAGGAACTGCGGGCCGCTCACCAGCGTCATGCCGCCCTTGACCAGGGCGCCCGCGGCGGCGAACGACTGCACGACCGCGAGGATGAGCGAGCCGTAGCGGGTGTACTCCGTGATCTTGCGCTGGCCCGCCTGGCCCTCCTTGCGCAGCTCGACCAGGCTCGGCACGACCATGGACATCATCTGGATGATGATCGAGGCGGAGATGTACGGCATCACGTTCATCGCGAAGATGGACATGCGCTGCAGCGCGCCGCCGGAGAAGAGGTTCGCGATGCCGAAGATCGTCCCCGACTGCTCGCTGAAGAAGCGGGCCACCTGGGCCGGATTGATGCCCGGCACCGGGATGAAGGTCCCGATGCGGTAGACGATCATCGCGCCGATCAGGAACAGCACGCGCGAGCGAATCTCCCCGAAGCGGGCAGCTTCGCCGAGTGCGGCGGCTGGATTACCGAGTGTCGATTTCGCCACGATTAAACTGTCTTGCGGTCCGTCTCGATTGCAACGCTGGCCTGCGGCGGCCCGCTTAGGATCCGTCAGGCCTCGTCGATGATCTTGCCGCCGGCGGCTTCGATCGCCACCCGCGCGCCCTTGGTGACCTTGATGCCCTTGAGCGTCACGGCCTTGGACAAGGAGCCCGAGAGCACGACCTTGGCGCGCTCGGCCTCCGCCGGCACCACGCCGGCCTTCTTCAACGCCTCGAGGTCGACGGTCTCGCCCTCGACCCGGGCGAGCTCACCGAGCCTCACCTCGGCGCGCGTCACCGCCATGGCGGAGCGGAAGCCCACCTTCGGCAGCCGCCGCTGAATCGGCATCTGGCCGCCCTCGAAGCCCACCTTGTGGTAGCCGCCCTTGCGCGCGCGCTGTCCCTTGACGCCGCGGCCGCAGGTCTTGCCCTGGCCGGCGGAGGCGCCGCGCCCCACGCGCAGCCGGGGCCGCTTGGCGCCGGGCGCGGGCTTGAGTGTGTTGAGTCGCATCATGTGTGAGGCCCTTCTCTAGCTCGCGCGCTCGACCTTCAGGAGGTGCACGGCGGTCTCGATCATGCCGCGATTCTCCGGGGTGTCCGCGACCGCGACCGTCTGATGGATGCGGCGCAGTCCCAGACCGCGCGCGCTGGCGGCGATGTTGGCGAGCTGGCCGTGCAGGCTCCGGACGAGCGTGACCTTCAGCTCCTTGCGTTGTGCTGCGTTCATGCGCGTCAGCCCGTGATCTCGTCCAGACTCTTGCCGCGCTTCGCCGCGATGTCCTCCGGCGAGCGGATTTGTGCCAGCGCGTTCACCGTCGCGCGCACGACATTGATGGGGTTGCGCGAGCCGTAGCTCTTGGCGAGCACGTTGCGGATCCCGGCGCACTCGAGCACTGCGCGCATGCCGCCGCCGGCGATGACCCCGGTGCCCTCCGAGGCCGGCTGCATGAGCACACGCGTGGCGCCGTGTGCTCCTTTGACAGCGTAATACAGCGTATCGTTTCGCAGCGCGACGGACACCATGCTCTTCCTGGCCTGGGTCATCGCCTTGGAAATCGCCACCGGGACTTCGCGCGCCTTGCCGAAGCCGAAGCCCACCCGGCCCGCGCCGTCGCCGACCACCGTGAGCGCCGTGAAGCCGAACTGCCGGCCGCCCTTGACGACTTTCGCCGTGCGATTGACCGCTACGAGCTTCTCGAGGAGCTCGTCCTGGGGCTGGCCCTTTTCCGCTCTTGCCATATGTATCTCTTACCTTGGCCTTGGCCCGGTTAGAACTCGAGGCCCGCTTCGCGCGCGGCCTCGGCGAGCGCCTGCACGCGCCCGTGGTATTGGAATCCCGCGCGGTCGAAGGCGACCTTCTTGACGCCCGCCGCCTGTGCGCGCTCGCCAATGGCCTTGCCGACGGCCTTGGCGGCATCGACATTGCCGGTGCCCTTCAGGCCCTGGCGCACCGACTCCTGCAGCGTCGAGGCGGCGGCGATCACCGTCGCTCCGGCCGGGTCGGTGACCTGCGCGTAGATGTGTCGCGGCGTGCGGTGAACCGTCAGGCGCGCGATTCCGAGATCGCGGATGTGCGCGCGTGTCTTGACGGCGCGGCGCAGGCGCCGGCCCTTCTTGGAGGTGATCATTTCTTCTTGCCCTCCTTGAGGGAAATCTGCTCGTTCGCGTAGCGCACGCCCTTGCCCTTGTACGGCTCCGGCGGACGGATGTCGCGGATCTCCGCGGCCACCTGCCCGACCTTCTGGCGGTCGACACCCTTCACCAGGATCTCGGTCTGGCTCGGCGTCTCGATCGTGATGCCCTCGGGAATGGGGAAGTTCACCGGATGGGAGAACCCGAGCGTGAGATTGAGCACCTTGCCCTGAACCTGCGCGCGAAAGCCGACGCCCACTAGCTCGAGCTTCTTCTCGTAGCCCTTGCTGACGCCCCGCGCCATGTTGGCGAGGTGCGCGCGCGTGGAGCCGGCGAGCGTGCGCGCCTGGCCGGGGTCGTCGTACTTGACCTCGAGGCGCTTCTCCGCCTGCTGGACCGTGACGCCCGGCACCAGCGCGAGGCTCAGGGAGCCCTTCGCGCCCTTCAGCGTCACGGCGCCGGCGGCGATCGTGGCGGTCACGCCCTGCGGCAGCTCGACCGGCGCTTTGGCAATTCTCGACATGGATCGCTCTCCGTTACGCCACGATGCAGAGCACTTCGCCGCCCTGTCCGATGGAGCGAGCCTGCTTGTCGGTCATG
>DAHUXV010000010.1 GCA_027306985.1 Gammaproteobacteria bacterium | reverse complement strand
GGCCCTGTACCTGCTGCTGATGCCGCCGCACCTCTCCCAGACCCGTGTGAAGGGTCCGCCGGCCCTCCTCGCCATGATCTTGAGCGCGGTCCGTCCGCTGCGGCCGGTCCTCGCCCCTCCTCCCGCCAGCCGGCTCGCACCGCCGAGGCGCATCATCCAGCCCGTCGCGGTGCGGCCGATCAGCCCCCCGAACGTGGCGGTGCCCGCCGCGGCGCCCACGATCGACTGGCGGGCCGGGATTCAACACGAGGTGGGTGCCGAGCTGTCGCGCGCCTACGCGCCGCCCAAGGTCCGATTCGGCTTCCCGCTGATGCCGGCGAGGAAAGTCCCGCCGCCGGTATTCGACGGCTGGGACGACGCGCGCATTCATCGCGCGGAGCGGCTCGCCAACGGCATCTTCGACATCGGCCGCTGTGTCATCAGGCTCGCCTTCCCCATCCCCCTCTGCCACTTCGGCAGGACGCACGCCAAGGGAGATCTCTTCAAGCACATGCATCAGGATCGCAGCGCGGTGGGCGCGTTGCCTTAGCGGCTGCGCATCAGGGGCGCCGGTCTCGCAGCGCCTCCTCGATGCCCGCCTGGGCGAGCGGTGCCATGACGGCGTAGCCGGCCGGCGAAGGATGCACGCCGTCGGGACTGAGAGCGTGCTTGAGGGCCCCTGCGGGGTTCTTCATGGCGGCGTAGTAGTTCACGTAGACGTAGTGCTGCCTCGCCGAATACCCCGCGAGCCAGCGGTTGAGCGCGGCGATGCGGGCGGCGGGGTTGGGCAGCCGCGGATGCCACCAGTAATGGATCGAGGGCAGCACCGAGCACAGCACCACCGCGATGTGGTTGGCCCGGCCCAACTGCGCCATGGATTGCAGGTTGCCTTCGATCTGCGCCAGCGTCGCGCGGCCGGTGTTGCCGGCGAGATCGTTGGTGCCGGCGAGGATCACGACCGCCTTCGGATGCAGGTCGATGACGTCCTGGCGGAAGCGCAGCAGAATCTGCGACGAGGTCTGCCCGCTGATGCCGCGGTTGACATACGGCTTGCCGGGAAAGGACTTCTCGAGCTTCCAGCCCTCGGTGATCGAGTCGCCGAGGAAGACGACCCGCTCGGCCCGCGGCGGCGGCGGCCCCAGGCGCAGGTCCGCCGCGCGAAAGCGCGCGAGATCCGCGAAATCCACCAGCAGCCGGTGATCGAACCGGGCCCAATAGGCGCCGGACTGCCACGCCGGAGCGGTCAACACCACTGGCGAGGCCTGCTTCTGCGGCCTGGAGGGCAGCGTCATCGCCATCGCCGTGAAGGGGATGGCGAGCGCCATCAGTGCCGCCCATGCCCGTGTCAGCCGTCGCTTGCGCATCGCCGTCCCTCCTCGGGGTCATTGATTGGTAGCGCTAGCATAATGGGTTCGGGCTTGATTCCGCGAGCGCCACCGCCACATGATGAGTCACCTGCACGCGGGAGGAGACCCGCCATGATTCGACTGCTGAGGCTCTGGCGGCTGGTGGCGGCCGACCTGGGACTGCTCTGGTTCGCGCTGCGGCATCGGCAGCGGCCCATCTGGCTCTGGCCGGTGGCGGCCGTGCTCGCGCTCTACGCGCTCGATCCGCTCAATTTCGCGCTGCCGTTCGCAGGCCTCATCGACGATCTCGTTCTCATCCCGCTGCTCCTTCACCTGGTGGTGAGGCTGCTGCCGGCGCAGATCAAATCGGGTTTCGCGCTGCGCGCATCGCATTGACCCTCACCCGGGACCTTTTCGACGAGCCCGCAGCGGACCTGGCCGGCAGGCCGGGTCTTGCCTATCTTCCGGGGCTCGCCCTGCCCTTCGAGCAGCCGCTGCTCGCCGCCATCGCCGAGGTCGCGGCGGCGGCGCCCTTCCGGCACATGGTGACACCCGGCGGACAGCGGATGTCGGTCGCCATGACCAACTGCGGACAGGCCGGCTGGGTCACGGACCGCAAAGGCTATCGCTACGAGGCGCTCGATCCCGAGACGGGGCGGCCCTGGCCGGCGCTCCCGCCGTGCGTCCTGCAACTTGCCGCCCGCGCCGCCGCGGAGGCGGGATTCCCCGCCTTCCGGCCGGATGTCTGTCTCATCAACCGCTACCCGCCCGGCGCCCGCATGTCGCTGCATCAGGACCGCGACGAGCGCGACTTCTCGGCGCCGATCGTCTCGATATCGCTCGGGCTCGGCGCCACGTTCCTCTTTGGCGGTCTGAAGCGCTCGGACAGGCCGTATCGCCTGCCGTTGGCGCATGGCGATGTCGTGGTTTGGGGCGGAGCCACACGACTCGCCTTTCACGGAGTCGCGCCGCTGCCGGACGGATGTCATCGGACGGTGGGCCGCATGCGCCTGAACCTCACGCTCCGGCGCGCGCTGTAGGAAGGCAGCCGGAAATGGCGAGTCGGGACGCTCGCCGCGGCGGTAAGGTGATCGTGTCGGGTCGCCCCCGGGG
>DAHUXV010000288.1 GCA_027306985.1 Gammaproteobacteria bacterium | reverse complement strand
CATCTGCCTCGCGCACAACGGCAATCTCACCAATGCCACGGAGCTCGCCGAGGTGCTGATCCGCGAGGACCGCCGGCACCTCAACACGACCTCGGACTCCGAGGTGCTGCTCAACGTGTTCGCCTCGGAGCTGCAGCGCATCGGCACCTCGCGCATCACGCCGGCGGACGTGTTCGCGGCGCTGAACGCCGTCTATCGCCGCTGCCGCGGCGGCTACGCCGTGGTGGCGACGATCATCGGTCACGGCATCCTGGGCTTCCGGGATCCCAACGGCATTCGCCCGCTCGTCCTCGGTCAGCGCGACACCCCGAAGGGTCCGGAGTGGATGCTCGCCTCCGAGAGCGTGGCGCTCGACAGCCTCGCCTTCCGCCTGGTGCGCGACATCGCCCCGGGCGAGGCCGTCTTTCTCGACGAGGGCGGCCGGCTCCATTCGCACCAGTGCGTGCCAACCGTGCGCCATACGCCGTGCATCTTCGAATACGTCTACTTCGCCCGCCCGGACTCGAAGATCGACAACATCTCCGTCTATCGCGCGCGCATGCGCATGGGCGATCGCCTGGCGGAGAAAATCCTGCGCGAGCGGGGCAACCACGACATCGATGTGGTGATTCCGATCCCGGATACCAGCCGCACGAGCGCCCTGCAGCTCGCGCAGCGCCTCGGGGTGAAGTATCGGGAAGGATTCATCAAGAACCGCTACATCGGCCGCACCTTCATCATGCCCGGGCAGGAAGAGCGCCAGAAGTCGGTGCGGCGGAAGCTGAACGCGATCGACCTCGAGTTCCGCGGCAAGAACGTGCTGCTGGTGGATGACTCCATCGTGCGCGGCACGACCTCCGCGCAGATCATCGAGCTCGCGCGCGAGGCGGGCGCGCGCAAGGTCTATTTCGCCTCCGCGGCGCCCCCGGTGCGCTTTCCGAACGTCTACGGCATCGACATGCCCGCGGCGCGGGAGCTGGTCGCGAGCGGACGGCGCGACGACGAGGTGGCGCGGCTCATCGGCGCCGACTGGCTGATCTATCAGGACCTCGAGGACCTGATCGCCGCCTGCAAGCACGAGGATGCGCGCATCGAGGAGTTCGACACCTCCTGCTTCTCGGGCGAATACGTCACCTCCGACGTGACGCCGGAATACCTGGAGCGGCTGCAGCGCGAGCGCTCGGACGAGGCGAAGAAGCTGCGCGCCGACCGGCGGCCGCTCAAGGTCATCCGCGGCTAGTTGAAGCGCGGGATCCGGGCTCCTGCCCGGCCCAGCGCAGCTTTGGGCAAAAAGCGTGGTTTTTGCCCAAAGCCCCGCCACCTTCGGCGGCGGGGCACCTCCCTGTGCCTCGGCCAACCCTTCGTGCCCCGAGTAGATGATGGGAAACTGAGATGAGAACCGCCGACGGTCGGCACCGGCTCCTGCTCGAGCTGCTCCACGCGGGCCTCGACCGGGTCGACGGGCGGCGCTGCGCGCGCGAGGCGCTGCTCGCGAGGCCGCCGCACGCGGCGCCGGTCTGGGCCGCCGCGGTGGGCAAGGCAGCCTCCGCGATGGCGCTCGGGGCCGCCGATGCGCTCGGCCGCTCGCTCGAGCGGATGTTGGTCCTCACCCCGAGCGGGCACATCGCCCCGCAGCTGCTGTCGCTGCCCGGCGTGGAGGCGCACGAGAGCGCGCACCCGGTTCCCGACGAGCGCTCGCTCGCCGCGGGGCAGCGCCTGCTCGACTGGGTGGACGCGCTGCCGGCGGCGGTGTCGCCGCTGTTTCTCGTCTCGGGAGGCGCCTCGAGCCTGGTGGAGGTGCTCGAGCCCGGCGTCTCCCTCGGGGAGCTCGCGCAGCTCTCGGCCCAGGGACTCGCGGACGGCCTGCCGATCGGCGAGCTCAACGCCCGCCGTGCGCGGCTGTCGCGGATCAAGGGAGGACGCCTGGCCGCTCGCCTGGGCGGTCGTCCGGCCCTGGCGCTTTTCATATCGGACGTGCCCGACGACGACCCGGCGGTCATCGGCTCCGGGCTCCTCGGTCCCCATGCCGGCGCAATGGACCGCATCGAGCGTCAGGTCATCGCCGCGGTGGAGGGGGCGATGGCGGGTGTTGCCGCGGCGGCCTCGCAACGAGGGCTCACGGTGGAGTGCGTGCCAGAGCGATATGCCGCAGATGCGACACGCCTGGCCGCGCGCTTCAGCCACGAGCTGCTCATCGGCCGCTCGCAGGTCCGTGTCTGGGGCGGGGAATCGACCGTGCGGCTGCCGCCGCATCCGGGCCGAGGGGGCCGCAATCAGCATCTCGCGCTGGCCGCCGCCAGGTTCCTCTGCGATTATCCGCAGCTGCTGCTGCTCGCCGCCGGGACCGACGGCACGGACGGAACGACCGAGGCGGCCGGGGGCCTGGTGGATGCCGACACCTGCGCGCGGCTGGCGCTGGCGGGGCTCGACGCCGACGACTGCCTGGCGCGGGCGGATTCCGGCACGGCGCTCCTCGCCGCCGACGCGGTGGTGCGCACCGGTCCGACCGGCACCAACGTGGCGGATCTGGTGATCGGCCTGAAATTGCCGCCCGCCTGAGCGCGCCACCCGCCGCCGGTACCGGCTGTCCCGGGAAACCATCGTCCGAAGCCGCGGCGCGCGGACGTGCTATAAGCGGTTCCGATGCGAGTTTCCAGCAATCCTCATGACCCGCGCATCGTGCCGGAATCGCAGTGCTTCGGCGGCGTGTTCATCCGCGGCTACCGGCGCCTGCGCCAGGTGTCCTCCGGGACGCGGGCCGACATCTTTCTGGCCGAGCGCCTCGAGACCCGCTCGCCGGTCGCGCTCAAAGTGGTGCGCGATGAGCACGAGCAGGGCGAGGCCTCGGACTCGTTTCTCAGGTTCCTGCAGGAATACGAGATCGCGCAGCGCATCCGCCATCCGGGCATCGTGCGGCTGTTCGACCTCGGTGTCAGCGACGAGCACGCGTGGCTGGTGATGGAGTACTTTCCGCGCGGCGACCTG
>DAHUXV010000259.1 GCA_027306985.1 Gammaproteobacteria bacterium | reverse complement strand
CGCGAACTTGCGGTTGAGGCCCTTGTAGGCGAGCGCGATACCGAGCATCGGCAGCGCGAAGATCAACACGGCGTTCGGCGCGAAGAGGCCGGCCGTCGTCAGGAGGCCTGAGATCGCGACCGCGATCGAGAAGCCGGGCGCACTGCCGGCCACACCCATGATGA
Source organism: Gammaproteobacteria bacterium (assembly GCA_027306985.1). GTDB lineage: Bacteria > Pseudomonadota > Gammaproteobacteria > Steroidobacterales > Steroidobacteraceae > 13-2-20CM-66-19. Next base: position 4,185 of record DAHUXV010000259.1, on the reverse strand, counting down.
TCGACTCGAAGAACGAGAGTGAGTCGGCTTTCAGCTTGTCGCTCATGTTCGGGAACCCGCGCGAGGATCGTCGGGCGGGAGGCGGGGATTGCTCGGGGGCTTCCGGGACTGCGCCGCCAGGTCGGCGCGCCGCGAAGTCTCGGCCGCCGCGCACGGAACGTCAAGCCGGACCGGAATCGGGATAAAATCCGCTCCGGGCCAGGCCGCCACGCGCCTGCCCGGGTCCGGCCCGAAGGGCCGGTTCCGTTTCCCTTCAACGGCTTGCGACGGGCTTGGTGAAACCGCAGCGCTCCTCTGCCGAGATCCGCTTCCGGGTCGACTTCGACGACCGCTGCTCGGTCGGGATCGGCAAAGTCAGGCTGCTCGAAGCGATCGAGCGCAGCGGCTCCCTGTCGCAGGCCGCCCGGGACGTCGGCATGAGCTATCGGCGCGCGTGGCTGCTCGTCGACAGCATGAACACCGAATTCGATGCGCCCGTGATCAGCGCCTCGGTCGGCGGCAGCGGCGGCGGCGGCGCGACCCTGACCGCATTCGGCAAGGAGCTGATCGAAGCCTATCGCCGGCTGGAGAGCCGGCTGCTGCCGCTCGCGGCGGATCACATGGGAAAGTTCGCGCCGCGCACCTCGGGCCGCCGCGGCGCCGCGGCCGCCGGCGGCGCCCCCTCGCGCAAGACGATCGCCAGGCCGCTCAAGCGCGGACGCTCCCGCTAGTCAGTCGACGACCCAGACCTGAACCAGGTGAGGGTCCACGTCGAAGCGGCAGGGCCGCCCGGCCTCCCACTCGCCGGGAGCGGCGCTTATCCTGACATGGGCGCTGCCGAAGCGCACCGTGAGTCGACACTCGAGCCCCGCCGGGGCGATGTGCTCCACGGTTCCTTCGTATCTTCCCTCGCCGCCGAGGCGGACTCGGCCCGCAGGCAGGCTCCACTGGACGCGCCGGCCGCGCTCGAGCGCGGGGCCCGCGACCCGTAGCACCGCCTCCGGCCCAACCGCGATCGCATCGTCGGCGGCGACGACACCCTCCGAGGGATGCTCCGCGCCGAGGAGCCGCGCGACCTGCGCCGTCGCGGGCCGCTGATACACCTGCTCGGTTCGACCGGCCTGCAGCACCCTGCCGGCATCGAGCACCAGGAGCTCATCCGCGAGCAGAATCGCTTCCGCCGGGTCGTGGGTCACGAGGATCGTCGTGCCGGCGAACGCACGCTGCACCTCGAGAAGCTCCTCCCGCAGGGCGGCGCGCAGCGGCGCATCCAGGGCCGAGAACGGCTCATCCAGGAGCAGCAGATCCGCGGGCCGCATCAGCGCGCGCGCGAGGGCGACTCTTTGCTGCTGGCCGAGCGAGAGGGCCGCGGGCCGCCGCCGCTCGAGGCCCGCAAGTCCGAGGCGGCCGATCCACTCGGCGGCTCGAGCCGGCTCCGCCGCCGCCGGAAAGCACAACTGCTCGATGAGCGTCAGATGCGGAAAGAGGCCGTAGCTCTGCGGCAGGTAGGCCACCGCGCGCTGCGCGGGGTCGCACCGGCTCAAGTCCCGCTGCCCGAGCCTGATCGTGCCGGAGTCGGGCCGCTCCAGGCCGGCAATCAACTTCAGAGTCAGCGATTTTCCGGAGCCGGAGGGACCGAGCACCGCGAGCCGCCGCGCCCGGGTGGACCACTCGATGGCCAGCTGGAAGCCATCGAGGCGCTTCTTCAGATCGAGCGCCAGACCGGTCGCGGAAGATCGCGCGCCACCGCCGCCCGCCTGCCAGGACGGCAGGTCGGCTCGAGCCGCAAAATCCGCAGCGCCCCCCCTCCCCGCCGCCGCCGGCATCCCGGTGCCGCGGGCGGTCCCGAGCAAGCCGCTCAGCAACATGATCGCGAACGCCAGCAGGAGCGCGGGCAGCAGCACCGGCAGCATCGCCGGCAATCCCTGCTCGCCGAAGGCCACATACGTGTAGACCGGCAGCGAGTACGGATGGTAGGCGACCATCACGGTCGCACCGAACTCGCCGAAGGCGCGCAGCCATGCGAGCAGGAGCCCGGAAAGGAGCGCCGGCCGCGCGATCGGCAGGCTCACCCGCAGGAACACCTCGAGAGGACGCCGCCCCAGCGTCTCGGCCACACCCTCGAGCGCGGGATCGATCGCCGCAAAGGCCGAGCGGGCCGCGATGATCACGAAGGGCGCGGCCACGAAGGCTTGCGCGAGGACGATGCCCGCGAAGGAGTCCGTCAACGCACCGGCCGTCAGGCGTCCGAGCGGCGCGTCGTAGCCCACGAGGAAGAGGAGCAGCACGCCGCTGGCGAGCGGCGGCAGGGCGAGCGGCAGCTGCACGAGAAATCCGAGCACCGCCATCGCCCGCCCCGGGATGCGCGCCAAGAGATAACCGAGCGGAATGCCTCCGAGGGCCACCAGCACGGTTGCCGCGGTCGCGCTCCCCAGCGAGACAGCGCAGGCGCGCAGGAGCGCGGGCATTGCGACCGAGCTCCAGCGGGCCGAGGAGGACTGCAGCACCCCCGCAACGAGCGGCGCGATGAGGTACGCCGCAAGCAGACCGGCCAGCAGCGGCAGGGGCGAGGGAGCGCGCCTCGGCACGTGTCTCGAGCTAGCGAGCAAGCAGCGAGCGGATGTCCGGCGGCGCGTCCGCCGCCGCTCCGGTGAGCGCTGCCCGCCGCAGGGTGAGCCCGTGCCGGCGCATCAGCCGCCGCCCTTGCGGCCCGAGCAGGAAGGAGACGAAGGCCGCGGCGCTCTTCGGGTGCGGGGCGGCGCGCACGACGGCAACCGTATAGACGGCTTTCGGCGTGATCGCCGCCGGCAGGCGCACGGCCGCAATCCGCGCCTCCGAGGTCTCGGTCGAATAGAAGAATCCGGCATCGAGCTGTCCGGACTGGAGCTGCCCGATCAGCACCTCCTCCGGCAGCACCTGCGCCGGATTCTCCGGCGCGCCGAGAACACGCGCCGCGAGGCCGGGCATGCGGTAGTAGGCTTGCGCCCGCTGCAACAGCATCAGGGTCAATGCGCCCTTGGGATCGAGTTTCGGATCGGTGCGCCCGAGCCGGATGCCGCGCTCCTGCACGACCCGGTACCAGGGTTGGGTCTTGAAAGCGGCGGCGAAGCGGCTGTCGGGATTGTAACCGATGACGAGCGGCGACTGCGCGAACGTGACGTACCAACGCTCCCAGTCGCCATTGGCGGCGCCCATCAATTGCGCATTGACGGCGGGCGCGGCGCTGATGAAGACATCCGCCTGCCGCAGTCTGCCCTTGATCTGATTGGCGAGCATCTTCGAGCCGCCCGCGTAGCCGCGGAAGCGATCGCCGCTCGCCCGGTCGAAGGCCGGACCGATGCCGTTCTCCATCAGGCTCACCAGGGAGCCGGCATAGAGGACGTTGACGACCTGCCCGGCCGCGGCGACGGCGGGCGCGATGCCGCCGAGGACGATCAGGACCCAAGCGCCTCGACTGCACGACACGGCCGCTCTCCGGCGGAAAGGACTCGCTATATCTTATCGGATATATCGTGCCGGGCAAACCCGCCCGGATCGCCCGCCCGCGGGACCTTGCGCAGCGCCTCCTCGCCGCAGTGCGCCCGGACGCATCAGTCCGAAGAGCTTCCCCGGAGCGATCTCGACGATGCTGCGCAACGGCTGCGCCGTCCCCTCGGCCGTGAAGCGCGCCATGGCGGCGCGAACCGCGGCGATGCAGCCGTCGTAGTCGAGCAGCCCGCGGACCTCCTCCGGCCCGTAAACGGGGAACGGATTCAACTCTCGGCTGCCGCGTTATGCTCGTGGCCGCACAATCCGTGGTCGGCCAACGTCGCGATCACACGGCAGTCGCGGATCCGGTTGCCGCGCCCGTGAGTCAGCATTCGCTCGAGCTCCGAGCGCAGGCTCGCCAGCATGGCGATGCGGCGGTTGATCGCCTCGAGCTGCCGGCGGGCGATGCCGTCGGCCCGCGCACAGTCGGACTCCTGCTGGTCCGCGAGCGCCAGCAGCTCGCGGATCGCCGGCAGCGGAAAGCCGAGCTCGCGGGCATGGCGGATGAAGCTCAGCTTCTGCCGGTGCGCCTCGCCGTAGCGGCGCTGGGCGCCGGCCGTGCGCGCCGGCGGCGGCAGCAGCCCGATCTGCTCGTAATAGCGGATCGTCTGCACCTTGCACCCCGCGCTGCGGGCCAGCGTGCCGATCGGGATGGACATGTCGCTCATGCGCTTGAAG
>DAHUXV010000245.1 GCA_027306985.1 Gammaproteobacteria bacterium | reverse complement strand
GGAACTCGGCGGCAAATCGCCGGTCATCGTGCTGCCGGACGTGGATCCGCAGAGCGTCGCCAGCGGCGCTGCGCAGGCAGTGTTCTTCAACTCCGGTCAGGTGTGCGTAGCCGGCTCGCGCCTGTTCGTGCAGCGCAAGATATTCGACCAGGTCATCGAGGGCGTGAGCGAGGCCTCCCGCGCCATCGTCGTGGGACCCGGCCTCGATGAGCGCACCCAGATGGGACCTCTGGTATCGCAGGAGCAGCGCGACCGGGTGCTGGGCTACCTGCAGTCCGGACGCAAGCAGGGCGCGACCATCGCGGCCGGTGGCGATGCGCCCGCCCGGAAAGGCTATTACGTCAAGCCGACGGTGATCGTGGACGTCAAGCCGGACATGAAGATCGTCCGCGAGGAGATCTTCGGCCCGGTCGTGGTCGCGCAGCGCTTCGACGACCTCAACGAGGTCGCCGCGTGGGCGAACGACACTCCCTTTGGCCTGGCCGCGAGCATCTGGTCGAACGACCTGCGCGCGGTGCAGCGGCTGGTGCCGCAGATCAAGGCCGGCACGGTGTGGGTGAACTGCCACGCCATGATCGATCCGGGCTTGCCCTTCGGCGGGTACAAGCAATCCGGCTTCGGCCGCGAGCAGGGGCGCGCCGGGGTCGAGACGTACACCGAGCTCAAGTCGGTGTGCATGGCGATCTGACGGTCCGGGGACACAGCATGACATCCGCAGAGCGGCAGCGCCGCTGCACGTTGATTCGCCAGCAGGACGGCGCGTACCGGCTGGCGCTGGAGCAAGTGTCGATACCCAGGCCTGCGGACCACGAGGTGCTGGTGCGCGTGCGCGCGGCGTCCCTCAACCGGCGGGATGTCTACATCTTGAAGGGGCAATACCCGATGCCTCCGAGAGCGGCAGTGGTGCCCCTGTCGGACGGAGCGGGCGAGGTCGTCTCCGTCGGCACCGGCGTCACGCGCTTCAGGGCCGGCGATCGGGTCGCCGCCGCCTTCTTCCAGCGCTGGCTGGAAGGACGGCCGCCTGCGGACGCTACCGCATCCGCTCTCGGCGGACAGCTCGACGGCATGTTGTCGGAGTATGTCTGTCTGTCGGAGGAGGGTCTCGTCAGGGTTCCGCAGGGCTACTCGTACGAAGAGGCCGCGACCCTGCCCTGCGCGGGGGTCACGGCGTGGAACGGCCTGGTCACGCGGGGCCGGATGCAGCCCGGAGACAATGTGCTGCTCCTCGGCACCGGCGGCGTGTCGATCTTCGGCCTGCAATTCGCGGCGGCCGCCGGCGCCCGGACCATCGTCACGAGCTCCAGCGATGAGAAGCTCGCGCACGCCCAGTCACTCGGCGCCACCCACACGATCAATTACGCCAAGACCCCCGAGTGGTCCGGCGCCGTGCGCGCCGCGACCGGCGGCGTCGGCGTGCATCAGGTGCTCGAGGTGGGCGGGGCCGGCACCCTGCCCCAGTCCATCGCCAGCCTCGCCCCCGGCGGCCACATCGCGCTGATCGGCGGACTCGCCGGCTTCGGCGGCGACATCCCGGCGATGGCGCTGCTGCACACCAATGGCACGGCGAGCGGCATCTACGTCGGCTCGCGGGCGAATTTCGAGGCGATGACCGCCTTCATCGAGCGCCACCGGATCCGCCCCGTGATCGATCGGGTCTATGAGCTCGATGAGGCGCAGGCCGCGTATCAGCGCATCGACGCGGGTCAGCACGTCGGCAAGGTCGTGATCCGGCTTTAGCGGCGCAAGCCTCGCGCCGCTAAAGCCGCGCGGGCCCGAGGCGGCGCCGGCTCGGGCACGAAGCCCGGATCCAGCGCTTCGACCTAGAGCGCCTCGCCCGGCACCCAGTTGCCGTGCACTCCCACGCGCAGGCGCAACGGGACCTTGATCCGCGCGATCGGGCCGCGCTCGATGCCGCCCGCCTCGAGGAGGAACACCTCCGAGAGATGCTGGTCGTGCCGGTCGACGATGAAACCGAGGTACCCTTCATGGCCCGGCGCCTTGGAGGGAACGTGGAAATGCTCCTGCACGGTGGCCTCACCGCCCGGTGAGAAGCGATTCAACCGGCCGCTGCGCACCTCGAGCCGCAGGATGGTATTGAATCCCGCACCCACCGGCCCGGCGACCAGCGGCCGTCCTGCGGCAGGGTCGAAGGTCTGATAGTAGCCGACCTCGTAGTCCCTCATGGCATCCTTCGCGGCGGCACGCGGCATGTCTCCCGCGGGACCGAGCACGGTCTCCTCCCAGCTCTCGCCGGGCTTGGACAGATCGAAGGTCCAGCGCACGAACCGGCCGCCGGCCTCCCTGGGATCGACCCGGATTCCCGAGGCGTGCTGGATGAACGGGAAGGGATTGACCTTGCTGCAGCCGAAATCCAGGTGCACCCGGCTGCCCTCCGTGAAGGCGTTCATGAAATGGTACGCCGAGCGCGCCGGACCACGGAACCAGCGCAGGTCCTTCACGCTCCCCTCCCGCGGCATGATGCCGACGAACGAGTCCTTGCGCGGCTCCCAAACCCAGTGCACTCCGCCTGCCTTCAGGCGATCCAGATCCGCCGTGGTCGGGAATACCGGGAAGATCGCATGCTCCCGGGTGACGGCGAAGTCGTGCATCGATGCGCAGTAGGGAGCCTGGAACCATTCCTCCCGCCTGAGCTCGCCGTCGCGGTCGGCGATGCAATACGCGACATCCCGCGTCGCCAGACCGCCGGCCTCGTAGCCGAAGAAATAGAGCTCACCGGTCTCGGGATCGGGCCGGGTATGCGCGGTCATGGTCTGACTGCGCAGCCGGCCGCGATAATCCCACTCGCCAAGCGTCGCGAGCGTACGCGGATCGAGCTCCATGGCGCGGCCGTCCTCCTTCAGGGCGAGCAGCCGCCCGCCGTGGAAGATCGGCGTTGTGTTATAGACGCTGCGGGACTTGCCGCGCACGGCCGGGTCATCCGTGTAGGGATTGCGGTAAAGGCCGTAGAGCGAGCGCCGTGCCAGGCGCTCGTTTTTCCAACGCTCCGACTGGATGTAGCGCTGCTTGAGGTCGACGTGTCCGTTCTCGAAGCGCAGCATGCGCACCATGCCGTCGCCGCTGATGAAGGTGTCGTTCCCGAGCATGGGCGGATATTGCGGATCCGGGACCGACTGATACCAGGTCCCGTTGATCTCTTCCGGCAGCCGTCCCTCGACCACCAGGTCGTAGACCTCGCACTCCACGCGCGAGGGGGCGTTGTAGCCCCCGAAATCCATGGTGTCGGGGAATGGCTGTGTCATCGCGGCGCGGGCTCCCAGCTCTTGCCGGTGACGGGGTGCACGTAGTGGAACGGGACCACGTCGGTATGAGGCCACAGGGTCGGCTGCGGCACGATGAGCTCATCCGGTCCGGCCGGATCCGTGGGGTAGGTCTCGCCGTAGAAGGGCACGAACTGCTCGGGGGTGTGCGCCCAGCCCTGCTCGTAGACGGCGTGGTAGACCGGGCGATAGTTCAGCACGCGGATTTTCCAGACGCCGCCTTCCCGCGCGTACTCGTTTTCGTAGATCCCCCCTTCCCACCACTGCCTGGGCACCACGCTCGACCCGGCGGCCGTCTTGCGCGACTCATGGCTGCCCGCCTGCATGAAGGAGCGGAAGCGCCCCCGGGCCGTGGCGCGGTCGGGAGCCACGTCGACGATGTCCTGCAGCTGCGGGTGATCGAGCAGGAATCCGTGCACCGGACCGTTGTAGCCGCCCGTGAAGTTGGCGCGAAAGCGGCCGCAGTAGAGCCGGTGCACGCCGGCCCTGCCCCGGAAGATCCCGCCCATGAACCGCACCTCGCCATGGTCGGCAAAGAGGTCGACGACCTCGTCGTACAGGCACTTGTCGAGGTAGTACCCGTACGCATGCTGGAGGCGGCGGATGGCGTGCGTGTCCTCGAGCGCCCCGAGCGCGCGGGACAGACGCTCGACCTCGGCGCGCAGCGCGCTCACTTCGTCTGGATCGGACATCCGAAAACCTCCTCTGCCGGGCAGGCCGATATCTGGCACGAAACATGACGCACGCGACTCCACCCACGCGGCAACGCGACTCCACCGTCCATGCAGTCCGTTTCCGGGACCGAAGTGAGACAATCGGACGCATGACGACCCCCGCGCCAACACCGGGCTACCGGCGCATCGCCACCGAGGAAGCGTTCGCCACGAGCGAGATGCTGCAGCTGTACCGCGGGCTGCTCGCCGCGGGCGCGCCGGACGATCCCGGATTCCACAGCCTGTGGGGGTTCTATCTGCGCAGCCCCAGCGAGCGCGCCCGCAAGGTGATCGAGCGGCTGCAGTATCTCGACGAGCGGCGCATCGCCGACATGGATTGCAGCGGCATCGACGTGCAGATCCTGTCGCTGACCTCCCCGGGCGTGCAGATCTTCGATGCCGCGACCGCGGTATCCGTGGCGCGCTCGAGCAACGATGAGCTCGCGGAAGCCATCCGCCGGTTTCCCGGACGTTTCGCCGGCCTCGCCGCGGTGGCGCCCCAGCGCCCCGCGGAGGCGGCCAAGGAGCTCGAGCGCGGCGTGCGCAAGCTGGGTCTGAAGGGCGCGATCCTCAACTCCCACACGCTCGGGGAGTATCTCGATGACCCCAGGTTCTGGGAGCTGTTCGCGGCCGCCGAGGCGCTCGACGTGCCGGTCTATCTCCATCCCAACAGTCCCTCCAAGGGGCTCATCGCCCCGCTGCTCGCCCGGGGGCTGGACGGGGCGATCTACGGTTTCGGCGTCGACACCGGCATGCATCTCCTGGCGCTCATCACCAGCGGTCTGTTCGACCGCTTCCCGAGACTGCGCGTGGTCGTCGGTCACCTGGGCGAAGCCCTGCCCTTCTGGCTGTTCCGCATCGACTACATGCACCGCGCCACCGTCGCCTCGAAGCGCTACGAGGTG
>DAHUXV010000194.1 GCA_027306985.1 Gammaproteobacteria bacterium | reverse complement strand
TCGCCTCCGCGGACGCCTGGCTGGGATTGACCCGCACTTCGGCGATGGAGCCGCTGCTCAGGCGCACGACGCGGTTCGCCATTGCGGCGATGGCCGCGTTGTGAGTGATGACGACGACCAGCGTTCCGAGCTCGCGATTGGCCTGCTCCAGCACCTGAAGGACCCGCTTGCCGGTGGGGTAATCGAGCGAGCCCGTCGGCTCATCGCAGAAGAGCACATCCGGGCGCTTGGCGAGGGCGCGGGCGATCGCGACGCGCTGTTGCTCGCCTCCCGAGAGCTGGGACGGGAAATGCTGGAGCCGGTCCGCGAGTCCGACGCGCTCGAGCATCTCGCGCGCCGAGAGCGCGTTCGCGGCGATCTCGGTGACGAGCTCCACGTTTTCGAGCGCAGTCAGACTCGGCAGCAGATTGAAGAACTGAAACACGAAACCGACGTGCTCGCGCCGATAGCGAGTCAGGGCGCGGTCATTGGCGCCGGAGAGGACGTGATCCCGGTAGCGCACCTCCCCCTCGGTCGGGGTGTCGAGGCCCCCGAGGATGTTGAGCAGCGTCGATTTGCCGCTGCCCGAGGCCCCGAGGATCACGACGAACTCCCCGCCCTGCAACTCCAGGTCGATTCCGCGCAGCGCGGTCACTTCGACCTCGCCCAGGCGGTAGGTCTTGCCGAGGCCTCGAACCTGCATGACTGGCTCGGGAATGCGCGCAGCGCTCATGATCACGGGCCTCTTCGCGACGCCATGGCAGACGACGCTTTCGAGCGAGCAGCCGATGTGCGCTGATCGAGTGCCGACCGCAGCCATCAGTCTGCCCGAGGGGTGTCCGCCTGCGATGCGTACAATCCCGTATCGGCCGCCGCCGCCGCCGGCCCGCACGAGCGGAGATCGAAGCTGCCGGAGGTGTCCGTGCCGGCGACTCGGGAGCCTCAGGGTCCCGGGGCTCCCGCGTCGTTCGCGCGCCGACCCGCGTCGACCGTGGCGGCCGGCAGCGTGAGCGGACTTTGAAGGGCATCCTCGAGTCGGCCCAGCGCCTGCTGCGCGCTCACCAGCGCGTCGAGCCGGTTGCGCGCGCCGGCCTCGTAGGCGAGGCGGGCGTTGTCCGCATCGAGCGGTTGCAACTCGCCGGCCGTGACCTGCGCCTCGATGGAGCGCAGCTCGTGCTCGAGGCTGCCGAGGAGGGAGTCAGCCGTCGCGAGCTGCGCGCGGGCCGAGTCGTATGCGGCGAGTGCGCTGTCGATCTGGGTGAGGGCGGCCGTCTGCACCGTCAGGAAGTGCGCGGCGGCGAGGGCGCGTTGCGCCCTGGCCTGCGCGATCGGACCCTGATTGTGGTTGAGCAAAGGAAGGGGCAGCGACAGCCCGAGCCGCCACTCCTTGTCCCCGGCGAGCTGCGCGTTCCAGGCGAAGCCGGGTCCGAGACGAATGTCCGGCCATTGGCGCGCGATCTGCAGCTGAAGGGCCGACTGGCTGGCTGCGTAACGCTCGAGGGCCGCCCGGACATCGGCGCGCTCGAGCAGGGCCCGTTGTCTCACCTGCGGGCGCGTGAGGGCCGCGGGGAAGGTCTTCAGGGAGGCGAATGAGAATGTCGCGCCGTCGAGGGCGCGAAGCGGCACGCCCAGGGCCCCGGCGAGGGCGATGCGGGCCTGCTGCCGCTGACCTGCCGCGGCCTGCTTCGCGAGGGTCGCGCGATTCAACGCGATTTGAGCCTGCGCGACCTCGTAACTCGATACGTATCCGGCCCTGAGCTGGCCTTCGAGCAGATGGACGACCTGCCGCCGTGTCGACTCCTGCCGCGCGAGCAGCGACTCGGACCGCCGGGCGGCGTAGAGCGCGAGGAGCGCGGCGCGCAGCCGGCCGCGCACCCGCCACACCGTGCCGATCAGATCCCAACGGGCCGCCGCGGCGAGATGTCGAGCCTCGGCGAGCCGGTAGCCGCGCCTGCCGGCGGTCTCGATGGGCCAGTCGAAGGAGAGGGGCACGATCCAGGGATGGACCGCGCCGGGAACGCCGCTGTCGTAGCCGGGCGTGACGGAGAGCGACGGATTGGGCCGCTCGCCCGCCGTGATCCGCGCGGCCTCGGCGGCGAGCAGCCTCTTGCGCGCTGCCGCGAGCGCGGGCTGGTAGTAGAGCGCGGCGAGCGAAAGCGCCTTGAGGTTCCACGCCGTGCCGGTTGCGGGCGCCGCGAGGTGATTGGCCGCCAGGAATGCCTGCAGCGCGGGCGCGTCCAGCGAGCGCGCTTCGAAGCCCGCAATGCTGGCGCGAGCGGAGAGGGGCTTGGGCTGAAAGTGGGCGCAGCCGGTGAGCTGGCCTGCGCATGCCAGGATGAGCAAGCCGCGGACTGAGTGTGCAGTGTACCGGCCGCGTCCGAAGGCCAACTGCGACCGGACTGCCGGTCTCGCTCGGATGACCACGGCGGAACTATACTGCACAAAGCCGCTCGAGTGCTGGAGCAGGCGGTCAGATCGAGGTGAAAGCCCGTGCCTTCAGGATCCCGATTCAGGTCGTTGCGCGTAATGTTGTTCCGCCTCCGGCGCACCCGTTCCGCGGCGCGCGCACCGGGGCTGGCCATTCGGGGGTGCTCTGTTACGATGTCGCACTTGCCCGAAGCAGCGATCGTGTCACCAACCTTCCCGATCCGATAGCCGAACGTCACGATGTCCCTTCGCTTCTAGCGACGCCGATGGCCACCAGCACCCTACCCGGAGCCCGCCAATGACGCCGCTGAAGTATCTGCTGCTGCCGGTCTGCGCCGCGGTGGCGCTGTCCGCTGCGGCCGTGGCCGGTCAGGACAACCCGCTGCCGACGCTCAGCGCCGAACAGCAGCGCGCCGTCGGCATCGTCATCGCCGCTGCGCCCACGGCACATCTCGCTCGGCGCATCGCTGCCTACGGCCGCGTGCTCGACCCGTCGCAACTCGTGGCCGATGCCGGCGGCCTCGAATCCTCGCGGGCCGCCGCCCGCGCGGCCGCCGCGGAAAGCGCGCGGTTGCAGGGGCTTTATCGAGGCGCCAATGCGTCGCTCAAATCGTTGCAGGTGGCCGAGGCGAGGCAGGCCGAGGCGCAGGCCCGCGTACGGCAGGCGCAGTCTGCGTTCCTGCTGCGCTGGGGGCCGCTCGGGCACCTCGGCCATGCGCAGCGCGCCGGCCTCATTCAACAGCTCGCCACCGGCCGTGAGTTGCTGCTGCGGGCCGACCTTCCCGGCCGCCACAGCCTGGGCGTGCTGCCCAAGCAGGCCTTGGTCGATGTCGATGGCGTCAGGGTCCCGGCGCGGGTGCTCGGTCCGTTGCCGCAGGTCGCGCGGATGCAGAGCGTCGGCCTGTTGCTGCAGATGCCGAATCCGCCGGCCGGCCTCGGACCCGGCGCGCAGTTGCCGGTGATGCTCGAGAGCGCCGATCGCGCCGGCCGCCTGGTGCCTGCCGGAGCGCTGCTCTACGGGCAGAGCGGCGCCTACGTCTACCACGCTCTGGCGGCCGATGCGAAGGACGGCGATACGCAGTTTGCGCCGCTGCCGGTGAGCCTGCTGCAACAGGTTGGCAACGCCTGGCTGGTGGCCGGGTTGCACGCCGGTGATCGCATCGTCGTTCAAGGCGCCGGCGTCCTGTGGTCGATGCAGGGGCTGGGCAGCAAGTCCCAAGACGACGACTGATGCTCAGCGCCATCGTCCGCGCCTCCCTGGCGCACCCGCGCATCGTTACCGCGCTGTCGATACTGGTCGCGGCCTTGAGTTTCGGCGCGCTGCTGCATGCGCGCTTCGACGTGTTCCCGAATTTCGCACCGCCGCACGTGACGGTGCAGACCGAGGCGCCGGGACTCGACGCCCAGCAGGTCGAGGCGTTGGTGACGCGGCCGTTGGAAGGGCTGCTGGCGGGCACCGAGGGCGTCAAGACCGTGCGCTCGAAGTCGATGCAGGGACTGTCGGCGATCTACGTGGTCTTCAAGCGACGCGGCAATCCGTATCTGCAGCGCCAGGTCGTCACCGAGAGGCTGTCGGGAGCCGCAAGCATTCTTCCCGCCGACGCCGGTCCGCCGCTGCTGTCGCCGTTATCGTCGTCGATGCAGTACCTCGAGCACTTCGGCTTCACCAGCGACCGGCTGACGCCCGTACAGCTTCGCGGAGTGATCCGCTGGCAGGTCGAGCCCCAGATCCTCGCGGTTCCCGGAGTGGCGCAGGCGATGCTTTACGGCGGCGCCGAGCGCGAGCGCCAGGTGATCGTCGATCCGCAGAAGCTGGCCGCCGACGGGTTGAGTTTGGACGACGTGTTCCGTGCCACCCGGCGTGCCACCCGGCTGATCGGCGGGGGCTATGTCCAGACCGCCTCGCAGCGCATCGTGTTGCGCGCGCAGGCGCCTGGCGTGACGCCGCAGGCCCTGTCGCAGGCGGTGCTCGCGGAACGACACGGTCTGCCGATCCGGCTGGGCGACGTCGCTACCGTGCGCGACGGGGCGGCGCCGCGATTCGGCGACGGGATCATCGGCGACCAGCCGGGTATCCTGGTCGAGACCTCGACGCAGTACGGCGCCAACACGCTGACGGTGACTCACGCGCTGGAAGAGCGGCTGAACCGGATCGCCCCCGCATTGAAAAAGGAAGGGGTGATCTACCACCCCGCGCTGCTGCGCCCGGCGACCTTCATCGACAGTGCGCTGAGCAAGCTGCGCGCGTCGCTCCTGATCGGCGCGGTGCTGGTGGTGCTCCTGCTGCTGGCGACCTTGCGCGACTGGCGCGGGGCGCTGATCTCGTTCTCGTCGATACCGCTGTCGCTGCTTGCGGCGGTCTGGATCCTGGAAATGTTCGGCGTGTCGCTGAACACCATGACCATAGGCGGCCTGGTGGTGGCGCTCGGCGTGGTCGTGGATGACGCGGTGATCGACGTCGAGAATATCACCCGCAGGCGCCGCAACGCCGGCGCCGCCGGTGCCGAGCTCGATGCACGTCAGCTCTTCGTCGGCGCGTCGCTGGAAGTGCGGCAGCCGGTGTTCTATGCCACTGCCGCAGTGGCGGTGGCATTCCTGCCGATCATCATGCTCACCGGCATCCAGGGCTCGTTCTTCCGGCCCCTGTCGATGGCCTTCCTGCTCGCCGTCGGCATCTCACTGATAGTGGCGATGAGCGCGACGCCGGCCCTCTGCGCGCTGCTGATGCGCAAGCACAGGCCGCCGGAGGAGGCGCGCTTCCTCCTCACCTGCAAGCGCTTGCAGCGGCGCACGGTCGAGAGGCTCTACGGACACCCGCGCGCCGTGGTGGGGCTGCTGGTCGCCACCGGGCTCGCCGGCGCGCTGCTGCTGCCGCTTTTCGGCCAGCGGCTGCTGCCGAATTTCCGTGAGAACTACCTGATCGCCCACGCCAGCCTGCGTCCGGGGATCTCGCTGCGCGAGACCAGCCGCGTCGGGGTGCAGATCTCCAAGCGGCTGCTGGCGATTCCCGGCGTGAAGAGCGTCGCCGAGCAGATCGGCCGCGCCGTGAACGGCCAGGACCGGGACGCGCCGAACAAGAGCGAGTTCGACATCCAGATCGACCCGACCCAGGGCTACACGCCGAGCCAGATCGAGGCGGGGATCCGCAAGGTGTTCGAAGACTTCCCGAACCAGCTCACCGAGGTCTACTCGGTGCTCGCGGAGCGCATCGGCGAGACGCTGTCCGGCGAGACCGCGTCGTTCTTCGTCAGTGTGTTCGGCAATGACCTGGACACCGACGATGCGGTGGCGGCCCGGATCGCCGCGGTGCTGAAGAAGCTCCCGCACGCCGGCGAAGTGCGCCTGCAAGTGCCGCCGCGCCAACCCGAGCTGCACGTGCGGCTGCGGCCCCGGCGACTGGCGCTCTATGGACTGCAGCCGAGCGATGTGCTGCAGACGGTCAATGCGGCATACCAGGGCACCGTCGTCGGTCAGCTGGCGCAGTCGGACCGCAGCATTCCCGTGGTGGTGCGAATCGCCGGCATACGCGCATCGCCGCGGACGATAGGCTCCTTGCCGGTGCGCAGCTCCGATGGGGCGGTCGTGCCGTTGTCGGCGGTCGCGAAGGTCGAGATGGAGTCCGGCCGCAGCGAGATCGACCACGAGGACGGGCTTCGCCGGCAGGTCGTGACCGCGAATCCGACCACGTCCGACCAGACGGGCTTCGCCGACGCGGCCCGCCGGGCGATCGCGGCGCAGGTGAAACTGCCGCCCGGTGTCTATCTGCGCTACGGCGGTGCGGCCGAGGCGCAGATCGCCGCGGCTCGCCAGCTCTACCTGCACGCGGCGGCGGCTCTGGTGCTGATCGTGCTGCTGATGGCGCTGGCGTTCGGCCGCGCGCGCCACGTGGTGTTGGTGCTGCTGGTGTTGCCGAGCACGCTGATCGGCGGTGTGGCCGCCGCGGCGATGACCGGCGCGACGCTGACCCTGGGCGCCATGGTGGGCTTCGTCGCGCTCTTCGGCATGGCGGCCCGCAACACCATCCTGCTGGTGTCGCATTACGATCACCTCGTGCAGTCCGAAGGCAAGGTCTGGGGCCTGGAGACCGCGCTGCGCGGCTCGGAGGAGCGGCTGACGCCGGTGCTCCTGACCGCGATGATGACCGCGCTGGCGCTGCTGCCGGTGGCGGTGCAGCTGCACCAGCCCGGCCATGAGATCGAAGGGCCGATGGCGGTGGTGATTCTCGGCGGCCTCGTGTCCTCGACGATGGTCAGCCTGCTGCTGGTCCCGCCGCTCGCGGCGCGCTGGCTGAAGCCCGAAGCGGCGCGCTCCTGACCGAGCGCGCCCCCGCGCAACGATCGCCGCGATCCGGGCTTTCGGGCCCCGGCGGGACCGTTGCCGCGGCGAGCGACGCGGCGCTGATCGCCTGCCCGCTCATCCTTGCGGGCACTCTCGACCCGCACGCCAGCGCAGGATGACGAGCCGCGCCGCAGAGGGGCCAATGTTATGGAGCCTCAGAGTCCGCGCCGCTCCCGGCGAGAGCAGGACGGTGTCCCGTGCGCGCAGGGTGCGCTTTCGGGCGCGGATCGAATCGCCAACCGCCACCGACCCGCCAAGGACGAGCACGGCGCCCCAGAGATCTTTGGAGAGCACGACCCGCCGGGTCGAGTCGAGGCGCAGTACCGCCGGTGCGCGAATGGCGGATGGCGGCCGGGAGGGCGGGCCCTTGCGGACGATGAGGCTCAGATCCGTGCAGCGCCCGTCCGGGATGGCGCAGGAGGTCTTCCATTCGCCGTCGAAACGGGTGCCGGGCCGCGCGGTGTTGAGCAATGCGCGGCCGTGTCCCCGGAAGCGCAGCTCCAGGCGGGTTCCCGCCACGAGAACGAGCGCCCGGCGGTAGCCCGGGTAGGCGGAGAACTCCCCGTCCCGCTCGATGTCGGCAAGGCTCAGACGCCAGGCGAATGCCTCTGCGGTGGGCGGGTCCCGGGCGATCTCGAGAGTCGAGCCCCGGCCGTTGCGCCAGCGCATGCACCGATAGCTCTGGTGTTTGAGGACCTTGAGTCCCGCGCTCCTCACGTTGGCCGCTTCTCCAAGTGATGTCATGACTGCGCATCTTAGCAAGGTATGCAACAATGCCTGCGGATGGCCCGAGCGGGCGCGTCCCGACGCTCCGGCAGGGGGCTTCACGGCAACGATGACTGAAAGCCTCACGACCATCCAGATACTGGCGGTACTGTTCGTTGCGACGGTCGTGCGCTCGACGCTCGGCTTCGGCGAGGCGTTGGTCGGCGTGCCGCTGCTGGCGCTCTTCATGCCGATCGAGGCGGCTGCCCCGCTCGTCGTATTGATCTCCATCACGGTGGCCGCGATCGCCCTGATGCAGGACTGGCGCCACGTGCACCTGCGCAGCGCGGGCTGGCTGGTGGCCTCCACCCTGATCGGAATGCCCCTCGGCCTGCTGCTGCTCACCCGGGCGGACGGCGGAGTGGTCAAGGCCTGCCTCGGCCTCTTTCTCGCCGGATTCTCGGCATACTCTCTCCTCCATGGCGGCAGGGCGGTGCTCGAGGACGACCGGCTCGCCTGGCCGTTCGGGCTCGGCGCCGGAGTGCTCGGCGGCGCCTACGGAATGAACGGGCCGCCGCTCGTGATGTACGGCACGCTGCGAGGTTGGTCACCGCAGCGATTTCGCGCGACTCTCCAGGGCTACTTCCTTCCCGCCAGCACCCTGTCCATGGCCGGATACTGGTTGGCAGGCCTGTGGAAGGCGCAAGTGACGCGCTACTATCTGATGTCGCTCCCGGGCGTGCTGGTCGCGACGTTTCTCGGCAGGGCGCTGAACCGCCGGATCCAGGCCCGCTCGTTCGTGCGTTGGGTGAATATCGGGCTGCTCGTGGTCGCGTTCGTACTGCTCGCACAGAGCCTGCGGGGTGCCGGCTGATCGCTGGCACCGCGGCCATTGCCCTGATACGGTAAGCGTACATAGCCGCCGCCCGCCATTGCCGCCGACCGGCGCATTGCATCCTATCCCAAATGTTAGACCGAAGACTCAGCGTCGCGCCGATGATGGGGCGCACCGATCGCCACTGCCGCTATTTCCTGCGCGGCTTCTGCGCAACGATGCTCCTTTACACGGAGATGATCAGCGCGGCCGATGTGACGGGCGCCGACGGCGCCCGATTGCTCGAGTTCGACCCGCAGGAGCACCCCGTGGCGCTGCAGCTCGGCGGCTCCGATCCGCGGGAGCTCGCCGCCGCCGCTCGTGCGGGTGAGCAGGCGGGCTACGACGAGATCAACCTCAATTGCGGTTGTCCGAGCGACAAGGCGACGGGCGGCGTGTTCGGCGCCTACCTGATGCAGCAGCCGCAAACCGTAGCGGCCTGCGTGGCCGCCATGCGAGCGGCCGTTCGGGTGCCGGTCACGGTCAAGATGCGGATCGGAGTCATCGCGGGCCGGGGGAGGCAGGCCATCGAGGCGAGCCGCCGTTTCGATGAGGCGGAGCGGGCGGCGCTCTGCCGCTTCGTGCGCATGCTGCGGGATGCCGGTTGCGAGGCCGTGATCGTGCATGCGCGCAAGGCGGTGCTCGGCGGCCTTTCGGCGCAGGACAACCGGGAGATTCCTCCGCTGCAATACCATGCTGTGAGCCAGGTGAAGAGCGCGTTCCCCGATCTGCAGGTGGTGGTCAATGGCGGTCTGCGCGAGCCGGGCGCGATCGTCAGGGCGCTCGCGGGCCTGGACGGCATCATGCTCGGGCGCGAGGCCTATCACCGGCCAGTGATCCTCGCGCAGCTCGATGGGCTCGTGTTCGGGGGGGAGCCGCACCCGGACGAGCCCGGCTCGAGGTCACGAGCGCTCGACGCCACGGTGCGTGCGCGCGCGATAGAGCGCATGCAGGGCTACACCGAGCGTCAGCTGGCGCGGGGTGAGAGCTTGTCCGCAGTGGTCCGCCACATGCAGGGCCTTTACGCGGGAGAGCCCGGCGCATCCGAGTTTCGGCGCACCTTGAGCGAGGGCGCACGACGGCCGGGCGCGGGTGTCGAGGTCCTGGCGCAAGCCGTTGCCAGCACGGGCACGCCGGATCACCGGGCCAGGCCCCGGCCGTGTCCGGTCCTGCCGGCAGCTCGAGGTCGGGAATAGCGTCCGCGAGCCTCAATCGCCCCGCCCAAGCGGGTGCCGGGCGCGCAAAGCGTGGTTTGTCCTGATTTATCGGCCGGTCTCGGGACGATAGGGTGTCGGGGTCCTGTCTCGGCGGACCTCGATACATCATGGCATCGGTCATCAAGCCGGCGGATCTGGAGCCCGATCAAACGAGCGCCATCGCCTCGCTCTCGGACAAGCTGCGCCTGCCGTTGAGCGAGGTGCGGCGCGCGTATCTGAAGGAGCTCGATCGACTGCAGGCGCAAGCCCGCATCCACAGTTTTCTCGAAGCGCTGGCCTTCAACAGGACGCGCTCGGTCCTGCGCTCCCGCAAAAGGCCGCAGCCCGGGGCGTGAGACGTCGGAGGATCCTCGCCCCGAGAGTCCCTCAGCCGGCCGCCGGGCGCGCGCTCTCGAAATGCTCCAGGAAGCCGGCCACGAACCGCGCCAGATCCTCCCAGTCGGTGAGCTCGTGATCCCGAGTGGTGTCCATGGGGCCTCCCTTGCGATGCGCGATGTACTTCATTGCCCAGCGCTTGAGGAAATCGTAGGCGGTATAGCGGAAAGCGCCCGCGACATGATGGATGGTCCGAGGGGTCCATCCGGTCTGCTGGGTGAAAGCCGCTACGCACCGCTCGAGCCCCTGAGCGTCATCGTCGTCCGCGCCGGCGGCGGCGGCGAGCGAGACGGAGAGAAAGGCGTTCGGCCGTGCCTTGATGGCAGCCAGATTCTTGCTCACGAAATGCGTGACGGCCGACTGATAATGTCCCGCGTGCACCGAAGCCGCGACGATCACGGCATCGAAACCGCGCGGATCGATCGTCGCCGCAGCCTCGTCGATCGCACTGAGGACTTCCGTCCGGTGTCCGCGCTGCGCCAGCTGCTGCGCCACGAATCCGGCGACTTTCTGCGTCTGGCCTTCCGTGGTGCCGTATACCAACAGGAACTTCATGGTCGATGTCTCCCGCCTCGGGTTGAGAGTCGGTCCTCAAGCCAATGCGCGCCGCCGATGAAGCGCGCGCCGTGCTGCGCGCCGGTCGTGGCAGTGGTGACTGCCGCGCACGAGCCGCCGCGGCCGATGACGAGAAGCCCGTGCGGCCTGTCCACGGCGGATACTCGATCGCACAGGGGTCCGATGCCTATAGGCATTTGTGCGAATCGGGCGAATTGGACCTGGGCCGATCGAGCCGCTCATAATCAGGGCGCGGCGCGGCAGGTCGATGCTCGGGGAGGACGGCAACGATGAGCTCCTTCTTCGTGCAGGAGAGTCCACGACTCCAGAACACCTACTGGAGCGATGAGCTCCTCAGAGGCTATCTCGCGTGGAAGCTCGGGCCGGAGTTGCTCGCCGCGATCGAGCCGGAGCTCATCGAGCTCGGGGAGCTTGCCGCCGGCAGCCTCTTCGACCTGCAGCGCGCCGACCGCCGCAACGAGCCGACGCTCACCCAGTGGGATGCCTGGGGAGCCCGGATCGACCGAATCGAGACCACGAGGCTGTGGCACGAGGCCGAGCGCCTCGCCGTGCGCCTGGGCCTCACCGCAATTCCCTACGAGCGCAAGGAAGGCCAGTGGTCGCGCACGCGACAATTCGCGCTGGCGTATCTCTTCCATCCGGTCACCGACGTCTATTCCTGTCCGCTGGCGATGACCGACGGGGCGGCGCGGGCCCTGCTGGATTCGGGAAACGCGAGACTCATCGATCGCGCCGTGCCCCGCCTCACGAGCCGCGATCCGGCGCAGTTCTGGACGAGCGGCCAGTGGATGACCGAGTCCACGGGCGGCTCCGACGTCGGTTTGTCCCGTACGAGCGCCTGCCGGGACGGTTCCGGCGTGTGGCGCCTCGACGGCAGGAAGTGGTTCACCTCCGCCGCGACCTCGCAAATGGCGCTCACGCTGGCGCGGCCCGAGGGCAATGGCGAGGGCGGCAGCGGTTTGGCGATGTTCTATCTGGAGACGCGCAACGCCGACGGCTCGCTCAACGGAATCCGGATCGAGCGCCTCAAGGACAAGCTCGGCACTCGCAAGGTCCCGACCGCGGAGTTGACCCTCGAGGGCACGATCGCCGAGCCGGTCTGCGGCACGGGCGAGGGTACCCGGGCGATCGAGCCGATGCTGAGGATCACGCGGACCTGGAACAGCATCTGCGCCGTCGCCTTCATGCGTCACGGGCTCGATCTGGCAAAGGATTATGCCAAGCGCCGGCGCGCCTTCGCAGCCGCGCTCGCGGACCAGCCGCTGCATCGCGAAACCCTGGCCGAGCTGGAGGCGCGGACCTCGGCGGCGTTCCTGCTGACATTCTTTCTCGTGGAGCTTCTCGGGCGGCAGGAAGCCGGCGCGCTCGAGGAGGATGAGGCCGTCCTCTTCCGGTTTCTGACACCGATCGTCAAGCTGGCGACCGGCAGGCAGGCGGTGCACGTGGTCAGCGAGACGCTCGAGGCCTTCGGCGGGGCGGGTTACATCGAAGACACCGGTATTCCGGTGCTGCTGCGGGACGCCCAGGTCCTTCCCATCTGGGAGGGGACGACGAATGTCCTCTCTCTCGATGCCCTGCTCAGGGCTGACGCGGAGCGCGCGCTGGCGGTGCTCCTGGGGAGGGCGAGGCGCGCGGTGAGCACCGCCGGACACGGGGAGCTCAAAACGGCGGCCGAGCTCGCCGCCGCCGCCATCGAGCACGCGCGCAGCTGGCAGTCCACGACCCGTGACCGTGCCGCGTTGCAGGCAGGCGCGCGGCGCTTCGCCATGACGGTTGCCCGGGCCGTGGAGATGCTCCTGCTGGTCGAGTACGGTCAGGCAGCGCAGGGGCCGGCGGCCGCGCTCGCGAGCCGCGACTCCTGCCGGGCGCTGCGCCGCGGCGGAATCGATTCGATCCAGGATCAGGGACCGCTCTGCCCGTAGTCCTTGCCGCGAATACCGGTCGGGACATTCCGCCTGCCGCGACGCCGACAGGCCTCGCGCGCCCGGACCGCCCGGCTGTCACCCGCTCGAAAGACCCGACAGATCTTGCGGTCTCTGGCAGATTTGTCCTGGACAAAAGTGGATTTGATAGCTACTGTACCTGGTGTATTAGCTATTAGCGCAATGATGTCCAGGACAAAATGGTCCTCCCCGGAGAGCCGCGAAGCTACGATCGCCACGGTCGAGCGGGAGACGGGCGTATCCAAGGACACCTTGCGTGTATGGGAGAGGCGTTACGGGTTTCCGCGGCCGGGGCGGGACAGCCGCGGTGAGCGGGTGTATCCCCCGGAGCAGCTGGAGAAGCTGCGAGTCATCAGTCGGCTGCTCGATCGGGGAATGCGCCCGGGACGGTTGATGGGCCTGCCTCTGCCGGAGCTGCTGCAGCGTTTCCAGGCGCAGGAGCCCGCGCCGCCGGCAGCCACCGGCCGCGCCGCACCCGATGGGCTCACGCCCATGATGGATGAGGCGATCGGGCTGCTCAAAAGCGATGACGAGGTCGCCCTGCGGACGCACTTCGCGCGAGTGCTGCTGCGCCTCGGGCTGCAGCGCTTCACCGTCGAGCTCGTGGGCCCGCTGAACGAGCTCGTCGGCGAAGCGTGGGCGCGCGGGCAGATCGCGGTCAGCCAGGAGCATATCTACACGGAGCAGATGCAGCATGTGCTGCGCCAGGGAATCGGCTCGATACCCCCGGGGGCGCAGAGCCCGAGTGTGATGCTCACGACTCTGCCGGGCGAGCAGCATCAGCTCGGTCTGCTGATGGCCAACATCTGTCTGGCCGCCGAGGGGGCGCGCTGCATCTCTCTAGGCGTGCAGACGCCGGCTTGGGACATCGTCCACGCCGCTCGGCGTCAGGGCATCGACGTGGTGGGACTGTCCTTCAGCGAGGCCCTCAGGCTGAAGGCCGCCTACGCCATGTTGGAGGATCTGCGGGCCCGGCTGCCGGCGGAAATCGAGATATGGGCCGGCGGCAAGCTGTGGGCGCGCGCGCCGCGGCCCGTGCCTGGTGTCCGGTTCGTCACGTTGCTGACGCAGATACCCGGAGCGCTTGCGGCGCGCCGCGGCTCGCACGGCCGGCGCACGGAGAAGTCGTGAACGATGGCCGCGTGAGCAGGGGAGGGCCGCTCTTCAGGGACTTCGCCAATGTGTGGACGCCTGTGGCATTCGGCTCCAGCCTGCCGCGCGATCGGCCTGTGCAGCTGACCGTGGCCGGCACTTCGCTGGCGCTCTTTCGGGATGAGAGCGGCGTGCCGGCGGCTCTCATCGACCGCTGCCCCCACCGCGGCGCGGCTCTCTCGCTCGGCAGGCTCGAGGGAGGGCGCGTGCAGTGCCCATACCACGGCTGGACCTTCGATCGCGCCGGCCGTTGTGTCCACGTTCCCTGGAACCCGGGCGTGAAGCGAGCGAGCCTCGGCACCCTCGCGGTTCCCACGCGGGAGTTTGGCGGATACGTGTGGATCTATACCAGCGTCAGCATGGAGCCGATCGCGCCGCCCACCCTGGATGACTCGCTGCTCGGCCGAGATGTGCGTCTGACCGGCATCGAGCTGCGCTGGCAGGCCCACTGGACCCGTGCCATGGAGAACATGCTCGATGCACCGCACCTGCCGTTCGTCCACCGTGCCACGATCGGAAAGGAGTGGGTCCCGCTCGCCGGGCAGCGGATGGACAGCGCGATCGAGGATCATCCCTGGGGATGGCGCGTGCGCAATGTGCTCAACGGGGCGCCGCGGCCGGGGATGCTCGACTTTCGCTGGCCGAATCAGATGAATCTGCACATCCCGATGCGCCGGCGAGCGCTGACACTGGCCGTGACTTGCGTACCGATCGACGAGCGGCGTACGCGGCTGCTGCTCGTGACGGCGCGGGATTTCGCGCGCCTGCCGCTCCTCGACTGGCTCTTCAACCGCTTCAACCGCCGCGTCGCGAACGAAGATCGCGCGATCGTGGAGTCTTCATTCCCGTCCGAGATCCCGCCGGCGCGCGCCGAGATGTCGGTGCGCACCGATGCGGTCACACTGCGATTTCGCACCAGCTACTTCGCGCGCCTGAAGGACAGCTCCTCGGGCCTGCCCGCGCCGGGTCCGGCGCCGATGGGCGCCGCGGGCGGTGGTTGAGGCACGCCCATCGAAATACGCAATCGCAAGATGATGAACAAGCAACTGGACGAGGCTCCGGCGCTCGAGCACCTGTTGTACTTGACCGCTCGGGGCGACTCGCGCGCCTTCGCCGAGCTTTACGAGCGTGCTTCCGCGCGGCTCCTCGGCGTCTGTCTGCGGATGTTGCGGGATCGGACCGAGGCCGAGGATGTCCTGCAGGAGGTGTTCGTCACGGTGTGGCGGCGGGCCGGCGACTTCGATTCCGCGCTTGCCACGGCCACCACCTGGCTCATCACCCTGACGCGCAACAAGGCCATCGACCGCCTGCGCCAGCAGCGTGTACGGGTGCCGCTCGAGCCGTTTCATCTTGATACCCTGGCGGATGAGCGGTCCGGACCGCAGGCCGACGCCGAGGCGGGCCAGGAATACCGGCGGTTGCGCGGCTGCCTCGACACTCTGGAGCCGAAGGACCGGCGCTCGATTCGTGAAGCTTTCTTCTCCGGAGCCACGTATAAGGAGCTCGCCGAGCGCTCTCAGTTGCCCCTGGGAACGATGAAGAGCCGGATCCGCCGCGCCCTGGCGCAATTGCGCACGTGTTTGGAAACATGACGCTCTTCAGATGAGCACACCGTCAGACGATGGCACTCCCGATGTGCGCTACGCCGAGTACGTTCTCGGCGTGCTCGACGCCGATGCGCGGGCGCAGGTCGAGCGGGAGATGGCGGCGAGCGAATCGGCCGCCGCGGCGGTGGAGCGCTGGCGGCGGCGGCTGCTGCCGCTCGCGCAGGAGATCCGGCCCGAATCGCCGTCCGCGGCGGTCTGGGAACGCATCCGTGGCGAGTTGCAACTCGACGGCGCACGACGATCGCGAGGGGAGGGCGGGCCGCCGGGCCTCTGGCAGAGCCTCAGGTTCTGGCACCGGTTGAGCCTCGCGACAGGCGTGCTGCTGGCGGCGGCGTGCGTCGCGATCGTGGCGCTCCTCGTGCGCCGGCCGGCGGCGCCGGCCGTCCCCTACATGGCCTCCACCATCGCCGAGAGCGGCGGCCGCGTGGGATGGACCGCGACCATGGACGTCGGCAAGGCCCGAATGATCGTCGTCCCGGCTTCGCCCCGGGGAGTGAGCGCCGGGCACTCGCCCGAGCTCTGGCTGATTCCCCGTGGCGGTAAGCCGATCGCCGTCGGCGTCATCTCCGCGACGACTCCCGTCACCCTCAGGCTGGCGCCGGCGCTCGTCGCCCGAGTCGGACCCAGCGCCATGCTCGCAGTCTCAGTCGAGCCCGCGGGCGGCTCGCCGAGCGGACAGCCCACGGGGCCCGTCATCGCCCAGGGCAGGATCGGCGCGGCGCCGGCCGGAGGCCAGCCGAGCGGACCGGCCACCGCCCTGGCGTTGTCGCTCCCGGGCGCGATGCAGGCCTGAGCGGCTGGCAATGAGCACGGCGCTGGTGTGGCTGAGGCGCGACCTGCGTCTCTCGGACCATGCGGCGCTCGCGGCGGCGTGCGCAGCCCACGAGCGCGTGTTGCCCGTCTATGTCCATTCGCCGCAGGAGGAGGGGACTTGGGCGCCGGGCGCGGCCAGCAGGTGGTGGCTGCACCGGTCGCTGAAGGCTCTGGGCCAGGCGCTTGGCGAGCGCGGCGGGCAGCTCTATCTCGCCGCGGGAGACAGTCTCGGCGAGCTCCGCCGGCTCATCGCTCAAACCGACGCCCGCGCGGTCTACTGGACGCGGTGCTACGAGCCGGCGCTCATCGAGCGCGACTCGCAAATCAAAGGCGAGCTGCGCAAGCGGGGCATCGTCGTCGAGAGCCAGCCCGGCAATCTGCTGCTCGAGCCCTGGCGATTCAGCGGATCCCAACAGCGGCCCTACCGGGTCTTCACGCCCTTCTGGCGCAAGCTCGAGTCGCAACTGACGGCGCCGCGACCCCTGCCCGAGCCCCGTCCGCGGCAATGGGCGAGGCTCGCGGGCAGTCTCACGCTCGATGCCCTGGGACTGGAGCCGCGCATCCCCTGGGCGGGCGGACTCGCGCAGGCCTGGCGCCCCGGTGAGGCCGGTGCCAGGGAGGGATTGCGGCGCTTCTGCGCCCGTGGGCTGGCGGATTATGCCGCCGGCCGCGACCGGCCCGCGGATGCCGGCACGTCGCGGCTGTCGCCGCACCTGCACTTCGGCGAGATCACCGCGCGTCAGATCCATCATGCGCTGCACAGGCGCGCCGCGCGGGCGGGTGCGGGCGGGAAGGCGGGTATCCAGGCCTATCTGCGCGAGCTCGGATGGCGCGAGTTCGCCCACCACATGCTCTATCACTTCCCGGGCACCTGCGAGCGCAACTTCAATCGTCGCTTCGACGCCTTCCCCTGGGCTCGGGCCGATGAGGGCGCGCTCGAGCGCTGGCGGCGCGGCCGGACGGGAGTGCCGCTGGTCGATGCCGGCATGCGCGAGCTCTGGAGCACCGGTTGGATGCACAACCGCGTGCGGATGATCGCCGCGAGCTTCCTCACCAAGAACCTGCGCCTGCACTGGCTGCATGGGGCCCGCTGGTTCTGGGATACGCTGGTCGATGCGGACCTCGCCAACAACACCCTCGGCTGGCAATGGGTCGCGGGCAGCGGCGCCGATGCGGCGCCGTATTTTCGGGTCTTCAATCCCCTGACACAGGCCGCCCGATTCGATCCCGAGGCCATCTACCTCAAGCGCTGGCTGCCCGAGCTCGCGCGAGTCCCCGCCGCAGCGTTGCACGAGCCGTGGCGCGACCCGGGCGCCCTGAGCGGCTGCGGATATCCCGCGCCCATGGTCGACCTGAAGGTCTCGCGGCAGTCGGCGCTCGAGGCCTTCGACGCTCTGCGCGCATAGCGGGGGCCGGCGCACGGGGCAATGCGCAGCGCGGCGGCGGCGGCTTTGCATCCGTCCGCCTCCCGCGCCCGTATAAGTCATCGTCGCGACCCAGGGTGACGTGCGATGCCCGAATCAGATCCGAAATACAGCTCCGCTGGAACGCTCGTCCGAAGATCGCGCTGGGATGCGGTGCGGCGATGGTACGACACGCGCGAGACTGCCGCGCCGCCCGATCCGCTGCGCGCCGAGCGCATCGACTGGCTGCGCGCAGCGCCCTTCGTCCTCCTGCACCTCGGATGTCTCGGGGTGGTGTGGACGGGCGTCTCGGCAGCCGCGCTGGCTGTCGCCGGTGCGGCGTACGCGCTGCGCATGTTCGCCCTGACGGGCTTTTACCACCGCGGCTTCGCCCACCGCACGTTCCGCGCTCCCCGCGCGGTGCAGCTCGTATTCGCCGTGATCGGCGCCTCGTGCGTGCAGCGGGGCCCGCTCTGGTGGGCCGCCCATCACCGCCACCACCACCGCACCGCCGATACCGCCCGCGATCCGCACTCGCCCATCGTTCATGGCTTTCTCTGGAGTCACATGGGCTGGTTCCTGACGCCGCGGGCGTTTCGGACCGACCTTGAGCGCGTGGCCGACCTCGCCAGATACCCGGAGCTGCTCTGGCTCGACCGCTACGACGTGGCGGTGCCGCTGCTGCTGGCCGGGGCGATGTATGTGCTTGGCGCTCTGCTGCGATGGGGCGATCCCGCCCTCCATACGAGCGGCCCGCAGATGCTGGTCTGGGGATTTCTCATCTCCACCGTGGCGCTCTTCCATGCCACGGTCACCATCAACTCGCTGGCCCACCGCTACGGCTCGCGCCGCTTCGCCACACCCGACGACAGCCGCAACAATCTCTGGCTGGCGCTCATCACCTTCGGTGAGGGCTGGCACAACAATCACCACGGATTTCCCGGCTGCGCGCGCCAGGGCTTTCTCTGGTGGGAGATCGATGTGACCTGGTACGGGCTGCGGCTGATGGCGGCGCTCGGCCTCGTCCACGGCTTGAAACCCCTGCCGGCAAGAGTGCTGGCGCGAGCGAGGCGCTGAGCGGTGCGCATCGCGGTCGTCGGCTCCGGCATCGCCGGTCTCGCCGCATCCTGGCTGCTCTCGAGCAGCCACGAGGTGACGCTCTTCGAGAGCAACGGTTACTTCGGCGGCCATACCCACACGCACGATGTCGAGGTGGCGGGGCGGCGCCATGCGGTGGACTCGGGCTTCATCGTGCACAGCCCGCGGCACTATCCGCTCTTGACGCGCCTCTTCGCCGAGCTCGGCGTCGACTCGCAGCCGACCACGATGAGCTTCTCCGTGCGCAATGAGGCGAGCGGCCTCGAGTACAACGCCGGCTCTCTCGCCGGGCTCTTCTGCCAGAGGCGGAACCTGCTCTCGCCGCGCTTTCTCGGCATGGTGCGCGACCTGCTGCGCTTCTACCGCGAAGCGCCGGCGCTGTTACGCCATCCCGGCGCCGGGCCCACCGTCGGTCAGTACCTGCAGCTGCGCGGCTACGGTGCGGCGTTCAGGGATGAGCATCTCGTACCGATGGCCTCGGCGCTCTGGTCCTCGCCGCCCGGCCGGGTCCTGCAGTTCCCCGCCCGTTACCTGGTGCAGTTCATGGCCAACCACCAGATGCTGAGCGTGAGCGGCCGCCCCGTGTGGCGGGTGGTGCGGGGCGGCTCGGCCACCTATGTCCGCGCGTTGCGCGCCAGGTGGCGGGTGAAGGAGCGGATCCGATGCCCGGTGCGCGCAGTGCGGCGCGGCGC
Source organism: Gammaproteobacteria bacterium (assembly GCA_027306985.1). Taxonomy (GTDB): domain Bacteria; phylum Pseudomonadota; class Gammaproteobacteria; order Steroidobacterales; family Steroidobacteraceae; genus 13-2-20CM-66-19. Next base: position 11,093 of record DAHUXV010000194.1, on the reverse strand, counting down.
CGGCGAAGTGACGGTCACCCACGACGGCGGCCGCGAAAGCTTCGAGCACGTCGTGCTCGCCTGCCACAGCGATCAGGCGCTGGCGCTTCTGCCGGACGCGAGCGCTCGCGAGCGGTCGATACTCGGCGCGATCGCCTATCAGGAGAACGAGGTCGTGTTGCACACGGACGCTGCGCTCCTGCCGCGCCGGCGCAAGGCGTGGGCGGCTTGGAACGCGCTCATTCCGCGCGAGCCCGCGGCGGCCTGCACCGTGAGCTACTGCGTGAGCCTGCTCCAGGGGCTCGACTCCCCGCAGCCTCTGATAGTGACCCTGAACGGCTCGCAGGCCATCGATCCGGCGAAGGTGCTGCGACGCGTGCGCTATCACCATCCGCTCTACACCCACGCGGCGGTGGCGGCGCAGCGACGGCGCGCCGAGATCCAGGGCGTCCATCGCGTGTGGTTTGCCGGCGCGTACTGGGGTTGGGGATTTCACGAGGACGGCATGCGCAGCGCCGTGGAGGTCGCCGCGGGGCTCGGCGCGCGCTGGCCGGCGGCCGGCGCCGAAGCGGTGGCCGCATGAGCGCGCAGCCGGAACGACTTCACAGTGCCGTCTACGAGGGCAGGGTGTGGCATCGTCGCCTCGCCGCGCGGCCTCATGCGTTCGCCTATCGCCTCGCGCAGCTCTATCTCGATCTCGATGAGATCGAGCGGGTATTCGCCGGGCGCTGGCTGTGGTCGTGCAACGGGCGCAACGTCGCCGAGTTTCGCCGCAGCGACTATCTGGGGGCCGCCGGCCTGCCGCTCGCCGAGGCCGTCAAGGGCCTCGTGGCGCGGCAAACCGGCAGGCGCCCCGCCGGCCCCGTGCGCCTTCTGACCCACCTGCGCTATGCGGGTTATGTGTTCAACCCGGTGAGCTTCTACTACTGCTACGCGGCCGACGGCGCCACGCTCAGCGCGATCGTCGCCGAGATCACCAACACGCCGTGGGGCGAGCGCCACGCCTACGTGCTGCCGATCGAGGCCGCGCGGCGGCTCGGGGGGGCCTGGGAATGGAGCTTCGCAAAAGCATTTCACGTCTCGCCGTTCGTCGGCCTGGAGCGCGACTATGTCTGGCGGTTCACGACACCCGGCGAGCGTCTGCGGGTGAGCATGAGCGTGCTGCGCGAGGGGCGCCCCGAGCTCGATGCTTCGCTCGCTCTCGAGCGCCGGCCGATCAAGGGCGCCAGCCTCGCTCGCGTACTGTGGCGCTATCCCTTGATGACGGCGCAGGTGATGGGAGGGATCTACTGGGAGGCATTGCGGCTGTGGGTCAAGCGCACTCCCGTTCACGGCCATCCGCGGACCATGGACGGCCTCTCATGAGCGCCGTCGCCGACACGCCCGCGGTATCCGCGATCGGAGCGGTGGACGGCTTCCTGCGCGCGCGCCTGCTCGCGCGATTGTCGCGCCTGCGACACGCACGCCTGCAGCTTTGCGATGCGGCCGGCACGGTCGAGCTCGGTGCCTCGGGCGATCCCGCGCTGCCTCTCGTGCGGCTCGAGGTGCTCGACCCCGCCTTCTACCGCCTCGTGGCCGCCGGCGGCAGCGTGGGTGCCGGCGAGGCGTACATGGACGGTCGGTGGCGTTGCAGCGTCTCCGGCCTCGATCCGGGGCGGTCGCTGGTCGCGCTGGTCCGGCTGTGGGTCCGCAATCGCGATCTGCTCGATGACCTGGAGTCGGGTCTGGCGGGATTCGGCGCCGCGGCGCTGCGCCTGTGGCATGCGGCGCGCCGCAACACGCGCGCCGGCAGCCGGCGCAACATCGCGGCGCATTACGACATCGGCAACGACTTCTTCCGCCTGTTCCTGTCGCACGATCTCATGTACTCGGCCGCGATGTGGCAGGGCGGCGGCGACACGCTCGAGGCGGCCTCGGTGCGCAAGCTCGAGACGATCTGCCGCAGATTGCAGCTCAAGCCCTGCGATCACGTCCTCGAGATCGGCACCGGGTGGGGCGGTTTCGCGCTCTACGCGGCCCGTCAGTACGGCTGTCGGGTCACGACGACGACCCTCTCCCGCGAGCAGCACGCGTACGCAGCGGCACGGGTGGCGGAGGCGGGCCTCGGCGGGCGGGTGGAGGTTCTGCTCGAGGACTATCGCGATCTCGAGGGCCGGTACGACAAGCTCGTTTCCATCGAGATGATCGAGGCGGTGGGCGCAGCGTATCTCGATACGTACTTCGCGGCGATCGACCGGCTGATGAAGCCCGACGGACTGGCGCTGCTGCAGGCGATCACGATCGAGGATCATCGCTACCTCGCGGCGCTGCGCGCGGTGGATTTCATCAAGCGCCACGTCTTTCCCGGCAGCTTCATTCCCTCGGTGAGCGCGATGCTGGCGGCGAAGACCCGGGTGAGCGAGCTCGGACTCGTGGCGCTCGAGGACTTCGGGGACTCCTACGCGCGCACGCTGGCGGCCTGGCGCGAGCGTTTCACGGCCCGGCTGCCCGAGGTTCGCGCGCTGGGCTTCGACGAGCGATTCATCAGGCTGTGGGAGTTCTATCTCGCCTACTGCGAAGGGGGCTTCCGCGAGCGCTCGATCGGCGTCGCGCACCTGCTGCTGGCGAAGCCCGGGTGGCGGCGGTTGCAGTCGATCGTCGACCGGGAGCCGGCATGTTGATGTTCTGGAGCACGCTCGTCGCGTACGAGCTGGTCTGGCTCGCCGCGGTGCTCGGCGCCGGGCACGGCCTCGAGTGGCCGGGTGTGGTCGCCGCGGGAGTGTTCGCCGGCTGGCGCCTGTCGGCCTCGCCTGGGCCCCGGGTGGAGCTGAAGCTCATCGCGGTGACGGTGTTGCTGGCGCTCGCCCTGGAGGGGCTGTGGGTGACGGCCGGATTCATCGTCTATTCGGCGCCGTGGCCTCTTGCCAACGCGCCCGCATGGCTGCTGGGGCTTTGGGTGGCGTTCGCCCTGACCCTCGTGCCGCTCTTCGGCTATCTGCACGGGCGCCCGGCGCTCGCCGCGTTGATCGGAGCGGCAGGCGGACCCCTCGCGTATCTGGGCGGCGCCCGCGCTCATGCATTGCAGTTGGCCGCGCCGGCCTGGCGCGGCTTGCTGGCCCTGTCCCTGGGTTGGGCCATCGCGATGCCGTCCCTGACGAGCCTCGCCGGCCGCTGGTCGCGTGTCAGCGCCGTCGGCGATGCCCGATGAGCATCGGGGTCGCTCTCGTTGCGCTCTGGCTGCTGACGGCGGCGGTGATGGCGGGCGGCTGGGCATGGCAGCGGCGGCATGGGAATGCCGGGATCGTCGATGTGCTCTGGGCGGCGGGCCTCGGCGGCGGCGCCGTGCTCCTGGGCGCAGTCGGAAGCGGCGCTCGAGCACCGCGGGCGCTGCTGGCCGCGCTCGGGGGCGCATGGTCGGCACGGCTGGCCGCGCACCTGTGGGCGCGCGTCGAGCGGGAAGGAGAGGACGGCCGCTACCGGCACCTGCGCTCGCTCTGGGGCGGCGATCAGCGGCGGTGGCTCGCGCTCTTTCAGCTGCAGGCGTTGCTGGTGCCGCTGTTCGCCTTGCCGTTTGCCGCGGTGGCGGTCAATCCGAAAAGCACTCCGCGCTGGCTGGCCGCCGGCTCGCTCCTGTGGGCGCTCGGGGTGGCGGGGGAGGCGCTCGCCGATGCGCAGCTCGCCCGGTTTCGCGCCGATCCGGCCCACCGGGGGCGCACCTGCCGCGCGGGCCTCTGGCGTTACTCCCGTCATCCCAACTACTTCTTCGAGTGGCTGCACTGGTTCGCCTACGTGGCGCTCGCGGTGGGCTCGCCCCTCTGGGCGCTCGCCTGGCTCGGCCCGCTGGCGATGTGGATCTTCCTGCGATTCCTGAGCGGCGTGCCTTGGACCGAGGCCCAGGCGCTGCGCTCGCGCGGCGAGGAGTACCGCGATTACCAGCGCCGCACCCCGGTGCTCTTTCCCTGGTTTCCCCGACGCCCGCATTCGACGAGGAGCTGATTCCCATGCGCACCGAAGTCTCGGACCTTGCCGCGCCGCAGTCCGACCGCCCCGGCCCGGGCTTGATCGGCCTCGCCGAGCGGGGCCTGTTGCCCGACTGGCTCGTGCGCCGCGGAATACGCCGTCTTTGCGCTCGCCGACTGCAGCAGGAGCGCGACGGCGGGTTGGAAGCCGAGGCGGAGCGTCTCTCGGTCAGGCTCGCGCAGCTGCGAGGAAGTCCGATCGCGGTGCACCCCGAGGCCGCCAACGCGCAGCACTATGAGCTGCCGGCGGCCTTCTTCGCGCTCTGTCTGGGGCCGCGGATGAAGTATTCCGGCTGTTATTACCCCGCCGGCAACGAGACCCTGGAGGAGGCGGAAGCGGCCATGCTCGCCCTGTATTGCGAGCGCGCGCAGCTCACCGACGGGCAGGACATCCTCGAGCTCGGCTGCGGCTGGGGATCGCTCACGCTCTGGATGGCGGAGCGCTACCCGGCGGCCCGCATCACGGCGGTGTCCAACTCGAGCGCGCAGCGGCGCCACATCGAGGCGCGATGCCGCGAGCGGGGCCTCGCGAACGTGCGGGTGCTCACCTGCGACGTGAGTCACCTGGCGCTCGAGTCGAACCGGTTCGACCGCTGCGTGTCGGTGGAGATGTTCGAGCACCTGCGCAACTACGAGCGGCTGATGAGCCGCATCGCCGGCTGGCTGCGGCCTCAGGGCAGGCTCTTCGTGCACATCTTCGCGCATCGCACGCTCATGTACCCCTTCGAGACGGCGGGGGCGGACAACTGGATGGGCCGGCATTTCTTCACCGGAGGGCAGATGCCGGCGGCCGAGACGCTGTTGCATTTCCAGGGCGCCCTGCGCATCGGGCGGCGCTGGCTTCTCGATGGCAGGCATTACGAGAAGACGGCCAATCACTGGCTCGAGCGGCAGGATCGCCACCGCGGCGCGGCGCTCGCGGTGCTGCGCGAGTGCTACGGAGAGGCCGCTCCGCTCTGGCTCAACCGCTGGCGGGTGTTCTGGATGGCCTGCGCCGAGCTCTTTGGCCACTGCGGGGGCAGCGAGTGGCTCATCGCCCACTATCTCTTCACACGAGCGGGCGCCGAGCCCGAAGCGGGCGCGGAGTGTCCGTCATGAGGCGCTCGAGGAAGCTGATCGGCCTGTGCCTGGCGCTCGCGCTGCCCGCCTGCCGCTCGGCCATCGCCGAGAGGCCCATACGGCCCGTGCGTCACGTGGAGCTGTCGCGCTACATGGGGCGCTGGTATGTCATAGCCTCGATTCAGACCGGTTTCGGGGGCAGCGGCTACGACCAGGTCGAAACCTACCGTCTGCAGCCCGACGGGGACATCCGCACGAGCTTCCGATTCCATCGCGGGGGCTTCGTCGGGCCGCTCAAGACGATCCACTCGACTGCAACAGTCGTCCCCGGCAGCGGCAACGCCGAGTGGACGGTGCATCTGCTGTGGCTGCTGCGCGAGCAGTACATCGTGGCGTGGCTGGCGCCGGACTACAGCCGCGTGATCGTTGCGCGCGATGCGCGCGACTACGTGTGGCTCATGGCGCGCACGCCGCAGATCTGCGCGAGCGATTACCGCGCCATGGCGGCGCGCGTGCGCGCGATGGGATACGACCTCGCCCGGCTCAGGAAGGTGCCGCAGCGCTGGCCGGCCGGGGAGAGCTGTGCGGGGCTCAGGAAGCGGCGCCTTTCGGCGTGTACTGCTGCTCACCCCGGGCGCTCCAGCGGTACAGATTCTCGTCGCCGCAATGCGGGCACTTGAGCACGATGAGCTGGTCGTCCGACTGGGCTGACGATGGCTTGGCGCCTGACCGTGGGGCCGCGATGGCGATGACGAGCCCGCATGACTTGTTCTTGCAACGCCAGCCGGAGTAGAGATCCCCCGGGACCATCTGTTGCGGCGCGGTCACTTCGATGTGACGTACGCTGGGCGAGGCTGCAGGCTGGCGTGCGGCGGCTCCAGTGCTCTTGGATGTGCGTTTGATGGACATTGGCACCTCTTCCGTACGAGTACTGGAGCGAGCCTATCGCGGCGGCCGCAACACTGCCAGCGCCAATTTACACCCGCGGCAATGGTGTGCGCGAGCCGCCAAGGTCGAGCATCGTCCGACTGCCTCGGCCCGGTAGGCGGCGCCTCGCTCCGTATGCTGCGGGTGGAACCCGTGGCTGAAGGCGTGGCCGACGACCTCGTCGGCCATCACGCGACGATGCCAGGCCTCGGCCGGGCGGCGCAGGCCGTCGTTGCCTCCAGCCGCTTCGAATACACTGCGCATGGTTGGATGTCGATCCAAGGGCCGCGCCGATGCGATCGTCGCTGGGCGCCGGGCAGGCCCTTTGCGCGCGGACTCGCGCCGCGGCGCCACCAAGGATCGGGAGTTGCGCGTGCCCTACGGAAGGGCCAGCCTGCAGCGGTGGTGGCCGGTCCGTGGGTAATCCGACCGCCAGGCAGGTCCGCCGCCGGGTGCCCGGGCTGCCGTCGGGACGGCCCGCAGCGGGCGCCCGCCGCCCTGACCGCCAAGCTTCGGGCTCGAGCCCCCCGGGCTCATGGATGCCGCCCGGGGATGCGTTCCCCTTGCAGCGGCCCCGGCGTGCGCCCGCCTGGGTCTCGATCCGTCCGGGTGTGCCGTAAGCGATTGTTCTCATTGGCTCACCAGAAGAGGGCTGGCGACCAGCCCCGATGCATCCGGCGGACCTGCCCCGTGCCTGCCGTCTTCGGCATCCGTGCTTCGCAAAGCCGGCACGACGCGATTGAACTTCTGATGCGATATCTATAGTATGCCGGCCCCTTCTGCCCTCGAGTCCCGGATTTGCCAGCGCCAGGCATGGGATCGAGGAGGGCGCTGCTCTCTTCAGCGCAGATCATTTTGGATACATGAGCCGGGCCAGCACGCCTGCCCGGCTGCCCGACAGTGTGAACCGAATATTCGAAACGGAAACTTGCCATGGCCCGTACAACCGCTCTTTCTGATATCCGCAACATCGGCATCATCGCCCACGTCGATGCCGGCAAAACGACGACGACGGAGCGCATCCTGTATTACACCGGGCGCAAGCACACGATCATCGACATCCATGACACCAAGGATCTGAAGACCTCGACGACGACGGACTACCTCGAGCAGGAGCAGAAGCGCGGCATCACGATCCAGAGCGCGGCGGTCTCCTGCTTCTGGCGCGGGAAGAAGATCAACCTCATCGACACTCCGGGGCACGTCGACTTCACCATCGAGGTGAATCGCTCGCTGCGCGTGCTCGACGGCGCCGTGGTGGTGTTCGACGGCGTCGCGGGCGTGGAGCCGCAGTCCGAGACCAATTGGCGCCTGGCGGACAACTATGGCGTGCCGCGCGTCTGCTACGTCAACAAGATGGACCGCAGCGGCGCCAGCTTCACGCGCTGTGTGGACATGATCAGGAAGCGCCTCGGCGCGCGCCCGCTGCCGGTGCAGATCCCGATCGGCTCCGAAGACAACTTCAAGGGCATGATCGACCTCGTCGAGATGAAGGCCCTGGTGTGGGACTCGGACGACAAGGATGCGGAGTGGCAGAGTCTCGAGGTGACCCCTGATCTCGCCGACAAGCTCGGCATCCACATGCCGACGGATCGCGCGATCCTCGCGAATGTGGAGAAGTACCGCACGGAGCTCGTCGACACCTGTCTCGAGATGGACGATGACGCCATGCACAGGTACCTCGAGGAAGGCCACGCCCCTTCGGCGGACGTGCTGCGCAAGTGTCTGCGTAAGGGCACCGTGACGGGTGCGTTCACCCCCGTGCTGTGCGGCTCTTCATACAAGAACAAGGGCGTGCAGCAGGTGCTGGATGCCGTCGTCGACTACATGCCGGCGCCCACGGACGTCGCGGCGATCAAGACGCTGGACGAGGATGGCAACGTCGTCGGCGAGCGGAGGTGCTCGGACGACGAGCCGTTCAGCGGCCTGGCGTTCAAGGTGATCAACGATGCGTACGGCGCTCTGACCTTCGTGCGCGTGTACTCGGGCGTGCTCACCAGGGGCGCCTCCGTACAGAACACCACGCGCGGCAAGCGCGAGAAGATCGGCCGCATGGTCGAGATGTTCGCCAAGGAGGCGAATGCGATCGAGGAGGCGCGCGCCGGCGACATCATCGCGCTCGTCTCCATGCAGGAAACCGAGACCGGCGACACGCTGTGTGATGCCGCCAATCCCGTGATCCTCGAGCGCATGCGCTTCCCGGACCCCGTGATCAGCGTGTCCGTGCAGCCGAAGGTCAAGGGCGATCAGGAGAAATTCGGCGCCGCGCTCGGCAAGATGGTTCGTGCCGATCCCTCGCTGCATCTGGAGACCGATCGCGAGACCGGACAGACGATCCTGCGCGGCATGGGCGAGCTGCACCTCGAAGTGACGCTCGATCGCATGCGCACGGAATTCAACGTCGAAGGCACCATGGGCGAGCCGCAGGTCGCCTATCGCGAGACCATCACGCGCAAGATCGACGAGCAGTACGTGCACAAGAAGCAGACCGGCGGCTCCGGTCAGTTCGCCGAGGTGTGGATCACCTTCGAGCCGCTCGAGCGCAGCAAGGGCTTCGAATTCGTCGATGCGACCTCGGGCGGCTCCGTGCCGCGCGAGTACGTGCCGGCGGTGGAGAAGGGGCTCAAGATCCAGAAGGAAGACGGCGTGCTGGCGCACTTCCCGACCGTGGATTTCCGCGCCACGCTGACGGACGGGAGCTACCACGACGTCGACTCGAACGCGCTGACGTTCGAGATCGCGGCCAAGGCATGCTTCCGCGAAGCCATGCGCAAGGCCGCCCCCATCCTGCTCGAGCCGGTGATGAAGGTCGAGACCGTGACGCCGGGCGACTATCTGGGCGATGTCATCGGCGATCTGAACCGGCGCCGCGGCATGATCCAGGATCAGCTCGAGCGCGGCGCCAACATCGCGGTCGTGGCCGTCGTGCCGCTGTCGGAGATGTTCGGATACATCGGCCAGCTGCGCTCGATGACCAGCGGCCGCGCCTCGTACACCATGGAGTTCTCGCACTACGATCCGGTGCCGAAGAATGTGGCGGAAGAGGTGATCGCCGAGGTCACCGAGACGAAGGCGGCCGCGAACGCCTGAAGACGGCGGCTTCGCCCGCCCGCTCCGCCGAGGGACTGGATCCGCGAAGTAACGGAGTCCCGGTCGATCCGCAGGTGCCGGCCTGAGAAGGATGGCCGTGGCCTTTGCATCGCCTCGCACGGGTGGGTGCCGTCACCGGCAGAGACGCCCTTCGTGCGAGGCAACCTCGGTGGCCGGGTGCCGCGCCAGCCCAAAGTACGACCGCTGGTAGTAGGCGGGGGCGTTGCCTATATTGCCGCTGCCTGACGCGGACGATCGGTTCACCGGACGCGGGGAGCTGCGCGCCGCGCCTCATCGAGTCCGCGGCCGCTCCCCACGAGCCCCCGTCTGAACCGGCCCGCCCGCCGGCGCAGCTGCCGTGCGGTCCCGCGCGGCCGCGGATCCCGCAGCAGAGCCTTCCACCTCGAAAGGCGATCTGTCTTTCGCGGGACACGATTGCCTGTCGAGGTGTGGCGGGGGAGATGGCGTGAGCAACGTGCGGGTCGAGCGGAGTAGATCGCTCATGAGGGCATTCGTTGCCGTTGCCTGTGTCTGCGGGTCGCTCGCTGCGGTGGCGCGGGCCGACTCACTTCACACCATCGTGGTCACGGCGACGCGCACACCGGAGCCCGAGGGGCGCATTCCGATCGACATCTCGGTCGTCTCGGGACGGATGCAACGAGCGCTCGGCGCGCATGATATGGCGAGCGCACTCAGCCTCGTTCCGGGTGTCGAGGCGCCCTCTGGCGGGGATGCCGGGCCCTCGAGCGCGGTGCCCGCGTTCTGGGGCCTGCATGAGTTCGACGCCTTCCTGCTCGTGGTCGACGGCGTGCCCTGGGGCGGGGCATTCAATCCCGCGATCCCGACTCTGGATCTGACTGACGTCGAGCGCATCGAAGTCATGAAGGGGTCGGCGCCGGTGATGTTCGGCGCCACGTCCTTCGTCGGCGTCGTCCAGGTGCTGCACTACCCCGCGGGCCAGGCGAGCAATGAAGCCGAATTGTCCTACGGCACCTACGGGTCGCTGCGCGGATCGGCCTCGATGGTGCTGCCGCGGGTAGGCTCGTACCGGCAGTCGCTCGCGATCGACGGCGAGCGGCGGGGCTTCGCCGACGGGCGCGAGTCCGTGTCGGACCAGCGAGGGCTCTATCGCGGCGCCGTCGATGTGGGGGGCGGCACCCTGCGTGTCGATGTCAACCTCTCGTTCACCAGCGACGTGCCGCCGAGCCCCGTGATCCGCAGCGGCACGATGCTCACATCGTTGACGCCCATCAACGCCAATTTCAATCCCGCCGATGCGAAGATCAACGAGAACGCCTATCAATTGGCGCTGGATTACACGCATCCCACACCGCTCGGCCAATGGGAGACGCGCGTCTCCTACTCGTACTCGAAGGTCACCGACGTTCGCGCCTTTCTGCACCCGGATCTCAGTGGCGCGGCTGACACGCAGAACCAGCACCGTCTGATCGAGGATGGCTACTTCGACACCCACCTCGATGTCAGGGCCTCCGGGCGCGCGCACGTGGTGGTGGGCTCCGATCTCCTGTACGGGCGCGGCGTGCAGGTGACCCTGAACGGCAACAGTTCCTACGTGGTGCCCCTCGACGGCTCGGTGGTCCCACCGCCGACCTGGACGTTTCCGCCGAATGAGATCGGCGCGCTCGATGACAAGCGCCTGTTCGCCGGTCAGTACGCACAGCTCGATTTCCATCCCCGTGCGCGCTGGGACATCCTCGCGGGTGTGCGCCTGAACGAGGCGTACGAGCACAAGAACTCCAGCGACCTGACGTTGCCCCCGCCGGTGCTGGCGGCAAAAACCGTGAGCAAGACCCTCGTCAGGCCGACCGAAACGGTGGGTGCGAGCTATCGCGTGTGGCGCGCGGGCCGGGACGAGGTGCGCGTCTATGCGGACTACCGGGCCGCGTTCAAGCCGTCGGCCATCGACTTCGGGCCGGACTACACCCCGGACCTGCTCAGCCCCGAGACGGCCGACAGCTACGAGGCGGGCTTGAAGGGTGATGCGCTCGATGGGCGCCTGAGCTACCAGCTCGAAGCGTT
>DAHUXV010000213.1 GCA_027306985.1 Gammaproteobacteria bacterium | reverse complement strand
CCCGGGTAGTGCCCGTAGCCAAGCGGGCTGGCATACAAATAGTCCGGCACGAGTCCGAGCGCGTCACGCACGTCCGATGGGCCGAGGAAGGGCAGCACGACGTAGGGGCCCGTCGGAATGCCCCACTTGCCGAAGGTCTGTCCGAAGTCCCGATCCTCGCGTGTCAGTCCCATTCGCGAGGCGGGATCGAACAGTCCCCCGATCCCCACGGTGGTGTTGACGACGAGGCGGCCCAGGTCGCGCGCGAACGGCAGGGCCTTGCCCTGAAGCAGGGCGTTGACGATCACGGTGGGGTAGAAAAGATTGCCGACGAAGTTGTGGACGCCGGCCCGGATCGGGTGCGGCGTGACGCGCACGTAGTCGGTGGCGACGGGTATGAGGATGCGCTTGTAGAACCCGAGATCGAAGCGGAACGTCGCGCGGTTCATCCGCTGCCACGGGTCGCGCGGATTGCGCTCCGACGGCGGCACGGTGGCGCAGCCGGCGAGGGCGAGGGCGAGCAGTGACATCGCGGCTGCCCGGAGCGCCGCCGGGCGGATTTTTGTTGGCATTACGGATCCGTGCTGAGTTCCAAACTGACATTGTAGCAGCCGCCGCCGCGCCGACGCACCTTGCGCGCCGTCATGACTGACGATGCCGGGAGCGGCGTTGAGCGCCGCAGGCGGGCCGAAGGCCGCGGCGCGGGGAGCGCCGGGTGTACTCGCTCCAGGCGAGTCATTACTCAGCCCGTCCTGGGCTTCGCCCCTGCTGGCGCAGGGGCCGACGCACGATGTGCGTCGTTATGACTCGCTCCCGGCGAGTCATTCGCCCTGGTGCTGCTGGCGCGCGCTCGCCAGGTAGTCGCGCACCTGCCGCAGGCTGGCGGCGATCCGCGCACGCTGGACGTTGGTCAGGTGCGGGGCGGCGAGCGCCAGTTGGTATTGCCGTGCGGCGAGAGGCAGATTGCCCGTCTCGGTCTGGTAGATGCCCATGTAGTAATAGGCGTCGCCCAGGTCGCCAGCGGCGCTCGCGGCGCGGGCTGTCAGCTCGATCTGATCCGGCGTCGGGTCGACGTTGTTGAACAGATCCAGCAGCATCCTGTGCGCCCGTGAGTTCTGGCCGTCAGCCATGAGCGTCTGGGCGTAACGCACCGTGACCGGGACGTTGCGCGGAAACAGCCGCGTCGCCAGCCGGAAGGTCGCGAGCGCCTGTTTCATATCGCCCGCCTGCGCCAGCGCCTGGCCGAGCGCGCAGTAGAGCAGGTGCAGGTCGCCATGCTGCTCGATCAGCCTCTTCAGGATGGGCACTGCCTGAGCCGCTTTATCGTCCAGCATCAGCGCCAGCGCGTCGCCGTACATCGTGCCGAGGCTGTGATCCCCTCTGGCGATCTTCTCGGCGAACTGGCGCTGAATGTCCTCGCCCCGGGGTGCTGTCAGCACTTCGACGCGCGTCTTGATCAGGTGGTAATCCGGCGAGCTCGTGTCCGCTACCGGCGGATACAGCGCGGCGCGCGCCTGCGCGGCGGCAATGCGCTCGGCGTCCACCGGGTGGTCCTCCAGCGTCGCCGGCACCCAGCTGTCCTGCATGCCGTTCTCGCGCATCAGCTGCGCGAAGAAGTCGGCCATGGCCTTGGGGTCGAAGCCCGCGGCCGCCAGATACGTGATGCCGACGCGGTCGGCTTCCTCTTCCACGCTGCGGCTGTAGTCGAGCTGCTGCTGCTCGGCGAGCCCCTGCGAGGCGATGACGCCGCCCTCGATCGCCTGGCCGCCGCCGCCCCCGAGCGCGCCGAGGAGGACGGCGCCGAGCATCGCCACGAGGGAGGTCATGGTCGCCTTCTTCGACTCCTCGAGCTTACGCGCCACGTGATTCTGCGTGATGTGCGCCGTCTCGTGCGCCATGACCGCGGCGAGCTCCGACTCCGTATGCGTGGCTGCGATCAGGCCGGTGAAGATGAAGACCCAGCCGCCGGTCACCGCGAAGGAGTTGATCTCGTTGCTCTTCAGGACGATGTAATGAAAGTATCCGCCGCCGTCGGTGCTCTGGGAGGCGAGGCGCTGACCGATCTGCTGGACGTACTCGTCGGTTTCCGGGTCGTCGAAGATCTTGCCCTGCTGGCGCATCTGCAGCATGACGGAATAGCCGATCTGGTACTGCTCCCGCTTGGAGAGCATGAGATCCGCCGGACTGCTGAGGTTCGGCAGATCCGCCGTGATGGCCGAGGGCAGATCGGTGGCGAGCCGGCTGCCGAGCGAACCGGTCGGCTCAGCCGCCGCCGCGAGGGTGGTGGCATTCAGCAGGGCGGCGAGGAGGATCAGGACGAACGCGCGCATCTTGTGTTCGACCGCAGCCGCGGGGGCCGGTTTCCGTGCATTAACAGAAGCTTACAAGTCCAGGCGGTACCCCGGTCGGGGTACGCCCATCGCTCCGCAGCTTACAGGATATCCGAGGCGAAGTCCGCCAGGCGCGAGCGCTCTCCCCGGACCAGGGTGATGTGACCCGAATGCGGCCAGCCCCGGAAGCGGTTCACCGTGTAGGTCAGGCCGGAGGTCGTCTCCGTGAGGTAGGGC
>DAHUXV010000207.1 GCA_027306985.1 Gammaproteobacteria bacterium | reverse complement strand
GGGCGCTCGGAGCTAGCTGCCGGTGCCGCAGTCGGCCTGCATGCTCTCGCGGGCCTTGACCCGAAGGGCGTTGGCCTGGGCATCGGAGAGGTAGTGGCGCGCACCGCTCTTGTCGGTCGTGAAGATGTGGCGCGACTGAATCAGCGTCTCGTAATTCGATTTGGCCTCCTTGCATGCCTTGGCACGGATCCTGGCCTCGTCCTTCTGCACGGCGCGGGCGTCTTCCTGCTGCGCGACCTCCTTGGAGGCGGCATTGCTCTCGCCCTGGATGCCCTGCATGGCGCCCGCGTCCGCCGGACCGTGGGCCGTCTGGATGGTGATGCGCTTGGCGCCGGGCACCCACTGGTCGGTGTAGTGCACCTCTCCGTGAGCGTCCGTCCACTCGTAGACGACGCTGCCGCTGGCGCGTGCGACCCCTGCCCCCCCTAAAAGGGTGGCGAGCGCGGCGCCCAGTAAAATGGCGGTAAATCGTGACATGACTTTACTCCCCGGTGCACCGCCATTTTCCACCCTGATCCGGGCCCGTCCTTTGAACTCTGTCACACAGTAGACGGCAAATGCTCACAGAAGGGACAAGCCGTCCCCGAAAGCAGGAGCCCCGGGGGGCGCTCGGCCGCCCCGGGGCTCCAGGTCCCCGCGCCTTGGGATCCGACTACATGTCGTAGGCGCGCTCGCCGTGGACCGTGATGTCCAGGCCCTCGCGCTCTTCGTCCTCGCTCACGCGCAGGCCGACGGTCCACTTGACCAGATAGAAGCCGATGGCGGCCACCACCGCGGTCCAGAGGATCACCACACCCACGGCCTCGGCCTGAATGAGGAATTGGGCCCAGATGCCCGGATAGGCGCTGCCGCCCGGTCCGCCGAGGGCCGGATCGTTGAAGATCCCGGTGGTGAGCGCGCCGAAGACGCCGCCGAGCGCGTGTACGCCGAACACGTCCAGCGCATCGTCGGTGCGGATCATCTTCTTCAGGCCGGTGACGCCCCAGAAGCACAGCGGGCCGACGGCGAGGCCGATCACGAACGCGCCGGGAATCCCCACGTTGCCGGCCGCCGGGGTGATGGCGACCAGTCCCGCCACCGCGCCCGAGGCCGCGCCCAGCATCGAGGGCTTGCCCTTGATGACCCACTCCGCACCCATCCAGGTGAGCACCGCGCAGGCGGTGGCGAGGTAGGTGTTCAGGAAGGCGAGCCCCGCCGAGCCGTTGGCCTCGAGGGCGGAGCCGGCATTGAAGCCGAACCAGCCGAACCAGAGAAGCGACGCGCCGATCATGGTCATCGTGAGGCTGTGCGGCGGCATCGGCTCCCTGCCGAGGCCGATGCGCTTGCCGAGGACGACGGCGCCCACGAGGCCCGCGACACCGGCGTTGATGTGCACCACCGTGCCGCCGGCGAAATCGAGCGCGCCCCAACCCGCCAACAGGCCCGCCACCGGGTGGTCGGCCGGATTGAGGTCGAGCCCGGGCACATACCACACCATGTGCGCCACCGGGCAGTAGCAGAAGGTGAACCAGAACGCGAGGAAGAGCAGGATGCCGGAGAACTTCACCCGCTCGACCAGCGCGCCGATGATCAGGCAGCAGGTGATCGCGGCGAACGTGGCCTGGAAGGACACGTACACGAGCTCATTCAGCACCACGCCCTTGTCGAAGGTCCCGATGTTGGAAAAGGCGCCGGTCAAGGGGTTGAAGGTCCCGGCAAGGAACAGCCGGCTCAGGCCGCCGATGAACTCGTTCCCCGCGGTGAAGGTCAGCGAGTAGCCGTAGACGCACCACAGCACCGTGATCAGCGAAAAGCCGACGAACACCTGCATCAGCACCGAGAGCATGTTCTTGGTACGAACCAGGCCGCCGTAGAAGAGGCCCAGCGCCGGCACCGACATCAGCAGCACCAGGGCGGTGGAGGTCAGCATCCAGGCCATGTCCCCCTTGTCGGGTGTGGCCGCGGCCGCATCGGCCGCCCACACCAGCGTTGGGGTGAAGGTCGCGAGGGCCGCGACACCCGCCATTCGACGGAATGCTTTGAAGAAGTTCGGAGCGGTGCGCATGTGGTCTCCCGGACGGTTCTCGAGTCTTTGGGCGCGTTTCGGGACGATCGGGCCACGAATAGCGGCTGCACGACCAGCCCTCGCGCGCGTAAGCTAGTGAAGCGGGCAATCGGGGTGCAGAATCCATGCCATCGCAATTTTCACAGTGCTTTCCGGGACTTGCGCCAACGCGGGCCCTCCCGGCGCACTGATTTGGTGCCGCGTGTCGGCGGCCTCGCCCCATCGGGGGGCATCGGACCTTGGAGGTGAGAGATGATGGACAGCTTCCGGATCGACGAGATCACCCGCCGGCTGCTGGACAGCGTGCCGCCGGCCTTTCGGACCATCAGCCAGGATCTCGAAACCAACTTCCGCGCCGTGCTGCGCTCCAGCCTCGGCAAGCTCGACCTGGTGACGCGGGATGAATTCGACACGCAGACCCGCGTACTCGAGCGCACGCGCGCCCGCCTGGCGGAGCTCGAGGCGAGGCTGCAGGCGCTCGAAGGCCTCTCGGCCCCGCAGCCGGCCGCCGCGCCGGGAACGCCAACAGCAGGTAATTGAGTCCCGCTGAAGCGGCCGCAGGGCTGTCTCAGCCATGAACGAGGTCGCCACGCTCCTCTGCCGGGCCCAGGTGGGCCTCGAGGCGCCGCTGGTTCAGGTCGAAGTCACGGTCGGCAGCGGCCTGCCGGCGTTCCATCTGGTCGGCTTGCCGGCGACGGTCGTCAGGGAGAGCCGCGACCGGGTGCGCGCAGCGCTGCTTTCCTCCGGCTTCGAGTTCCCGGGCGGCCACATCGTCGTCAACCTGGCGCCCGCGGAAATCCCCAAGGAGGGCGGCCGGTTCGAGCTGCCCATCGCGCTCGGCATCCTCATCGCCTCCGGACAGTTCCGCCGGACGGAAATCCGCGGCTGCTGCGCGTGCGAGCTCTACGGCGAGCTCGGCCTGGGAGGGGAAGTCAAATCGGTGCGCGGCATCCTGCTCGCGGCCGCGCATGCGAGCCGCGACGGCCACGAGCTGATCGTCCCCGCCGCCAACGCGGACGAGGCGCTCATTGGCGCCGGCACCTCGGTCCGCGGGGCCTCGCATCTGAAGGAGGTCTGCCGGCACCTCACCGGGGAAGAGCCGCTGCGCCTGCATTCGCCTCCCGCGGAGGATCGGCGGCCCGAGCGGCGGGTCGAGGCCGGCCCCGACATCAGCGAGGTCAGGGGGCAGATGCTGGCCAAGCGGGCGCTGCTGATCGCCGCCGCGGGCGGCCACAGCCTGTTGATGATCGGGCCTCCGGGTTGCGGCAAGAGCATGTTGGCGCAACGCCTGCCGGGGCTGCTGCCCCCGCTCACCGACGCCGAGGCGCTCGACTGCGCCGCCATCGCCTCGGTCAGCGCCGCCGGATTCGACATGGGCGGCTTCGGGCGCCGTCCGTTCCGCTCGCCGCACCACACGGCCTCCCCGGCCTCCGTGGTGGGCGGCGGAGCGCTGGCCCGCCCCGGTGAGATCAGCCTCGCCCATCACGGGGTGTTGTTCCTCGACGAGCTGCCGGAGTTCGACCGTCAGGTGCTCGAGGCATTGCGGGAGCCGCTGGAAGCCGGCGTCGTGCGGATCGCCCGGGCCGCCGCGCACACGGACTACCCGGCGCAGTTCCAACGGGTTGCGGCCATGAATCCCTGCCCCTGCGGGCATCTGGGCGATCCGGACGGCGCCTGCCGCTGCACCCCGGCGCAGGCCCAACGGTACCGCGCGCGGATCTCCGGGCCGCTGCTCGACCGCCTCGACATGCATGTGCAGGTGTCGCGGCTCGAGGCCGGGGACTTCGGCGAGCACCTGCCGCAAGGGGAATCCACCGCGGCGCTGGCGGTCCGAGTCGCTGCGGCCAGGACCCGGCAGCTCGCCCGCCAGGGACGGTGCAATGCCCGCCTGACGGACGCCCAGGTCGAGCGCTGCTGCGCTCTGGAGCCCCCGGCGCGCGCGCTCCTCGACCGGACGATGAGGCACCTGCGCTTCTCGGCGCGGACCCGCCAGCGCATCCTGAAGGTGGCGCGCACCATTGCCGACGTCGACGGCCGGGAGGCCATCGCCGGCCGCCATGTCAGCGAGGCGGTGATGCTGCGATGCCTGGACCGCGAGCCCGCGACCCGGGCTTGCGGGTGATCCGGCGGGGACCCCGCCGGGGCTATCTCTTCTTGCCCTTGACCATGGCCGGGTCGACCAGCGAGACCATGTAGTTCACGGCCTGCTCGACCAGGGCGTCGGGCACGTTCGTACGGCCGCCCTTGGCGGGCATGGTGCCGCTGCTGCCGGTGAACCCGTGCAGCGCGTGCTGGTAGAGGATGGGCAGTCCCTTGGCGATGTGCCGCGCCCAGGCCGCCTTGTCACCCGCCTTCGGCGCGCCGGCGATGCCGGGGCCGTGACAGGCGCTGCAGGTCTGCGCGAAGAGCTGCTTGCCGCTCGTCGGTATGGCCACGCCGGATGAGCCCCCGGCCTCCGCCGTGGCGGCGAGGGGCTTGATCGCCAGGGCGGCGTTGCTCTGCCCGGCGACCGCCTCCTGCTCGAAGGGGGCGACGCGCGCCGCGACGCTCTTCTGATATTCCTGATGGCTCATCATTTCCCGGCTGTCGATGCGGGCACCGAGTGCGCGCGCCGCCACGAAGAAAATGATGGCGATGGCGAAGAGTCCGCCGATCACCAGGCTGAACATGTTGACGAAATGAGTGTCCTGCTTGCTCACCGCTGCCTCGCACGGGACCTGCGAACACGAAGCCGCCAGTATAACCGTTTGGCTCCCGCCTTCGTAAATGGGGTAGTGGATCCGCCCCGGCCGCCTGAGGCTGACCCACTGCCGTAAATGGCGTCAGCCCGCCGGTCCGCGTATCATTGCCGATCCCCACGCGGGCGGCGCGCCCGTAGCTCAGTTGGATAGAGTGGCAGCCTCCGAAGCTGCAGGTCGCTGGTTCGAATCCAGTCGGGCGCGCCAATTCAGCTCGGTCCGTCCCGATCACCCCAATCCCGGCTCGACAAAATCGCCGGGAGCGATTTTGAACGGCAAGCGCATGGCGCTTGCCGGCCCGCAGGGCGCGGCACAGGGATGGGGCCGCGTAATCCAGTCGGGCGCGCCCATTCAGGTCGCCTTGGACGATGGCGGGGGCAGCCCCCGGCGGGACCCGAACCGATAGGCATATCCGCGCGTGAGCTCCGCGCCGAATAGAAATACCTGGGCGGAGTAGTACACCCAGAGCAGCACCACGATGACGGACCCCGCCGCTCCGTAGGTGGACGCCACGGTGCTGCTGCCGAGGTAGAGGCCGATGGCGTATTTCCCGATGATGAAGAGCACCGCCGTGATCAACGCCCCCACCGCCACGTCCTTCCAGGCGAGATTCACGCTCGGCAGCACCTTGTAGACCGTCGCGAAGAGCAGTCCCGCGAGGCCGAAGGAGACGAGCGAGCTCGTCCAGCGCAGGACGGTGCCGACGACGATGATGCCGCTCGAAAGCGCCTCGAGCGCCCCCAGGGCCGCGCTGAAGAGCAGCGACGCCAGCAGCAGGAGCCCGAGCACCACGATGAGCGCGATCGACAGCAGCCGCGTCCACAGGTAGGCCCAGTACCACTGCCGGCCCATGGCCGGCGCGCTCCAGATCTCATCCAGCCCGGATTTCAGCTCCACCAGGGCGGCATCGGCGCTCAAGAGCAGGGTCACGATGCTGATCGCAGTGGCCAGAACCCCGGCCTCGGGCCGATGGGCGCGCATCAGCACCATCTGCACCTCGGCCGCCGACCGCGGCCCGATCAGGTTGCTGACCTGCCGGTAGATCTCCCCCCGCGCGGCGCCCTGCCCGAAGAAAAACCCCGCCACCGCCACCGTCAGCAGGAGAATCGGCCCGAGCGAGAAGACGGTGTAGAAGGCGAGCGCCGCCCCGATCCGGGACGCCTGGTGCTCGTTCCAGCCGTACGCCGCGTCCTTGATGAGGGCCCAGATCTGCCGGGCCCAGCCGTGAACCCGGACCGGAATGTTGAGCATGACGACGCGGGTGCAATCGTCGTGCCGGGCAGTGCCACTGGCCGTCGACGGCCCGCACCTCCGTGCGCGCGCGCTCGCCGGAGCGGGGACACCTCAAGTGTCCTCGCTCGAAGGCGCCGGCTCGCCCTCGAGCGCCAGCGCCGCCGACACGTGCGCCAGGTGCGTCAGACCCTGCGGGAAATTTCCCAACATCTCACCGATCTTGGGCTGATACTCCTCCGCGAACAGCCCGAGGTCGTTGGCGCAACGGCAGGCCCGGTCGAACGCCTCCCGCGCCTCCTTGCGCCGCCGCTGGTGCGCCAGACATTCGGCCAGCCAGAAGGTGCACGCCACGAACACGCCCTCGTCTCCGCTCAGGCCGTCCTGCGCCTTGTAGCGCAGCACCAGGCCGTTGCGCGAAAGCTCCTTGCGGATGGCGTCGGTCGTGCGGACCATGCGCTCGTCATCCCACGCCACGAACTCGACCGCGGGCAGAAGCAGGAGCGCCGCGTCGACGTCCTTGCTGCCGTAGCTGCGGACGAAAATGCCCCGCTTGCGGTCGTAGCCCCGCTTCTCGATGTCCTTGCGCAGGGTATCGCGCTCCCGCCGCCAGCGGTCGACCGGCGCCGGCAGCGAATAGCGCTCCGCCAGCGCTACGCCGCCATCGATAGCGGCCCAACACATGACTTTCGACTGCACGAAGTGCAGCGGCCGCGAGCGCACCTCCCACAGGCCGCGGTCCGGCAGCCGGGAGCGGCCGATCGCCGCCTCCACGATCTGGGTCAGAAATCCCCAGTAGTTCTCGTCCGGCCGCTCGCCGCGCTCGCTCCAGCGCCATGAGAGCTCCATCACCAGCCCGTACATGTCCGCCTGGAACTGCTCGGCGGCGCCGTTGCCGATGCGCACCGGCCGCGAGCCGCGCCAGCCGTCGAGCTTCTCGAGGTCGATCTCCGGAACCCGCCGTTTGCCGTCGACGGAGTAGAGCACCTGCAGCTCATCGGCGTTGCCCGCCGCGCTGCGCTGAATGAAGCGCCGTACGCCGCTCGCCTCCGCCTGCAGCCCGAGGTTGCTCAGCGCATGCACGGTGAAGATGGAGTCGCGCAGCCAGCAGAATCGGTAGTCCCAGTTGCGCTCGCCGCCGATCTGCTCCGGCAGCGAAGTCGTCGGCGCCGCAACGATGGCGCCGGTCGGCGCATAGCAGAGGGACTTGAGCACCAGGGCCGAGCGCACGACGCTGACGCCGTGGCCGTCGCCGCGGGTGATCTTCGCCGACCAGTCCCGCCACCAGCGCAGCGTCTCCTCGTAGTGCTCATCGAGCTGTGCGACCGCCTTCTCGTCGAAGTGCGCGCTCTCGGATTCCTCGGGCGGCAGGAACTGCAGGCCGATGTGATGGCGCGAGCCGGCGTGCACCTCCAGGGTACCTTGGAGGTCGTGGTCGCGCCCGTGGCGCAGCGGCACATCGGCGAAAATGCCGAGCGCCGCGTTGCTGCCGACGGCGAGCCAGGCCCCCGGCGAGGCGGCGCGGATCCACGGCTTGACCTCGCCGAAATCGAGCCGCGGCACGAACCTGACATTCAACCGCAACGCGCCCCTGACCCCTTCGATGATCCTGACGAGCTCGCGGCGGGGACGCTGCCGGCCGCCGGCGCGCATGGCGAAGAAGTCGATGAGCCGCGCCTCCCCGCTCGGGCAGCGGAAGGTGGTGACCAGCACGAGGCTCTTCTCGAGGTACTCGCGGTGCGAGCTGAAGCGGCCGGCGGGGCTGATCTCGAAGTGGCCGCCCTTCTGCCAGTCGAGCAGGCGCCCGAAGCAGCTGTCGGAATCGAACCGCGGCAGGCAGCACCAGTCGATCGAGCCGCGCCGGGAGATGAGCGCCGCGGAATGGCAGTCGCCGATGAGTGCGTAGTCCCCTATCGCGGGATACTCGCCCGAGCGCTTCGTTGCCCGGCCCACTCCGCTCAACGGCCCCTGGAGCCGTTCATCTCTTCCGTCATCCGGCCGATCATCTCGCGGTAGTCCTCGATCGCGGCGGTGATCACCCGCGCGGCGTCCTCATAGCCGTAGCGGCCGACGACGGCGATCTTGGAGGGCTCTCCAGGCACCAGCTTGTAGGTCGAGAAATAGTGCTCCAGCCGCTCGAGCAGAGCCGCGGGAACGTCGGCGAGGTCGGCCGCGCCGCCCCAGATGTAATCGCCGTCCAGCACGGCAATGATCTTGTCGTCGGCTTCACCCCGGTCGATGATCTTCAGGCCCCCGAGGACACGGGCGCGCAACAGGATCTCGGAGTGGGTGATCGGCCGCTCGCTGATGACGCAAATGTCGAGCGGATCGCCGTCGCCGCGGTCGCAGTCCTTCGCCAGACGCCGCACGCGGTCGCCGCAGTAGGTCTGCGGTATGAAGCCGTAGAGCGAGGGCGGATGCGACGAGGTGCGCTGCGGACGGTCCACGCGCAGATAGCCCGTGACCTTGTCGACTTCGTACTTCATCAGGTCGAAAGGCGTGATCTCGATATAGGCGTTGACCACGCGCGGACACTCGGGCCCGGGCTCGAGCCCGTGCCAGGGATGGGGACGCCAGCGGGCATAGCCGAGCAGCGAGTCGGATGTCATTCGGTTGTTCTTCTTTCCTGATCGATCCGGTACCGCCGCCTCGCCCCTGGGGCGAGGCGGCGCTGCCGATGCTGTGAGAGGCTCGGCCTAAGCCTGAGCGCCGACCCGCGATTCTAAATTATTGCGGCGGCGGATTCCCGTTGCCGCTATCACCGCCAGGAGGCGGGGTGGTTCCGCCGGCCGGAGGCGTGCCGTTGGGGTTGGTGCTCGGCGGCGGGGGCGGCGGGGTCTGCTCCGGCGCGCCGCCGGGCTGCGAGCTCGGGGCATTGGCCGGTGGGGCCATCTGGCCGCTGGACGGAGGAGTGCTCGGAGTCGTCGTCTCACTCGGAGTGCTCGCCGACCCTCCCGAATTCGATGGATGCGAGCAGGCGCCGACGGCAAGCGTGAACGCGGCGACGCACAGCAACAACAGGCTGCGATTCATGGGATCACCTCTCAAAGGAAGTTTCCAGACGGAAGCGCAGCGTCGCAAGCGACGTTCCAGCCTCGCCGTGCGAGCGGCCGCGCAGGCTCCTTTGGCCCAGGCGTTGGCCCCGTCACGGCAGGAAAATCGTTCTCCCGCCGACGCTCGAGGTCACCGGGGTCCGCCGGAGCGCCGCCTTCTCGTGTCGGGCGACTCCCCGGGGCGGCCGCGCGGGCTCGGCGCCCGTCTGCTCTGCGGAATGCCCGGCACCCGACAACCGCGCCAGAGCCCGAGCCCGAGCCCAGATCCGGGCGCGACGATGGGCTGGAGGCATTCCACGGCCCGTCACTCCCGCCACCGAGGTCCTGACATCAAACTGCGTCACGGCTTCTGTCCGCGACGGCGGGTGTGAAGGGTCATGCGCTGACGGAGTCAGCGTACGCCACGCAGCCCGGGGGGACGAACTACTGCAGGCTCAACGGCCTGCGGAACGGGGATCTCGAGCTGAGCCAGACGAGCTTGCCGGAGCTGCCCTGCCCGTGACATCGACGTCGTTGACACTGACGCTGCCCAGCACGCGCCAGGGCCAGTCCGCGTGGTCTCGATTCCGCAGCCGGGCTCGCAGCCGCCGGCGGCACAGCTCAATGTGCTCGTCTACGGCTCATACGGGGAGCTCGCGGCCGGTGTCTGAGATTTCAACTGGCCGCAGGCGCCGGAGCCGTTACCTCTTGGCCGTGGCGCGCTTTTTCTTCTTGGCCGGGTCCTTGGCGCGGGACTTGCCGAAGGAGCCGCGATAGATTTTGCCCCGTCGGGACCGCATGTCGCCCTTACCCATCTGATGCCTCGCTAAGTCTGGCCTGTCAAACCGGCGCGCAGTCTACGGAGTACCCGCTCGAAAGCAAGTGAGAACGCGGACCGGCAAAATCGCCTGGAGCGATTCTGGACGGCGCACAGCCCCGGGCCCGACGGCCCGAGGATGGGCCGAGCAACCCGCCCTCCGGGAGCCGTCGACGCGGGATTATGCACCCCGGGCAACGGCCGCGGAGCGATCGAAGTCAATGGCCCGGCTGCGCGAATCGCCAGTGGCGATTCGCGCCAGTCAAATAGAAAAGGCCGGCCCCAATCAGGGCCGGCCTTCACGATCGGCTGCTTACCAGCGCTTCGGAGCGCCGCCGCCCCGTCCGCCGCCGCCGCCGCCGGTGCGCTCCTGCGCCTCGTTCACCCGCAGCGGACGCCCACCGAGGTCCTTGCCGTTCAGGTTCTGGATGGCCCGGGAAGCATCGGCTCGCGACATCTCCACGAACCCGAAGCCGCGCGGCCGGCCGGTATCCCGGTCGGTGATGAGGCTTACGGACTCGACGGTTCCGTGCTGTGCAAACAGGTCGCGGATCTCGCTCTCAGTGGCCGAAAACGGCAGGTTTCCGACGTAGATCTTCGTCATGCAATCAAACTCCAAGAAACAGTTATGACCTGGTCGGGAACGATTCGGCTTTTCACAGACTCGGAAGCCGGTCCCGAATGCAAGGCGGGCGGCAGGCGGCAGGAAAGGGAAAAATTCACGGACCGGTACGGCACGATACCTCAGGACGCGGGAAAGATACAAGCAGAACCGATCGTCGATCGGCCCGCAGTCGCCTGTGGCGCTCCGGGCAGCCAACCCATTGACAGTTGCGGCCCCGCGGCCCGGGAGCGCCCCTGGGGCGCTCGAGCGCCTTGTCTCGGGGCAGTCAGCGGTAACGGGCCAGAAGCTTGGCCAGGCCCCCGGAGCCCGGCGACAGAGCCTCGTAGGGCAGACTGTTCAGCGGCTCCTCGGGCGTGCCGTTGACCTGGTGGAACTCCTTCCGGCCTCCCTCCACTCCCCCGTCCGTGCCGACATACAGCAGGCCGGTCAGGTACTCCCCGGACATCAGGCGCTCCTGCACCCGGGCCTGCGCGGCGGCCCGGTCGGTCGGGTCATAGCCCGCATCGAGCTTGCGCAGCACGATGCGGCTGCCGTCGTGCATCGCGACGGCCAGCGCCTCGCCGGCGCCGTATTCGGCCGTGATCTCGCGCTCCGGGGGCACGAAGTCGGCCTGCACGGCGGGCTCGTAATGCTCGCGGGTATAGGCGTAGCTCTTGGTCGAGCCCTCGTGATCGTTGAAGGTCACGCAGGGCGAGAGCACATCGATCAGGGCGAAGCCCCGATGCCGCAGGCCGGCCTCGATGAGCGGCACGAGCTGCTGCTTGTCGCCGGAGAAGCTCCGTGCCACGAACGACGCGCCGAGCGTCATCGCGAGCAACGCCGGGTCGATGGGCGGCTGGAAGTTGGTCTCGCCCTTCTTGGCCCGGGTGCCGATGTCGGCGGAGGCGGAGAACTGCCCCTTGGTGAGTCCGTAGACGCCGTTGTTCTCGATGATGTAGAGCATGTCGAGATTGCGGCGGATGGCATGGCAGAACTGCCCGAGGCCGATCGACAGCGTATCGCCGTCGCCCGACACGCCGATGTAGGTGAGCTGCCGGTTGGCGGCATTGGCCCCGGTCGCGATGGAAGGCATCCGGCCGTGCACGGAGTTGAAGCCGTGGGCGCCGCTCACGAAATAGGCCGTCGTCTTCGACGAGCAGCCGATGCCGGACAGCTTCACCAGGTTCTGCGGCTCGATCGACTGGCGCCAACAGGCCTCGACGATGGCCGCGGTGACCGAGTCGTGCCCGCACCCGGCGCAGAGCGTCGACAGGGCGCCCTCGTAATCACGGCGGACGAGGCCGCGCGCGTTGCGCGGCAGGGCGGGATGGACGATCTTGGGTTTCGGGATGAAAGTCATCTGGGTCTCACGCGCTCGCGGCGTCTTTCTGCTGCGGCAGCGGTTTGGGGAGCACCTCGGCCAGCACCCCATCGACGATGAAGCTCGAGGAGATCGGCAGTCCGCTGTAGTGCAGGAGGGAGCGCAGCTTCGACTTCTCCACCGCGGTCTCCAGCGTCAGCAGCGACCGGAACTGCGCGTCCCGGTTCTGCTCCACGACGAACAGCAGCCGGTGAGCGGCGAGGAACCGCTCCACGTCCTCGCTGAAGGGGAAGGCGCGCACGCGCATGTAGTTCACGCCGACGCCGCGCGCCTTGAGGATGGCGAGCGCCTCGTGGATCGCGCTGTCGCAGCTTCCCAGGGAGACGATGCCGATGTCGGCCCCGGCGGTCGCATCGATGATGGCCCGCGGCACCAGCTTCTTCGCGGTCTCCCACTTCTTCAGCAGCCGGTCGAGCACGATCTGGTATTCCGTCGAGTCCTCCGTATAGGTGCCGTACTGCGAGTGTCCGGAGCCGCGCGCGAACCAGGCGCCCTTGGGATGCACGCCCGGCAGGGTCCGGTACGGAATGCCGTCGCCGTCCTTGTCGAGGTAGCGCTGAAACTTCTCCAGCTTCTCGATCTGCGCCTTGTCGAGGATCTTGCCGCGGTCGGGCCGATAGGCGTCGTCCCACTTGAGCTCGCGGCACATCCAGTCGTTCATCCCGATGTCGAGATCCGACAGCACCATCACCGGGGTCTGCAGCCGCTCCGCCAGGTCGAAGGCCTGGGCGGCCATGTAGAAGCACTCCTCCGGGTTGGCGGGATAGAGGCAGACGTGGCGCGTGTCGCCGTGGGAGGCGTAAGCGCACTCCATCAGGTCGCATTGCTGGGTGCGCGTCGGCATGCCTGTCGAGGGCCCGACGCGCTGGATGTCGAACACGACCGAGGGGATTTCGGCGTAATAGGCGAGGCCCAGGAATTCATTCATGAGCGAGATGCCGGGCCCCGAGGTCGCCGTGAATGCACGGCAGCCGTTCCACGAGGCTCCGATCACCATGCCGATCGCCGCCAGCTCGTCTTCCGCCTGGATGAAGGCGAAACGCTTCGCGCCGGTCTGCGGATCGACGCGAGTACGGTCGCAGAAGCCCTTGAAGGCATCCATCAGCGAGGTCGACGGGGTGATCGGGTACCAGGCCGCGACCGTCGCGCCCGCGAACACACAGCCGAGCGCCGCGGCGGTGTTGCCGTCGATCATGATGTGCCCGGCGGTGCGGTCCATCTTCTCGACCTTGAGCGGCAGCGGGCAGGGGAAGTTCTGCCGCGCATAGTCGTAGCCGAGCCCGATCGCCTTCATGTTGCTGTCGACGAGCTGCGGCTTCTTGGCGTAGGTCTGCGCCAGCAGCTCGCGGATGCGCTCGAGGTCGAGATCGAGCAGCGCCGCCAGCACGCCCGCATAGCAGATGTTCTTCATCAGGATGCGGGTGCGCACCCCGTTGAAGCTCTCGTTGCACATCCGGGCGAGCGGCACGCCGAGCACCGTGATGTCGGAGCGGCCGAGGAGCGCCGGGCGCGGCCAGGTGGAGTCGTAAACGAGATAGCCGCCGGGAGCGACTTCCTTCACGTCCCGCGAGTAGGTCTCGGCATTCATCGCCACCATGAGGTCCACGGCGCCGGAGCGGGCCACGTGGCCGTCGCGGGCGACGCGGATCTCGTACCAGGTGGGCAGGCCCTGGATGTTGGAGGGGAAGTAATTCTTGCCCATCACGGGGATGCCGCTTCTGAAGATGGACTTCATCAGCAGCGTGTTGGCGCTCGCCGAGCCGGTGCCGTTGACCGTGGCGATCTTGATCGTAAAGTCGTTGATTCGGTTCGTGGTCACGTTGGTGCGTCCGGGCGCATCGCGAAACGCCGCATGCGCTCTCACTGATTCAGGCGATCTTGGGCTTCCGGGCTTCGGACGCTTCGGCCTCGTCCTCGGCGTGCGGCCAGTGAACGTGCGATTTCTGCATGTCCCAGGCGGCCGTGGGGCAGCGCTCGGCGCAGAGGCCGCAGTGCACGCAGAGGTCCTCGTCCTTGACCATGACGCGCGCGGTCTGGGGCAGCGCGGCTGACACGTAGAGCGGCTGCGCGAGGTTGCGCGCGGGCACCTTGAGCCTGCCGCGCAGCTCCGCCTCCGGGCCGTTCGCGGTGATGGTGAGACAGTCGACGGGGCAGATATCGAGGCAGGCGTCGCACTCGATGCAGAGCTTCGCGGCGAAGACCGTCTGCACGTCGCAGTTAAGACAGCGCTGCACCTCCTGCGCGGTCTGCTCCGCGGAGAAGCCGAGCTCGACCTCGATGTTGAGCTTCTTGAAGCGCTCCTTGAGGGAGACGTGCGGCATCAGGCGCCGCTCGACGGGAGCGTAGTCGTTGGAGTACGACCACTCGTGCATGCCCATCTTGCGGCTCTGCAGGTTCACACCGGGCGCCAGGCGCTCGGTGACGGGCTCGCCCTGACAGTGCTTGTGGATGGAAATGGCGGCCTGGTGGCCGTGCTCCACGGCCCAGATGATGTTCTTCGGGCCGAACGCCGCATCGCCGCCGAAGAAGACGCCGGGCCGGGTCGACTGATGGGTGACCGGGTCCACCTTGGGCACGTGCCACTTGTCGAGCTCGATGCCGAGGTCGCTCTCGATCCAGGGGAAGGCGTTCTCCTGGCCGATCGCGAGAATGACGTCATCCGCCGGGATGAATTCCTCGCCGGTCACCCGCTCCGCGGTGATGCGCCCGCGCGCGTCGAGCTCGTACTCCATGCACTCGAAGGTCATGCCGGCGAGGCGGCCGCCTTCGATGACGAAGGCCTTCGGCGAGCGGTTCACGACGATCTCGACGCTCTCTTCCTCGGCATCCTCGAGCTCCCATTCCGAGGCCTTGAAGAAGCCGCGCGGCTTGCGCGCCATGACCTTCACCTGCCTGGCGCCGAGCCGCAAGCTGCTGCGGCAGCAGTCCATCGCCGTGTTGCCGACCCCGATGATGAGGACGCGCCCGCCGATCCGCTCGATGTGGCCGAAGGCCACCGACTCCAGCCAGGCGATGCCGATGTGCACGTTGGCGTCCGCCGCCGCGCGCCCCGGCAGATCGAGGTTCTTGCCCTTGGGCGCGCCGGAGCCCACGAACACCGCATCGAAGCCCCCGGCCCCGAGCAGCTCCTTCATGCTCTCGATGCGAGACCCGAGCCTGAGGTCGACTCCCATGTCCACGATCATCCGGATCTCGTCCTCGAGCACCGTCTGCGGGAGGCGGAAGGACGGGATATTGGTGCGCATCAGGCCGCCGGGCTCGCCGTACTGCTCGAAGATGGTGACTTCGTAGCCGAGCGGCATCAGGTCGTTGGCGACCGTGAGCGAGGCGCAGCCGGCGCCGATGCAGGCGATACGCTTGCCGTTCTTGACCTTGGGTATGGGCGGCAGCTTCCCGCTGACATCGTCGCGGTTGTCGGCGGCGACCCGCTTCAGCCGGCAGATGGCCACCGGCTTGGCCTCGACCCGGCCGCGGCGGCAGGCCGGCTCGCACGGACGATCGCAGACCCGTCCCAGAATGCCGGGGAAGACGTTGGAGTGCCGATTGACGAGGTAGGCCTCGGTGAAGCGGCCCTGGGCGATCAGCCGAATGTACTCGGGGACATCGGTATGGGCCGGACAGGCCCACTGGCAATCGACCACACGATGAAAGTAGTCGGGGTGGGAGGTATCTGTAGCTTCCACGATGTACCGCTGCTGGAGCAGGGACGTCCATAATAGTGCAACCGAGACCCCGGCACCTATACTCCCCCGCCATGGCGCCCCCAGACCCCGTCCCGCTCGAAATCAAGCTGCGCCGCGCCGCCCGTCTGCTGGAGGTCACCTTCGGGGACGGCAGCCGGTTCGAGCTGCCCTTCGAGTACCTGCGGGTCCATTCCCCGTCGGCCGAGGTCAAGGGCCACGGCCCCGGCCAGGAGACCCTGGTGCTCGGCAAGGAGGCGGTCGGGGTCCGCGCGATCGAGCCGGTCGGCCAGTACGCCGTGAAGCTCGTCTTCGACGACGGCCACGACACGGGCCTGTACACCTGGAAATATCTCTACGAGCTCGGCCGCGACCGCGAAAAGAAGTGGTCCGACTACCGGGCCCGGGTCCAAGCCCTGGCGCCGTCCAAAAGCTAAGTAATGGAGCGGCCGAGGGCCGTTCGCTCCCCTGGAAGGCTACGTGGCCTCGCCTGCGCACGGCGGCGCAGCCGGCTCCGCGCCCATAAAAAAGGCCGAGCGGTTTTTGATGCCGCCCGGCCCTTCAGGTTCAAGACCCCCTTACCGAGGCCGGATTCTGCGCAGCATGTCGCGCAAAAAGCAAGGCGATACAATGCACCCCTCCCCGCGACACCGGCGATGCGATGACTGACCCCCGATCCACCGATTTCGGCTACGAGCGCGTCCCCTGGCGGGACAAGGCGCGGCGGGTACGCGGCGTCTTCGACTCCGTCGCCCGCAACTACGACCTGATGAACGACCTGATGTCGGGGGGTGCCCACCGGCTCTGGAAGCGCTTCACCCTGTCGATCACCGGGCTGCGTCCGGGGCAGCGGGCGCTCGATGTGGCCGGCGGCACCGGCGATCTCGCCGCGGGGCTCGCCCGGCAGGTCGGCGAGCGCGGGCTCGTGGTGCTGAGTGACATCAATTCCGCGATGTTGCGCCGGGGGCGCGACCGTCTCACGGACAGCGGCATCCTCGGCAACGTGCAGTTCGTCCAGGCGGACGCGGAGCGGCTGCCCTTCGCCGGCGACACCTTCGACTGCATCACCATCGGATTCGGGCTGCGCAACGTCACCGACAAGCCGGCCGCGCTCGCGGCGATGCGGCGGGTGTTGAAGCCGGGCGGACAGCTGCTGGTGCTGGAGTTCTCCCATCCGGTGGCGCCGGGGCTCGGGGCGCTCTACGACGCCTACTCGTTCCGGGTGCTGCCGCTGCTCGGCAGGATCGTGGCCCGCGATGAGTCGAGCTATCGCTATCTGGCGGAGTCCATCCGCATGCACCCGGGCCAGGAGGCGCTGCTGCAGATGATGCAGGCCGCCGGGCTCGAAGGCTGCCGCTATCACAACCTCTCCGGCGGCATCGTCGCCGTGCACCGCGGCTACAAATACTGACGGGCCGACCCATGCTCACCGCCACGATCGAGAACGTCCTCAACCGCGGGCTGCCCCGCTCGCCGCGCGCGCAACAGCTCTGCGCGGAGCTCGCCGGCCGCCGCATCGCCATCGAGGCGCCGGCCGTGGCGCGCCTGCTGGTGGAGTCGACGGGCATCTCGCTGCGCATCACCCGCGGCAGCCTGCCGGCCGACGCGGAAGTGATCGGCGGCCCGTTGAGCCTGCTCGCGCTCGGCAGCGCCGCCGCGGACGAGCCCCTGTCGCGCAGCGAGGTCGAGGTGCGCGGCGATGCCGAGCTCGCGCAGAAGTTTCGCGAGCTGGCGCGGCTGCTGAGGCCCGATCCGGAGGAGGAGCTCTCGCTCCTCATGGGCGATGTGGCGGCGCACCGCATCGGCAGGCTGACGCGCGGCGCGTTGGAGTGGACCCGCAACGCAGCGTCGACACTGCTGCGGGACCTCGGCGAATACTTCAGTCACGAGCGCGGCGACCTGGTATCCCGCGAGGAGGGCGAGCAGTTCCTGCGCGGCGTGGACGCGCTGCGCGAGGATATCGACCGCCTCGATGCGCGAATCGAGCTGCTGAAGCAGCGGCTAGCGTCGAAGTGACGCCGGTGTCCCGTCCGTGAAGCTGCGCGTCCTCGCGCGGCTCCTGCAGATCCAGCGGGTGCTGTTGAAATACGGACTGCACGACTTCGTGCGGGCGACGCACCTCTATGCACCGCTGCGCTTCCTCTTCTATCTCTCACCGGATACCTGGCTCAACCCGCATCGCCGCGCCAGCCGGGCGGTGCGCCTGCGGCTCGCGCTCGAGGAGCTGGGTCCGATCTTCGTCAAGTTCGGCCAGGCCCTCTCGACCCGGCGCGACCTGCTGCCGGCCGACGTCGCCGAGGAGCTCGCGCGCCTGCAGGACCGCGTGCCTCCCTTCCCGGGATCGGTGGCGCGCGCACTCATCGAGCGGGCGTACGGACGCCCGGTGTCGGAGGCGTTCTGCGAGTTCGACGAGACGCCGCTCGCCGCGGCCTCCATCGCCCAGGTGCACGCCGCCCGGCTGCCGGGCGGCAAGGAAGTCGTGGTCAAGGTGCTGCGGCCCGGGGTCAGCGACCTCATCGAGCGCGATCTCGAGGTGCTGTTCGCGCTCGCCGAGCTGGCGCAGACCTACTGGCGCGAGGGCCGGCGGCTGCGCCCGATCGAGATCGTGCGCGAGTACCAGAAGACCGTCATCGACGAGCTCGACCTCATGCGCGAGGCGGCCAACGCCTCGCAGCTCAAGCGCAATTTCGCGGGCTCGGACCTGCTCTACGTCCCGGAGGTCCACTGGGACTACTGCCGCATCGACGTGATGGTGATGGAGCGCATCCGCGGGGTGCAGATCAGCGACATGGCGAGGCTGCGCGCCCTCGGCACCGACTTCCGGCTGCTCGCGGAGAACGGGGTGCGGATCTTCTTCACGCAGGTGTTCCGGCACAACTTCTTCCACGCCGACATGCACCCCGGCAACATCTTCGTCATCGTCGACGATCCGGCGCGGCCGCGCTATGCGGCGGTCGACTTCGGCATCGTCGGCACGCTCGATCCGCGCGACCAGA
>DAHUXV010000203.1 GCA_027306985.1 Gammaproteobacteria bacterium | reverse complement strand
GCCGGCGCCGGCCGCGGTATCGGCGTCAGCTGGCCGCCGCAGACGATGAGGCGCCGCGCGGTGTTGCGCTCTCCCGTTCTTCGGGTGCCCTCGGTCGGGTGCCAGTAGTCGAGCGCCACACCGATCTCGATGGACTCCACGGTCCGCGCTCCGCGCGTCGCTTCGGCTGAAAGCAGATCGGCGAGGCCGCCGTAGAACGCCATCGCGGGCAGAACCACGGTCCCCCTTTGCCTCGCTTCCTGGTGATAAGTCGCCAGCGACTGTCGTGCCGAGCGCTGCTCGGCCGTGACGTCGAAGTAGTGGATACCGGCGCGCAGCGCCGCCTCGATCAACGCGGGAGCGGTTTCGAGAAACGGGCCGGCGCAGTTGATGACGGCATCGGCACCGCGAAGCGCTTCATCGAGAGCGTCCGGATCATCGCACGAGGCAAGTCGCCATTTCGTCCCGCCATCAGGAGGGCCGGCGTCTGGGGATAGCCCATGGGGCCGGCCAATCGACAGGGTCCGGTAGCCGCGCCGCTCCAGCTCGCGGACGACGAACCGACCCGTGTGACCCGTTGCGCCGTAGACGGCAATCGTCGGTGAGTTCATGATGGATCATCTCTCGATACCGATCGGTATCGTATGATGCTACCGATCGGTATCGACGTCAATCCCCGTCCCTGTTGCGCTCCCGTGACGCGCCAATGCATATTCGTCATGGCTCACCCGAGGAGAGACCTTTGAAAGTGGCTCATGCCGACGCGCGCGACACGGCGGCGCGCGTGCTTGCGGCGGCATCGCGCCTCTTCTATGCGCACGGTGTCCGGGCGGTCGGCGTCGAATGGATCGTCTCGGAGTCCGGCGTGGCCAAGACGAGCCTGTACCGTCACTTTCACACCAAGGACGACCTGATCGCCGCGTTCCTGGAGCGAGAGGACCGCGAGTTCTGGATGCAGTGGGACGAGGTGGCCGCTGCCGCGGCCGGCGATCCGATGCGCGAGCTCATGGCTCTGCTCGACTGGATCGGGCGGCGGGTCAGCCGTGACGGCTATCGCGGCTGCCCGCAGATCAACGTCGCCGCCGAATTTTCCGACCCCGCTCACCCGGCGCGAAAGATCCGTGCCCGCCACAAGGAGGCGATGTTCGAACGGTTGCAGGCGCTCGTGAGCCGCATCGGGTCCGGCCACGCGGACGAAGCGGCCCACCAGATCGCGCTCCTGATCGATGGCGCGTTCACCAGCGACGGGCGTCTCTCGCGGGTGGGGGCGACTCGGATACTTCAGTCGGCGGCTCGCGCCCTGCTGGGCGATGATCGGACTCACGGCGCTCACGCACGCCCGCAGGCGAAATCTCTGCCTCACCGGCAATGAGCGAACGGATGGGTGTCCTTTCCACAAGGAGTGAGCGATGCTGATTCGCCTGCTGCGCACCTATCTGCAGCCCTACGCGCGCTGGCTGGTGGCCCTCGTGGTCTTGCAGCTTCTCGGCACGATCGCCTCGCTGTATCTGCCGGCTCTCAATGCCGACGTCATCGATTACGGCGTCGTGAGAGGGGATACGGCTTATATCCTGCGGACCGGCGGCTGGATGCTGCTCATGACCGTCGGCCAGATCGCCTGCTCGATGGCGGCGGCGTATTTCGGCGCGCGCATCTCGATGAGCTTCGGGCGCGATCTGCGGGGGGCGCTCTTCAGGCGCGTCATGGGGTTCTCGGGGCGGGAGGTCGCCAGGTTCGGCGCTCCATCGCTGATCACGAGAAACACCAACGACGTGCAGCAGGTGCAGATGCTCGTCGCCGTCAGCGGCACCATGATGATCGGCGCACCGGTCACGGGGATCGGCGCCATCATCATGGCGGTGCGCGAGGACCCGGGCCTCTCCTGGCTGATGGGGATCTGCGTTCCGGTTCTGGCGATCGTCGTCGGCAGCGTGGCGTGGCGGATGGTGCCGCAGTTTCGCCTGATGCAGACCTTCACCGACCGGGTCAACCGCATCCTGCGCGAGCAGATCGGCGGCATCCGCGTCGTGCGGGCCTTCGTGCGGGAGCCGGATGAGACGCGGCGGTTCGCAACGGCGAATGCCGACCTGACGGACACGGCATTGCAGGCCGGGCGGCTGATGGCGCTGCTGCTTCCCGCCATCGTCCTCATACTCAACGCTTCGAGCGCGGCGGTGCTGTGGGTCGGCGCCCTGCGAATCAGCGCCGGACAGACGCAAATCGGCGACCTGACGGCGTTCCTCGTCTATCTCGCGCAGATCCTCCTGGCCGTGATGATGGCGACCTTCATGTTGATGATGGTGCCGCGCGCCGCCGTATCCGCGGACCGCATTGGCGAGGTTCTCGCGACGGAGTCGTCCGTCGCTTTGCCTCGGGAGCCGGTGAGGGCCGTCGCGGCGCATGCTCAGGCGGAGCTGCGGCGCGTGACCTTCAGGTACCCGGGCGCCGCCGATCCGGTGCTGCGCGACATCTCGCTTCGGGTCGGCGCGGGCGAGACACTGGCGGTGATCGGCAGCACGGGGGCGGGCAAGACGACGCTGCTGTCGCTGATCCCGCGGCTGCTGGATCCGACCGAAGGCGCGGTTCTGGTCGATGGTGTCGATGTGCGGCGGCTCGATCCGGAGTTGCTGTGGACCCGCATCGGGCTCGTGCCGCAGCGGCCGTACCTATTTTCGGGCACCGTGGCGAGCAACCTGCGCTTCGGCGATCCGGGCGCCACGGACGAGAGTCTGTGGCAGGCGCTCGAAGTGGCGCAGGCCCGGGACTTCGTCGAGGAGCTGGCCGGAGGCCTCGAGGCTCGCGTCTCGCAGGGGGGCACCAACCTCTCCGGCGGCCAGCGGCAGCGCCTCGCCATCGCGCGCGCCCTGCTTCGCAGGCCGGAGATCTACCTCTTCGACGACTCGTTCTCCGCGCTCGATCTCGGGACCGAGGCGCGGCTGCGGACCGCCCTGCGGCCGGTCACCCGCGAATCGGCCGTCATCATCGTCACCCAGCGCGTCGCGAGCATCAGGAACGCGGACCAGATAGCGGTGCTGGACGGCGGCGCCCTGGTCGGCCTCGGCCGCCATCATGAGCTCCTCGACACCTGCCCGACGTACGCGGAGATCGTCGCTTCGCAGCTGACCGCGGAGGAAGCGGCGTGAGCAATGCCCCACGGCGGCCGCCCGCGGCCCGGGCGGGCGGCGGCGGCCCGCCCTGGATGAGTCTGGGCGCACCCACGGAAAAGGCAACGCGGTTCTGGCCGTCTGCGCGCCGCCTGCTGGCTCGCCTTCGGCCGCAGCGCCTGCGCCTGATCTTCACGGCGGTGCTCGCGACGGCGAGCGTCGGCCTTTCCGTGATCGGGCCGATGCTCATCGGACACGCGACCAACATCATCTTCGCGGGTGCGGTCGGCGAGCACCTCGCCGCCGGCATGACCCAGCAGCAGGTCGTCGCCTCGCAGCGGGCGGCCGGGCACGTGCACCTCGCGCAGATGTTCGCCCGCATGCATCTGGTGCCCGGCAAGGGAATCGACTTCACCGCCCTCGGGACCACGCTGCTCGCGGTGCTGGCGGTCTACCTGGCCTCCGCGGCGTTCCTCTGGGCCCAGGGCTACCTCCTCAACGATGCGGTCCAGGCCGTCATTCTGCGGCTGCGCTCGGACGTGGAGGAGAAAGTCCACAGGCTGCCGCTGCGTTACTTCGACGGGCGCTCGCGCGGGGAGCTGCTGAGCCGGGTCACCAACGACATCGGCAACATCTCGCAGAGCCTGCAGCAGTCGCTCAGCCAGATACTGACCGCGCTCCTCACCCTGGCCGGCGTGGTCTCGATGATGATCGTCATCTCGCCGCTCCTGGCGCTGATCGCGCTGGTGACGATACCCCTCGCCCTGATGCTCACCCGGGTCATCGGCAGGCGCTCGCAGCGCCACTTCGTCGCGCAATGGACGCGCACCGGAGAGCTCAACGCCCAGATCGAGGAGGCGTTCACCGGACAGGAGCTCGTCAAGGTATTCGGCCGCCAGAGCGATGCCGCGCAGCGCTTCGATGCCAAGAACGGACAGCTCTACGAGGCCGCGTTCGCCGCGCAGTTCATCTCGGGGTTGATCATGCCGGCGATGATGTTCATCGGCAGCCTCAATTACGTGCTGATCGCGATCATCGGCGGCCTGCGCGTCGCCACGGGCGGCATGACCTTGGGTGCCGTCCAGGCATTCATCCAGTACTCGCGCTCGTTCAATCGGCCGCTCACGCAGGTCGCCTCCCTGGCGGGGACGATGCAGTCCGGTGTCGCCTCGGCCGAGCGCGTTTTCGACGTGCTCGACGAAGAGGAGCTGCGCAGCGAGCCGGCGGCGCCTGCGAGGCCTGCGGCGCTTCAGGGGCGGGTGGAGTTCGAGCACGTCTCCTTCCGCTATGAGCGCGACAAGCCGCTGATCGAGAACCTCTCGCTGACCGCGCAGCCCGGCCATACCATTGCGATAGTC
Organism: Gammaproteobacteria bacterium; assembly: GCA_027306985.1. Taxonomy (GTDB): domain Bacteria; phylum Pseudomonadota; class Gammaproteobacteria; order Steroidobacterales; family Steroidobacteraceae; genus 13-2-20CM-66-19. The sequence continues at coordinate 6,892 of DAHUXV010000203.1, read as the reverse complement.
GGGCCGACCGGCGCGGGAAAGACGACGCTCGTCAACCTCGTCATGCGCTTCTACGAGCTCGACAGCGGCCGCATCACCCTGGACGGCGTCGACATCGCCGCCATGCGCCGCGATGAGCTGCGGGCCAGGATCGGCATGGTGCTGCAGGATGCGTGGCTCTTCCACGGCACCATCCGCGACAACATCCGCTTCGGGCGGCCGGATGCGACGGAGGAGGAAGTCCTCGAGGCGGCCCGGGCGACCTTCGTCGACCGGTTCGTGCGCGGCCTGCCGCAGGGCTACGACACCCTGATCGACGAGGAGTCGGGCAACATCAGCGCCGGGCAGAAGCAGCTCATCACGATCGCGCGCGCGTTCCTCGTCCGTCCGTCGCTCCTGATCCTCGACGAGGCGACGAGCGATGTCGATACTCGAACCGAGACGCTGGTGCAGCACGCCATGGCGGCGTTGCGCAGGAATCGCACCAGCTTCGTCATCGCCCATCGGCTGTCGACGATCCGCGATGCCGATCTCATCCTCGTGATGCGCTCGGGCCGCATCGTCGAGCAGGGGACGCACGCGACGCTCCTCGCCCGCGAAGGGGCTTACTATGAGCTCTACAACGCGCAATTCGGCGGCGAGGATGCCGAGGAAGATGCAGCCCGGAAAGTCGCTCTCTGAGAGGTGCCTATGAACGCCGATGAGCTGCGTGCCCTGCAGGCGCCGTTGAAGCAGAGATATCGGAGCGACCCGGGCTCGGCCCTCGTCACCTCGCGGGTGGAGGTGGCGCTCGATCCGCAACGGCTGCAGGCGATCCTCGCCGCCGGCCAGCCGAGAGTCGCCGGCCTGCATCCGGCCGCCGGCGGCACCGGGAGCGAGGCCTGCTCGGTGGATCTGGTGCTCGAATCGCTCGCCGCCTGCGCCGGCGTGACGCTCCTTGCCGTTGCGACATCGATTGGCGCGGGGCTCGCGGGCGGAAGGATCGTCGCCGAGGGCACCTGGGATGCGCGCGGTACGCTCGCAGTCGACAAGACCGTGCCCGTCGGCATCACCGCCATCAGATTGACCTTCGAGCTCGAAGGCTCGCTCGATGAGGCCACCCGCCGGCGCCTCATCGAGGCGACGGAACGCTATTGCGTGATTCTCGCGACGCTGCGCAACCCGCCGGCCGTCGAGGTCGTCGCCAGGCCTTGAGCGGATAGGCCTCGGGCACGGGCCTTCGGAACCGCGCCCGCTCCGGCGGGACTCCGATGAGCGGGTCGGAACTGAGAAGGAGGCGCCCGACATGCCACGCGAGCGGGGCCGCGATCGCCGGCCCGGCCCTGGCGGCCAAGGTGATCTCCAGTCGCCGATGTTGGCCGGACTGGCCGGCTTGCACCTGCCCGGCGCGTCCCGTCCCGGCACTCTCTGAGCCCGACAGGCACCCCTTGCAGCGGAGCGTTGGGACGGTTGCCCGGCGCGCGTAGGGAGGCGCAACGCAACCCGGGACCCCTCTATAATGCGGTGCGCCAGCCGGCCGCCCATCGCGGTGGCGCGTAAGAAACGGAGCGAAGCTCATGCCGCCTGATCGACGAGCCCTTCTCAAGGCTGCCGGATCGCTGATGCTGCTGCCCGCGATCCCGCGTCGCCTGCTGGCAAACGCGGTGGCGAGCGGGAAAGTCCAGCGGGTCCGGCCGTCGGACGCGGCATGGCCCTCGCAGGCGGCATGGAAGCGGCTCAACGCCGAGGTCGGTGGCAACCTGCTCCCGGTCCGATTTCCGCTCGAGGTGCTCCAGACCGCGCCGGACAGCGCCGCCGCCGGGCGACTCCTGAAGGATCTCAGGAACCCGTACTGGCTCGCCGACCAGCCCGGCATGACGGAAACGCTCGGCTGGGTCGACGCTTGGCAGACCGAGCCCAGCGTTTATGCGGTCGCGGCACGCAACGCCGCAGACATCGCGGCCGCCGTCGGTTTCGCGCGCCGCAACAATCTGCGCCTGGTCGTCAAGGGACGGGGACACAGCTACGTGGGCGCCTCGAACGCGCCCGACTCGCTCATGATCTGGACCCACCGCATGACCGACATCCGGATGCATTCCGCGTTCGTGCCCCGGGGATGCGCGGGTGAGGTCGCCCCGCAACCCGCCGTTACGATGGGTGCGGGCACCTACTGGATGCAGGCCTACCAGGCGGTCACGACCCAGGGCGGCCGTTACGTGCAAGGCGGCGGGTGTACGACGGTCGGTGCCGTAGGGCTGATCCTCGGCGGCGGCTTTGGCAGCTTCTCCAAGCGCTACGGCACGGCAGCGGCGAGCCTGCTTGAAGCCGAAGTCGTCACGGCGGACGGCAAGGTCCGCACGGCGAACGCGCGTGTCAATCCGGATCTGTTCTGGGCGCTCAAGGGCGGCGGCGGCGGCACCTTCGGCGTGGTCAGCCAGGTCACCGTCCGCACGCACGATCTCCCCGAGTACTTCGGCTTCGCCAGCTTCAAGGTCAAGGCAGCCTCGGACGAGGCTTACCGGCGCCTGATCCGGGCGTTCGTCGGCTTCTACGCCCGCCATCTCTTCAACGATCATTGGGGGGAGCAGTGGCACGTGCGCTCGGACAACGTGCTCGAGATCAGCATGCTCTCGCAGGGACTCGATCGCGAGCAGTCGCATGCGGTCTGGCGGCCGTTCCTGCAGTGGGTGAGGCAGTCTCCGAGCGGCTACTCGATGGAGGGGCGGACCGTCATCGCCAGCTTTCCGGCGCGACGCCTTTGGGATGTCGAATGGCTCACCGGGCATTGGCCGGAGCTTGCGTATCCGCGCAACGGCAATCCGCTGCGTGCGATTCTCGACGATGCCCTGCCGCACCTGATGCACCAGCCGCTCTTTCGTCGGGACGGGCGGCCCGGTGCGGGGCCGTCCGATGTCTGGTGGGACGGAGATGCGGGACAGGTCGGGCAGTACCTCTGGGGCTACGACTCGCAGTGGATGCCGGCCTCCCTGCTCGCGGGCGACTCCCAGCAGCGGCTCGCCGATGCGTTGTTCGCCGCCTCACGGCATGCCGGACTGTCATTGCACTGCAACAAGGGCCTGGCGGGTGCGCCGCCCGATGTCATCGAGGCCGCTCAGGACACGGCGACGAACCCCGCGGTCGTCAATGCCTTCGCGCTCGCGATCGTGGCGGACGGCGAGGGTCCGGCGTATCCGGGAATTCCCGGGCACGAGCCCGATCTCGCCCAGGGGCGCGCCGCCGCGAAGGCGATCGATCGCTGCATGAGTCAGCTTCGCGCCGTGGCCGGGCCGAGCGCGTCGTACGTGAACGAGACCAACTACTTCGAGCCGGGATGGCAGCAGGCTTTCTGGGGTCAAAACTATCCGCGGCTTGCCGAGATCAAGCGCAAATACGATCCCGACGGGCTCTTCTTCGTCCACCACGGCGTGGGCTCGGAGGGATGGAGCCGGGACGGCTTCACCAGGCTTTGATCGCAGCCGCGCCGGCGCGCATACGCGGGCGGCCGGCTAGATGCCGGCGCCGGTGTCCTTGCCGCGGGTCGCCGCAGTCATGTCGGCATCGCCCGTGGGCTTTCCAGCTCGCGCAGGTCACGGCCGCGGGTTTCCGTGCAGCAGGCGACGATCAGCCCGAGGCTGAGCACGGTGGGAACCACGATGGCGATCGCCGAGGCGCCGATCGCGGGGATGAGAGCCAGGGCGCTGAGCCCCTGGCAGATGAGGCCGCCGCCCTTGCTGCAGCCGGCCACCCATCCGGTGGCCCGGCCGCGGATCCGCAGCGGGTAACTCTCGGCGGTGTAGGGAAGGAGTATCGAGATGACGCCGGTCGACCCGACGATGAGCAGGGTGACCGCGATGACCGGATCGGAGACGGCCGCGACGCCGTTCTGGCGCATCACCACGGTGAGCAGGCCGAGGGCGGTCATCCCGGTCATGACCAGCAGCGAGCCCTTGGTGCTCCAACGCGCGTAGAGCACGGCCGCAATCGCTACCACCGGGATCGCGATGAAGGAGGAGCGCGCGATGATGGTGGCCGCGACGCCCATGTTGTGGCCTTCCGCGATCAGCTCCCCCGGAAGCCACAGCAACAGCCCGAAGTTGACGAAACCCCAGGACAGCGCGGCCAGGGTCAGCGCTATGGTGGTGCCGGCGAAGCGCCGGTCGACCGGAGGCAGGTGTGAATGATCGAGCCTGGCCTCCTCGTCCCAGTCCTCGCTCTCGCTCACGATTACCGAGCCGAAGCGAGCCAGCGTCGCGCGTGCCTCCTCCGGCCGGCCGATGTGAACGAGAAAGCGGGCCGATTCCGGGATGAGCGGGCTGACCGCGATCAGGATCAGACCGGAGGGCAGGTTGAGGAACCACATGATGCGCCAACCGAACTGCGGCTGCAGCAGCGCCGAGAAGCCCGAGGCCGCGAGATATCCGCCCAGGGCGCCGACGCTGCCGACGACGATCAGGCTCCAGCCCCGATGTCGTGTCGGCATGATCTCCGCGAGCAGCGCATACGCGACCGGCAGCAACCCGCCCGCGGAAGCGCCCATGAGGAAACACATGAACAGGTTCCACCGGAACGAGGGCATGGCCCCGCAAATCGAGGTGCCGATGAACATGACCGCGGCGAGCAGGATGGTGGCGCGGCGGCCGTAGAGGTCGGCGAGCGCGCCCCAGACGAAGGACCCGAGCGTCGCGCCGGTGAGCGCCGAGAGCGGCAGCAGCGCGACTTCCGCGGCGCTGATCCCATACTCGACCCGCATGCCCGGGATCACGAAGCCGAGGCTGCTGACCTTCATGATATCGACGATGAGTGCCACCGCCAGCGCGGCCCCGGCGGCCCAGTGCCACGGCGTGAGCGGCGCATCCTCGGGTGCGGCGATCCGCTCGTGCGCCGCAGCGGCGCCGATGCTGGCCTTCTTAGGCTGCAGTCCGTAGGCGGCGGCAGCGGCGCCGCCGACGATGAACGCCATTCCCCAGAGCATGCCGGCTCCCATCGGCATGCCGGCAAGCCGGTAATGCATCGACCGCGCCATCAGGAACATCGGCAGGTGCAGCAGCACCCCGACGACCACGAACAGGCTTCCCAGCCAGAATGCGGGGGCGCTTCGCCGATCGGTGAACATGAAGAGCTCGTACATCGATCGTCCTAACGCCTGAACGGCGGGGGTACGAGCGGCGCAAGGGTCGCGGCGGCCCGGAATGGCAGACCGGCGGCCGGATGAGCTGTTGAGTGCATGCGTGCGGAACCCCCGGAAGCGCTCACGAGCGTACGTCCGCACGCCGAGGCGCTTCGACCATCTGGTAACTGGGTATCCGTCACGGCCCGCGAGCGCGTGCGGCCCCACGAGTATTACGTTATTGTGGCGCCCGAGGCAAGTCCATGAGCGACAGGCGGATCCGAAGCGTGGCGATCGTCGGCGGCGGCACGGCCGGCTGGATGGCCGCGGCCGCTCTGTCGAAGTCGCTGGCGGGGATGGACGTACGGCTGCGGCTCATCGAGTCCGCCCGGATCGAGCCGATCGGCGTGGGAGAGGCGACCCTTCCGCCGATCATGGACTTCATCCGTCAGCTCGGCATCGACGAGGCTGATCTCGTCCGCGACATCAAGGCGACCTACAAGCTCGGTATCGGGTATCGGGATTGGACCCGGGCCGGCCACTTCTACTTCCATCCGTTCGGTCCCGCCGGCCCGGGGATCGGCAACATCCCCTTCCAGGCTTACTGGCTGAAGATGCTCCTGGAAGGCAAGGCGCAGCGGCTGGAGGAATACTCGATCCAGTCGATTGCGGCGCTGCGGGGACGATTCGCGCGTCCTGTGCACGCACCCAATACGCCGCTCAACAAGATCACCTACGCCCTGCACTTCGATGCGGGGCGGTTCGCACAATATCTGCGCCGCTACGCCGAAGCGCACGGCGTCCTGCGCACCGAAGGTCACGTCCGCGACGTGTCGGTGCGCGGCGCGGATGGATTCATCGACTCGGTGATCCTCGAGTCCGGCGAGAGCGTCGGCGCGGATCTCTTCATCGACTGCAGCGGCTTTCAGGGCGTGCTCATCGAGGGAGCGCTCCACGCGGGGTATCGGGACTGGAGCCATTGGCTGCCCTGCGACCGGGCCATGATCGTGCACAGCGAGCGCTCAGCGCCGCCCAATCCATACACCCTCGTGACGGCCCGCGATGCGGGCTGGCAATGGCAGATTCCCCTCCAGCACCGGGACGGAAACGGATACGTCTACAGCGGCGAATTCGGCGGCGACGACGCCGCGAAGGCCCTGCTGCTGGGCAGTCTCGACGGCCGCGCCCTGAGCGAGCCGGTGGGCCTGACCTTCCGGCCGGGGCGGCGCAACCTCGCCTGGAAGAGAAATGTCGTGGCGCTGGGGCTCGCCGCGGGGTTCCTCGAGCCGCTCGAGGCCACATCGATCCACCTGATTCAGCGCGGCATCGCCATGCTGCTCAAGTTCTTCCCCGACCGTGACTTCGCCGCCGCCGACATCGACCGCTACAACCGGACGCTCGAGTCGGAATTCGCCGCAGTGCGCGATTTCCTGCTGTTGCACTACAGCCAGACGGCGCGCGCAGGTCGCTTCTGGCAGCGCTGCCGCGAGACCCCGCTGACCGACAGCCTGCGGGAGAAGATCGAGCTCTTTCGCAGCCACGGCCGGATCCTGCGCGAGGACCCGGAGCTCTTTCCCGTGCTCAGCTGGCTGTCCGTCATGGTCGGTCAGAACGTCATCCCCCGCCGGTATGACCCCCTGGTCGATGCAATCGATTCGCGCAGGATCGAGTGCCGGCTCGAGGAGCTGCGCTCGTCGGTGAAGGAATGTGTCGAGGCCATGCCGTCGCACTGGGACTTCATCCAGAGCAGCGACGCGCATACGGCGTCCATGCGCACCAGCGGCTGAGCCCGACGTCCGATCAGAGCGTATCGTGCGCGGCAGCCGC
>DAHUXV010000198.1 GCA_027306985.1 Gammaproteobacteria bacterium | reverse complement strand
ATCGACTCCGCCCAGGCGCAGCAGACGGCGGATTCTGCGCAACTGTCCCTGATGATGCTCGAAGACGTAGACCGGCCCCGGGGCGCTCTCGCGCAACGCGCGCAGAATGGCCGGCCAGGCGAGCCCGAGAAAAGTGGGCGCCTTGCGCGGCAGCGGCCAGCACTGCGCGACCTCGGCCAGGCCGCGGTAGACGTCGGGCACCCACGCATCCGCTCCCACGACGTAACACGGCTTCCCGTACCGCTCATGCAGCAGGCGCAGCGCGGCCGTCAGCATGACCATATCTCCGATACGGCCGAGCTTGAAGACGAAAGGGTGCAGCGGTTGCGCCGCCATGGCGCGATGGTACGTGGAAGTCATCCTCTGAGCACATCATGCCAGCATCGTGCGACCGCCGAGAGACGAAAACGCGGGTCGGGCCCGGTCACCGGCCGGGCTCCGGCCCGCCAGGCACGAATGCGCTCGACGTACGCATCGAAGAGCCCGAGCCCCGCGGCGATGCGGGCAGGTCCGCGGCGCCAGCGGGTCGACATCCCGCCCAACAGCCACTCGTAGAGCCGCGTGTTAGCGCTCACAGGCAGCACCTGCTCCGGATCCTGCAGCACCTCGAGCGCGGCGCCGCAGTCGTGCGTGAGCACCGGCGTGCCGAGCGCCTTCGACTCCGCGAGCACCAGACCGAACGTCTCGGGAATGACGAAGTTCGGGAAGAACGTGCACAGCGCCGTGCGGACTTCCTCGTGAATGCGCGGCTGCGGCTGCGGACCGAGATACTCGACGCCCTCGAGCCGCGCGGCATCGGCCGCCTTGTAGCCGGGATTGCCGACCACGAGGCGCATGTCGGGCATCGCTCTTCGCACGGCGCGAAACGCGTCCAGCGTGAATTTCAATCCCTTGTTGGGTGAGGACAGGAACACGAGCTTGCGCTCGTCTATCGGCGAGCCGTCCGGCCGCAGGTCATCATCCACGGGGTTGTAGATCGTGCAGGCGCAGACGCGCTCGCTCACGCCCATCCAACGCAATGCCGCCTCGACGTCGCGGCGCTGCGTGTCCGAAACGCAAATCACGTTCACGCCGAGCTCGCGCAGCACGTCCGCGTCCCCGGCGATTCTCCTGGCCCGCTTCGAGCGCGGCCTCACCCGGTCATGCAGCCAGAGATGGATGCGCGCGTTGGGATAGAGCTCCCGCACCGTTCGCAGCGCGCGCGAGTCGCGGTTGACGATGACGTGCCCGATCGCGGGATCCGGACGCGGCGGCAGATAGCGGCCGCTCGCACTCGTGCGGTTGTGCTGCACGACGAGCGCCTCCAGCGCATCGGCGACCCGCACCACCGTCGCTTCCGTGCCGCCCATCGCCTGGCTGCGCAGCGTCTGCGTGTCGTACGGCTGGCGGCATACGGGATCGAAGAAGAGGACGAGGCTCATCGCCGCATTATCGGGTATAACCCCGCGATGAGGCTGCTCTTCGCCGAATCCAGCACGCGCGGTTATGGCACCGAGCAGCATCTCGTCGCTCTGGCGACCGCGATGTCACGGCGGGGACACGATGTGCGCTGCCTCGTGATCGCCGGCAGCCCGGTGGCGGTCCTGTTGCACGAGGCGCGGGTGCCGGCGGTGACAGTGCGCCCCGGCAGCAGCCGCGGGATCCGCATCACCGCCGCCCTGCTGCGCACGGTGCTGCGGCAGCGGCCGGACTGGATGATCTCGAACGATCCGCGCTTCTATCGGATGCTCCTCGCCGCGCGCAGGCTCACGGGCGCGCGGGTGGCGCTCTTTCGCCACTGGCACGATGCTCCGTCCAAGGAGCGCACCCGCGAGCTCCTGTCGCGGCGCACCGACCGGTTCATCCTGGTGTCGCGGTTTCATCGCGACGACTATCGGCGCCAGGGAATGGACGTGGAGCGCGCCGCCGTTCTCTACAACCCGATCGACACCGGGCGTTTTCGACCGGAGGCGGCGTGGAGGAAGAGCGCGCGGTCGCGGCTCGGCTTCAGCGACTCGGACACGGTCGTCGGTTATGTCGGCAGGATCATCGAGGCGAAGGGGATCTTCACGCTGCTCGATAGCGCGGAGCGGTTTCTCGCGGCCGAGGCGTCCGCCCGCGTTCTGTGGGTGGGCGACGGAGAGGACTCGACGGCCCTGCGCGCCAGGATCGCCCGCTCGCCGTATGCGGACCGGCACCGATTCCTGGATTGGGAATCCGACCTGGCCGCCGTCTATCCGGGGCTCGACGTGCTCGCCGTGCCATCGCTCTACCCGGAGCCCTTCGGGCGCGTCTCGGTCGAGGCACAGGCGGCCGGCGTGCCGGTGGTCTCGAGCCTCGCCGGCGGGCTGCCGGAGACTTTCGTTGCGGACGGCACGGGCATCGGAGTTGCGGCCGGTGATGCGGACGCATTGGCGGGCGCAATACTGGCGCTGATCCGCGACCCCGACCGGCGCCAGAAGCTGGGCGCAGCCGGGCGCGAATGGGCGATCGGCCGATTTTCGCTTGAGACCATCGCCGGCGATTTCGAGCGGCTGCTCGCCGGCGGCTAGAGGGAGGCGGGGCTCATCGAGGCGGCCCGTTTACCGATGAGATAGAAGTTGCCTCGGTATATCGGGCACTCCGTGTGTTGCCAGTCGAATGCCGGCAGGGATTGCTCCAGCGACTTGAAGTACGTCACGTTATCGTGTTCGCCGAAGCTGCGCTGGTAGGCACAGAGGACGTGGGTGAAGCCGGCCAGCGTGGGCGCGATCCGCTCGCGCACGGCGAGCGGCGTCTCGCTGAGCGACCACGTGGCGATGAAAAGCGACGGCTGATGCTCGGCGCAATGCCGCGACACTGTCGCGGCCGCGGCCGCATCGCCCGAGACCTGCCACTCCAGGTTTCCCGGCGGCTGACCGCCCGGCCCGGTTGGAAATACGTTCCGCAGATAAAAGCGTTGCAGAGCACACATGACCGGCAGATCCCAGATGAGATAGCGCTCCCGGTAGCCGACATTGCGCAGCAGTCGAAAGAAGCCGCCGTAGCCTGCGCCGAAATCCACGACCAGTCGCAGGGCCGAGAGGTCGAGATCGGTCGCTTCCAACAGTCGCAGCATATGATAGCCGTGCTGCACGAGCAGGGGACTGCTCAGAGGATAGTACGGGTTGACGAGCGGCCGGCCCATCGGCGATTCCGTCAGCGCCGTTTGCAGCTCCGCCGAGAACCGATTCGATGCGAAAAGGTAGCGCAGGTAGTCTCGGGAGCGCGAGCGGATGCGCGGATGGATGGTCTTCATGACCGGCGGCAGGCGCAGAAAGCTGTCGGCACCGCCCTTCCCGATGGCGCGAGAGATGTCGGCTGCGAGCCCTGCCCACTCGCCGGTCACGGACTGGCGCTCGAGCGCGCTTTCAAGCTCGGCCAGGAGTTCCCGGGTGTGCTGTAGGCGCGGCGGCCTGTACTCCCCCAGGACCTTCGCCGCCACGCGCCGCAGCGCCATCACCGTCTCGACTCTAAGGGAAGCCAACGCTCTCTCCTCGCGCTCAATGTGTCGCCTGATGCGGCGGGATCGGGTCCGATCGCAGGCGTTCGAGTAATTCGCACCAGGTCTCGAATACCACGGATTCCGGAATCAGGTCCAACCGACTCGCCACCGGCGGCCCCCCAACGCCGATCACCGGCGACCCGCACGCGCTGCGCGGCTGCCAAACCCGCGAGGGGTAGGCGCCGAAGAGAACGACCAGCGGCAAGCCAACCGCCGCTGCGGCGTGCGCGGGACCCGTGTCCACGGAAATCATGCTATGCGAGAACGAGCAAACCGCGAACAGTCGCCTGAGCGGCAACACCGCGATGCCGATCGACGACAGCTTCGTCTCGGCGCGGATCGATTGCAGGAAGGCCGCCTCCTGCGGTGCCCCGACCAGCAGGATGACGGCCTCAGGCAGCCGCTGCTGCAGGCGCGGCAACAGCGCGGCCCAGCGATCCACGGGCCACGCTTTGTGGTCATCCGGCGATGCGCGGGGGCGGGATCCGCCTTTCATCGTTCTCTGGTTGCCGGGTTGCACCAGCACGAGCGGCCGCCCGAGCCATCCTCTTGCCGCGAGCCATGCCTGGCATTCCGCGCGCTCGGCGGGCGCGATCTCGAGCCGCGGCGCGCAGCGCGGCGCCGGCTCGGGCCACGGGAAGTCGGCTTCACGGAACGCGGGCGGGGTGCGCCGCCCGAGCGCGACGAGCCGGTCCACCCAGTGCTCGGGCGCC
>DAHUXV010000185.1 GCA_027306985.1 Gammaproteobacteria bacterium | reverse complement strand
TCACGATGGACAGTCCCGCGGGATTGATCCGGGCCCGCACCCTGGAGAGCGGCCTCGTGTCCGTGGACATGGGGCCGGTGCGCTTCGATCCGCGCTCGCTGCCCTTCGACGCGCCGGCGGAGGCGGAGCGCTACCCGCTCGAAGTGCCGGGCGGCAGCATCGCGATCGGCGCGGTCTCGATCGGCAATCCCCACGCCGTTCTGGCCGTGCAGTCGGTCGATGCCGCCCCCGTGGAGCGCTTGGGTCCCGCGATCGAGCGCCATCCGCGCTTCCCCAGGCGCGTGAACGCCGGGTTCATGCAGGTCATCGACCGCGCGCACATCCGCCTGCGGGTGTATGAGCGCGGCGCCGGCGAGACCTTGGCCTGCGGCACGGGAGCCTGCGCCGCGGTGGCCGTGGGCCGGCGATGGGGACAGCTCGACGAGGACGTGCACGTCAGCGTGCGCGGCGGCGAGTTGCGCGTAAACTGGAATGGTCCGGGACAGCACATCTGGCTGACGGGACCCGCGGAGATATCCTTCACGGGCCAGGTAGAGGTTCAACGAGCATGACGACACGAGAAGCCCGAGGGTTGGCCACCAAGGAAAACGAGGAAGACGCGATCGCGACGTATCTGCAGCACAATCCCGATTTCTTCGAGCGCCACCAGGGGCTGCTGACGCGGCTGCGCGTGCCGCACGCGCGCGGCGGCTCCACGATCTCCCTGGTGGAGCGGCAGATCGAGGTGCTGCGCGAGAGACACACCGCGCTCGAGGGCAAGCTCGCCGAGCTGGTGAGCGTGGCGCGCGCCAACGATGCGATCGCCGACAAGCTGCATCGCTTCACGCGCCGGCTGTTGCGCGCGGGCTCGCGCGCGGAAGCCGTCGGGCGGATCGAGGCCAGCCTGCGGGAGGACTTCGATGCCTTCCACGGCGTGCTCGTGTTGATCGGCCAGTATCCCGACCTCACTCCCCAACGCTTCGTCCGCACCGTCGCGCGCGACGATGCCGGGCTGAAGTCATTCGAGACGCTGTTCGCCAGCAGCAAGCCGCGATGCGGTCAGGTGCGCGATTCGCAGCGCGAGTTCCTTTTCGGACAGGACTCCAACGACATCGGCTCCGTGGCGCTGGTGCCGCTCGTGCAATCCGCCGAGAGCACAGGTCCCTCCGGCACGGCCCGCCCGCTCGGCGTACTCGCGCTCGGCAGCGCCGACCGCGACCGCTTCCACCCCGGCATGAGCACCGAGTTCCTGGCGCGGATGGCGGATCTCATCGCCGACTCCCTGGGCGCGGGCCCGGACGCGTGACGCCCGCGGGCGGCCGCTCGAGCACCGCCACGCTCGCTCGGGAGGGCGCGCAGGCCGCATGACCCCGGCCGCGATCGCCTGGATCGAGCGCTTCCGCCGCTATCTCGCGGAAGAGAGACGCTGCTCGCCGCACACCGTGGCCGCCTATACGCGCGACCTGCAGGCGCTGGTGTCGTATTGCGGGCGTACCGGACTTGAGAGCTGGACGGCGCTCGACAGCGGGCACCTGCGCGCCTTTGCCGCACGGTCGCATGCCGGCGGTCTCGGGCCGCGCAGCATCCAACGGCGGCTGTCGGCGGTGCGCAGCTTCTACGAATTCCTGCAGCGCGAGGGGCATGCGCTGCGCACCAGGGCGCAGGCCCCGGATGGCGCCGGAGCCTGCGCGGACGAGCAGCGCGGGCACAGCGATGTGGCGCGGATTCGCGGCAATCCGGGCCAGGACGTGCGGGCGCCCAAGGCGGCGCGGCGGCTGCCGCAAACCTTGGATGCCGACCAGATGGCGCGCCTGCTCGAGATTCCGGCGGGGGAGCCGTTGGCCGCCCGCGACCGGGCCATCATGGAGCTGCTCTACTCCTCCGGGCTGCGGCTGGCGGAGATCGTCGGGCTCGACCTCGCTCGGCTCGATCTGCGCGATCGCATGGTCCACGTGCTCGGCAAGGGGCGCAAGGCGCGTCTGGTGCCCGTGGGCCGCATGGCGATCCGCGCGCTCGAGCAGTGGCTCGCGGAGCGAGCGGGCCTCGCGCCGACCGGCGAGCAGGCGCTGTTCGTCGGCCGCTCCGGGCGGCGCCTCGGCCGGCGGGCGGTCGAGCTGCGGGTCGCCTACTGGGCGCGCCGCCAGGGCGTGGCCGCCCACGTCTATCCCCACCTCTTCCGCCACTCCTTCGCCTCGCACCTGCTCGAGTCCGGCGCCGAGCTGCGCGGCGTGCAGGAGCTGCTGGGTCACGCCGATATCGCCACGACCCAGATCTACACCCACCTTGACTTCCAGCACCTGGCCCGCATCTACGACGCCACCCATCCACGCGCGCGGCGGACCAGGACGCCGTCGAAATAGCGTCAGTCTGGCGAGGATTTGATGACCGATTCGCAGCGATTCGATCCACACGGCACGACCATTCTCGGCGTGCGGCGCAACGGCGCCGTGGCGCTGGCCGGCGACGGCCAGGTGACGCTCGGCAACACCGTCATGAAGGGCAACGCGCGCAAGGTGCGCAAGCTCTACAACGACAAGGTGATCGCCGGCTTCGCCGGCGGCACGGCGGACGCGTTCACGCTCTTCGAGCGCTTCGAGGGCAAGCTGGAGAAGTACGGCAATCTCACGCGCGCCGCGATCGAGCTCGCCAAGGACTGGCGCTCGGACCGTTACCTGCGGCGGCTCGAGGCGCTGCTGCTCGTCGGCGACCCGGGCAAGCTGCTCGTCATCTCCGGCAACGGCGATGTCATCGAGCCGGATATCGACGCGGCCGCGATCGGCTCCGGCGGGCAGTTCGCGCTCGCCGCCGCGCGGGCGATGCTCGAGACGACCCAGCTCGATGCGCGCAGCATCGCGGAGCGCTCCCTCAACATCGCCGCCGACATCTGCATCTACACCAACCGCAATCTCACCGTCGAGGAGCTCGGTTCGTAACATCATGTCATCGCTGACCCCCAGAGAGATCGTCCAGGAGCTCGACAAGCACATCATCGGCCAGGACGCCGCCAAGCGCGCCGTCGCCATCGCGCTGCGCAACAGGTGGCGGCGCATGCAGGTGCCGGAGCCGCTGCGCCAGGAGATCACGCCGAAGAACATCCTCATGATCGGGCCCACCGGCGTCGGCAAGACGGAGATCGCGCGCCGCCTGGCGCGGCTCGCCAACGCTCCGTTCGTCAAGGTCGAGGCGACCAAGTTCACCGAGGTCGGCTATGTCGGCCGCGACGTCGATTCGATCGTCAAGGAGCTGGCCGACGTCGCGGTGAAGATGACGCGCGAGCAGGAGATGCAGAAGGTCGGCGAGCGTGCCGCCGAGGCGGCGGAAGAGCGCGTGCTCGATGCGCTCCTGCCGAAGCCGCGCATGCTGGGCTTCTCCACCGACGAGCCCGCCCAGCCCCGCGATGCGGAGACGCGCGAGAAGTTTCGCCGCATGCTGCGCGCCGGCGAGCTCGACGAGCGCGAGGTCGAGATCGAGGTGCGCTCGCTCCCCATGGGGGTCGAGATCATGGCGCCCCCGGGAATGGAGGAGATGCAGCAGCAGCTGCAGTCCATGTTCCAGAACCTCGGCGGCAACCGCACCCGCAGCCGCAAGGTGAAAGTGAGCGAGGCGCGCAAGCTCCTGGTCGACGAGGAGGCCGCGAAGCTCATCAACGAGGATGAGCTCAAGATCAAAGCGCTCGCCAACGCGGAGCAGAACGGCATCGTCTTCATCGACGAGATCGACAAGGTGACGCG
>DAHUXV010000180.1 GCA_027306985.1 Gammaproteobacteria bacterium | reverse complement strand
GAGAGGTCCAGGATGTCGGTGATGAGGTTGAGCAGGTCCGTGCCCGCGGAGTGGATGGTGCGGGCGTACTCGACCTGCCGGTGCGAGAGGTTGCCCTCGCTGTTCTGCGACAGCTGCTGGCCGAGGATGAGGATGCTGTTGAGCGGCGTGCGCAGCTCGTGCGACATGTTGGCGAGGAATTCCGACTTGTAGCGCGAGGTCAGCGCCAGCTCCGCCGCCTTCTCCTCGAGCGCCTTGCGGGCGAGCTCGATCTCGGTGTTCTTGCGCTCCACCTCGACGTTCTGCTCGGCGAGCAGCCGCGCCTTGGTGGCGAGCTCCTCGTTGGTCTGCTGCAGCTCGCTCTGCTGGGTCTGCAGCTCCCCGGCGAGCTGCTGCGACTGCTTCAGCAGCTCCTCCGTGCGCATGGTCGCCTCGATGGTGTTGAGCACCACGCCGATGCTGTCGGTGAGCTGCTCGAGGAAGGCGAGCTGCGAGGGCGTGAAATCGTACAGGGAGGCGAGCTCGAGCACCGCCCTCACCTCGCCCTCGAACAGCACCGGCAGCACGATGACGCTGCGCGGGCAGGCCGAGATGAGGCCGCCGCGCACGTCGATCGAGCGGGTGTCGAGGTCGGTGATGAGCAGGCGCCGGCGGTCGGCGGCGGCCTGGCCGACCAGCCCCTCGCCGATCGCGAAGAAGCGCGGATCGCGCATCTCGTGCGCGCCGTCGGCGTAGCTCGCCAGCTCCTTCAGGCACGAGGAGCCGTCCATCCCCTCCATGACGTACATGACGCCCTGCTGGACGTTGACGAGCGGGGCGAGCTCGGAGAGCAGCAGCCGCCCCACGGTCACCAGGTCGCGCTGGCGCTGCAGCATGCGGCTGAACTTCGCGATGTTGGTCTTCAGCCAGTCCTGCTCGGTGTTGCGCTCGGTCGTGGCGCGCAGGTTGCCGATCATGGCGTTGATGTTGTCCTTGAGCTCCGACACCTCGCCGCGCGCCTCGACCTGGATCGAGCGGGTGAGGTCGCCCTGGGTCACGGCGGTCGCCACCTCGGCGATCGCGCGCACCTGGGTGGTGAGGTTGGCGGCCAGCAGGTTGACGTTGGCCGTCAGGTCCTTCCAGGTGCCGGCGGCGCCCGGCACGTGCGCCTGGCCGCCGAGGCGCCCTTCCACACCCACCTCGCGCGCGACGCTCGTCACCTGGTCGGCGAAGATCGCGAGCGTATCGGTCATGCTGTTGATCGTATCGGCGAGCGCCGCGACCTCACCCTTCGACTCGACGGTGAGCCTTTGCCTCAAGTCGCCGTTCGCGACCGCGGTCACCACCTTGACGATGCCGCGGACCTGGTTCGTGAGGTTGTTCGCCATCACGTTGACGTTGTCGGTGAGGTCCTTCCAGGTGCCCGCGACCTCCGGCACCTCGGCCTGGCCGCCCAACTTGCCCTCGGTGCCGACCTCGCGCGCGAGGCGGGTCACCTCGGCGGCGAAGCTGTTCAGCTGATCCACCATGGTGTTGATGGTGTTCTTGAGCTCGAGGATCTCGCCCTGCACGTCCACCGTGATCTTGCGCGAGAGGTCCCCGCGCGCCACGGCCGTGGTCACTTCCGCGATGTTGCGCACCTGGCCGGTGAGGTTGCCGGCCATGGAATTGACGTTGTCGGTGAGGTCCTTCCAGGTGCCGGCGACGCCCGGCACGACCGCCTGGCCGCCCAGCTTGCCCTCGGAGCCGACCTCGCGCGCCACGCGCGTCACCTCGGAGGCGAACGAGCGCAGCTGGTCCACCATCGTGTTGATGGTCTCCTTCAGCTGCAGGATCTCCCCGCGCACGTCCACCGTGATCTTGCGCGACATGTCGCCGCGGGCGATGGCGGTCGCGACTTCGGCGATGTTGCGCACCTGGCCGGTGAGGTTGCTCGCCATGAAGTTGACGTTGTCGGTGAGGTCCTTCCAGACGCCGCTCACGTCCTTCACCTCCGCCTGGCCCCCGAGCTTGCCCTCGGTGCCGACCTCGCGCGCCACGCGGGTCACCTCGGCGGCGAAGCTGTTCAGCTGGTCCACCATCGTGTTGACGGTGTTCTTGAGCTCGAGGATCTCGCCCTTGACGTCCGCCGTGATCTTGCGCGAGAGGTCGCCGCGCGCGATGGCGGTGGCGACTTCGGCGATGTTGCGCACCTGGCCGGTGAGGTTGCGGGCCATGGAGTTGACGCTGTCGGTGAGGTCCTTCCAGGTGCCGGCGACGCCCGGCACGATCGCCTGGCCACCGAGCTTGCCTTCGGAGCCGACCTCGCGCGCCACGCGGGTCACCTCGGAGGCGAACGAGCGCAGCTGGTCCACCATGGTGTTGATGGCCTCCTTCAGCTGCAGGATCTCCCCGCGCACGTCCACCGTGATCTTGCGCGACAGGTCGCCGCTCGCCACGGCGATGGTCACCTCGGAGATGTTGCGCACCTGGCCGGTCAGGTTGCTCGCCATGGAGTTGACGCTGTCGGTCAGGTCCTTCCAGGTGCCGGACACGCCGGCCACGGCGGCCTGGCCGCCCAGCTTGCCCTCGGAGCCGACCTCGCGCGCCACGCGCGTCACCTCGGAGGCGAACGAGCGCAGCTGGTCCACCAGGGTGTTGATGGCTTCCTTCAGCTGCAGGATCTCCCCGCGCACGTCCACCGTGATCTTGCGTGACAGGTCCCCGCTCGCCACCGCGATGGTCACCTCGGAGATGTTGCGCACCTGGCCGGTGAGGTTGCTCGCCATGGAGTTGACGCTGTCGGTCAGGTCCTTCCAGGTGCCGGACACGCCGGCCACCGCCGCCTGGCCGCCGAGCTTGCCCTCGGTGCCCACCTCGCGCGCGACGCGCGTCACCTCCGAGGTGAAGGCGCTCATCTGCTCGATCATCGCGTTCACGATGCTGGCCGAGCGCAGGAACTCGCCCTGCAGCGGCCGCCCGTCGACCTCGAGGCTCATGGTCTGCGACAGGTCGCCCTTGGCGACCGCCGCGATCGCCCCGGTCACCTCCGCGGTCGGCCACAGCAGATCGTCGATCAGGGTGTTGACGGAGCCTTCCATCGCCCCCCAGGAGCCCGAGCGGCGGTCGAGGCCCACGCGGTGGCGCGTGCGGCCCTCCTTGCCGACGATGCGTCCGGCGCGCTCGAGCTCGCGCGCCAGGCGCTCGCTCGAGCTCACGATCTCATTGAAGGTGTCGGCGATCTTGCCGGCGAGACCGGCCTTGTCTCCGGGCAGCCGCACGGAGAACTCGCCGTCGCGCACCGACTGCAGGGCGCGCAGGACCTCGCGCAGGTCCAGGGCATCGGCTTCGGCCCGTGCCGCGCCGTTCGTCTTGCGGCGCTTGCGCTCGGGTCCCTGCTCTTGCGACTGCATTCTCATTCTCCAATGGGGTGACCGGGCCGCGCGCGCGGGGCGGCAGCCTCGAAGAGGTCATGAGCGAGCGCCGGTCGATGCCGGCCAGGGCCGAACCCCGGTGCCCCAGGCACCGGTCGGTGTGCTCCACCAGGCGGTGGCGGCGAATCCAGTCGCCGCTTCGCCGGCAGTCCGCTTTGCACCACGGAATCTCCCGCAAGCTGCGTCCGGATTTCCGTGCGACTCAAAGGCCCCGACAGAAAGATTCTAGTAATGAGTACCGGGTAGCCTTCTCTCGGGCGCCACCGGTCGGCGAACCATAGCGGAAAGCCGTCAGTGAGGCAAAGAGTATTCGGGCTGCAACACGGTGGATCGGGCCTGTGATTAAGTCGCGGGGTCCGCAGCTGATGGCCAAGATGTGGTATATTGAGGGGGCGGGAGCTAATGATCCGTGTCGTACGCCTGAACCTCATGGAATAGGCAGGACATCATCGTGAATGGGTCGCAACCGGTCGGGCGCGATGCGCCCGTGACGGAACAACGGGCCGGGAGGCTGACGGTGGCTGCCTTGCGCGGCGCCATTCCAGGGCGCATGTGGGGCGGCAAGGGATGCGGCGTACCTTGCGACTTCTGCCGCGTCACCGTCGGCACCGAGGAGATCGAGTACGAGATCGAGGCGCGGCTCGGGAGCGAGATGCTCATGCTGCACTTCCACCCCCGCTGCTACGACGCCTGGCGGGCGAGCCGCGAGAATGACGCTCCCGCTCCGGGCAAGTGATCGACGAGCTGCCCCGGTGGCACCGGCAGGCGCCGTGGACTATATGCACCAGCCGCCGTCGATGACGTGGATCTGCCCGGTCGTATAGGCCGCCGAGGCCAGGTACACCACCAGGTCCGCGATCTCCTCGGGCCGCCCGATGCGCCCGATCGGCTGGCGCGCGATGAAGGCCGCGCGCGTCTTCTCATAGTCTCCCTGGGACTTCAGGCGTCCCTCGAGCGAGGGGGTCTCCACCGTCCCCGGGCAGATGGCGTTGCAGCGGATGCCCCGCCCCACGAAATCCGCGGCCACGGACTTGGTCAAGCCGATCACCGCGGCCTTCGTGGTGCCGTATGCGCAGCGCACGGGGACCCCTTTGACGCTGCTCGCCACCGAAGCCATGTTGATGATGGAGCCGCCGCCTCCTGCCAGCATGCCCGGAAGGACCGCCCGGATGGTCCGCACCATCGCCTTGACGTTGAGGTCGTAAGCGAAGTCCAGCTCCTCGTCCGTGCACTCGAGCACCGTGCCGTGATGCACGACCCCCGCGCAGTTGAAGAGGATGTCAATGCTGCCTGCGGCCATGACGGCGGATGCCACGCTGGATGCATCCCGTACATCCATACGGCAGACGTCTATTCCAGCCTCACCTCTGAGCGTCGCGAGCTTCCCTTCGTCGATATCCGTGGCGAGGACGCGGGCACCCGCCGCGGCCAGCGCCAGAGCGCTCGAGCGTCCGATTCCCTGCGCCGCCGCGGTGACCAGCGCGGTCTTGCCTTGCAAAGTCGGGGTAGTCATTTTTTGTAACAGCTTTCCACCAGGGCCATCGTGTGCCAGGCATCCTCCACGGACGTCCTCAGCACCTCGTCCTCACCGGCCGCGTAACGCTGCAGGTTGGACATGGTGCCGATGAAGGCATCCGGGAACCATTTTCCTTCGAGCGCGACGGGGGCCCACGGGCCGCCGCGCGGGGCGATCCACAACTCGTCGGGCTCGCCGCGCGGATAATCCAGCAGCAGTCCCAGCTTCACCAGGGCCGCGCCGCGATCGCCCTCGACGCGGAAGGAGGCGTCCTGGAACCGGCGGCCGAAATCGTTGTGATGGTTGATCGAGAGCGTCACCCGCAGCTCCTCGCCGTAGTCGAGGATCGCCGAGGTGCGCGTGTCCGCGAGCTCGCTGCCCGGGAAGTGATACGTGCGCGCGAGCACCCGCCGCGGCTCGCCCGCGAGCGCACGGATGGTGTCGAGGTAGTGAATGGAATGCGAGACGACCTCGACCCGGGGGTTCGCCTTCAGGTGCGGGAAGAGCTCCCACGGCGTGCGCAGGCTCAGGTGCACCTCGATGTCGAGCAGCCGGCCGAGCAGTCCGCGCTCGAGCGCATCGGCGACGGCGAGCATCATCGGGGAGAACCGCAATTGGAAGTTGACGGCGGCCCGCAGGCCCCGCGCCCGGCAGACCGCGCGGATGGCCGTGGCCTGCGCGAGATCGAGCCCGAGCGGCTTCTGGATGAGGACGGCGGCGCCTTGCGGCAGGGCGGCGAGAATGGCCTCGTGCGCCACAGGCGGCGCCGCGACATCGAACACGCAGCCGGGCACGGCCGTCGCGGCTTCCCCGAGCGACCGGAACACGCGCCCGATGCGCCACCGCTCGGCCGTCGCGCGCGCCTTGGCGGGATCGACATCGAGCACTCCCGCCACCGGGAAGCCCGCCTTGGCGTAGGCCGGCAGGTGCGCATCGTTGGCGATGCCGCCGGCGCCGATGAGGACGATGGGCCGCGGCTCGGAAGGCGGCGGATGATGCTGCCGAAGCGGCGGTGAGGCGGATGCGGCGGTCAACGGACGATCCTCTCGATCCGCTCCTGCGCCTCCCGCAACAGGCCCGGCACCGGCAGCTCGGTGCCGGTCGCCTTCGCCAGGAGGTCGTCGATCGCGTGCGAGATGTCGGCGAGCCGCGGATGCAGCGGCAGCTCGCGCGCATGGGCGTGCAGCGTCTCGAGCTCGTGGAAGAAGGGAATGAGCCGGTTGATCTCGGGGTCCGTCCAGGTGGAGCGGCGCACGCCGATGGCGCCCTCGAGCGTCGTCAGCTTGTCCATCGGGGCGGTGGCGGCGTGGCGCATGAAGGACCAGGCGAGGTCCTTCCGCCGCGAGCCCGAGGCCAGCGCGAGCACCCAGAAGACGTTGAGGGACACGCTGCGCGCGGCGCCGCCCGCGCCCGCGGCGGGACCGGGACCGCGCGGCAGCGGCGCCACCCCGATCCGTCCCTTGACACGGCTCTCCTCCCAACGCTCCCCGAGGGCGGCGAAGCCGAACCAGTTGGCCATCAGCGCCACCTTGCCCTCGCAGAAGAGGAGCCCCGCCTTGACGCTGTCGAGATCGCGCGCGCCGGGGGCGATCGCCGCGGCATCGCCGGCGAGCCGGCGCAGGAACTCGAGCGCCGCCGCCGCCGCGCTCGTGCAAAGCTGCGGGCGGGCGCCCTCGCCGAAGGGCTCCCCGCCCCGGCTCCAGACCTGGATGCAGAAGTCATAGAAGCCGTTGTGCCCGTCCGGAAAGAGCGCGAGCGCCGTGCCGTAGCAGCCGCGCTGCGGCGCGTGCAGCCGGCGCGCGGCGGCGTGGAAGTCCTCCCAGGTGCGCGGCACCTCGAGGCCGGCCGCGGCGAGCAGATCCTTGCGGTAGATGAGGCACGCCGGGCCGTCGTGATAAGGCAAGCCCCAGAAGCCGCCGGCGAAGGACTGCAGGCCGAGGAGCGAGGGACTCCACGCCTGCGGGAACTGCGGCAGCGGCGCGCGCGCCAGGTGGGGGGTCAGATCGTCGATGAGCCCCGCCGCCTGCGCCTGCGCCAGCCAGTCGGTCGAGAGGAAGGCGATGTCGAGCGAGCCGTCGGCGAGACCGCGGCCCCCGATCAGGCGCCGGTGCAGATCGTTGAGCTCGAGCGGCTCGAGCTCGACCCCGACATCCTCTCCCGCCGCACGCGCGAAGTCGGCGACCTGGAGCCGGATCGCGCTCTCGAAAGGATCGAACTTACGAACTGCGATTCGCAGCGTCGGCACTCGGCGCCTCCTCCTCCCGCTTCAGGCCCGCGTGGACCGCGATGACCCCGGCGCAGGCCTGCAGCGCCGGCAGCATGGTCTCGAGGCTCGGCCCGCTCTTCTCCTTGAGCGTCGCGATGGTCAGCGCCGCCTTCATGGAGCACTCCGGCGGCCCCACGGGCACGCCGATGTCGAGGCCGCCGACGAAGCGCTCGCCCTCCGAGCGCTCGTAGCCGCGCGCGCGGATCGCCGCCAGGCGCTTCACGAAGGCCGCGCGCAGCGCCGGCTTCTCGCGCCGCCACTCGAGATCGCGCACCAGGACCTCCTCCCGCTCGGCTTCCTCCATGCTGGCGAGCAGCACGCGCCCGGAGGTCGTGTGCAGCGGCGAGTGGAGCGACCCCACCTCCACCGACAGCCGGAACGGCCTCGGGCTTTCCTCCTGGGCGAGGACCAGCACGCGGTCGCGGTGCAGCACGCACAGGTGACAGGACTCGCGCAGGTCCTCGGCGAGGCTGCGCATGAGCGGCTGCGCCGCCTTCAGCAGCACCTCGTACGGGGAGTGGGTGCGCGAGAGCTCGAAGAGCTTCAGGGTGAGCGAGTAGCCGCCGGTGACCGGCTCGCGCCGCAGGTAGCCGCGGCTCTCGAGGCAGGCGAGCATGCGGAAGATCTCCCCCGCCTGGCGGTTCAGCGCCCGCGCGAGCTGCGCCTGCGTGAGCGGCACGGCCTGCTCGGAGAGGTATTCGAGCACATCGAGAGCCTTCTCGAGCGCCGGCACGGAGTACTTCGTGCGGCGCTCCTCGAGGCTCAGCAGCGAGTCTTGTGGCATACGGCCTCCGGTCATTCGCTCGAGGATTATAGTGACCATTCCGTCGGGCGCGGCTTCGCCGCTCTCATGCGCTGCGCGCGGGATCAACGGGGCTCTCCGGGGGCGAGCCCCGGCCGGGCAGCCGCGCGCGAGCGCGCGGGAAGGAGATTCCGCGGCGGCCGCCGACGGTGTAGATGGCGGCGGCGCCGATCAGCACCGTCCCCTCGATCAGCCCCTGGTAATTGGCGCCGAGGTCGAGGACGTTGAAGCCGTTGGTCAGCGTGTAGAGCACGAGGGCGCCGGCAACGGTCTTCAGGACGCTGCCCGCGCCCCCGAAGAGCGATGTGCCCCCGAGAATGGCCGCCGCGATGACGGTGAGCTCCTCACCCTGAAGCGCCGTGGGATTCATCGCCCCGAAGCGCGAGGCATAGAGCGCCCCGGCAAAGCCCGCGGCGAGCCCCGAGAGCACGAAGGCCCCGATGCGATAGGCGGGCACGCTGATCCCGCACAGCCTCGCCGCCTCCGCATTGCCGCCGACCGCGTAGACGCGCCGCCCGAGGGTGGTGAAGCGCAGCACGGCCCAGACGAGCGCGGTGAACGCTGCCATATAGAGGATGGGATAGGGCAAGGGCCCCGCGCGCCCGCTCTCGAAGGTCGTCATCGCATCGAGCGCCGCCGGTGTCCGCACCATGAGCGACTGCCCGCCGGTGACGATGAGGACCAGCCCGCGGACGGCCGTCATCGTTCCCAGCGTGACGATGAAGGCGTTGATGCCGACGAGCTGCACCATGATGCCGTTGAGCAAGCCCACCGCGCCCGCCGCCGCGAGCGCGAGGAGGAGCGCCGGCCAGAAGCCGATCGTATCCACCGTCAGGATCTGCACGGCGGCGGCGAGCGCCGCCACCGAAGCCACCGAGAGGTCGAAGTTGCCGGTGATGAGGACCACCGTCATCGCCACCCCCATCAGGGCGACGGGCGAGGCCTGATAGACGATGTTGATGAGGTTGACGGCGCTCAGATAGCTCGGCCGCCCGAGAGCCGCGCAGACGGCGGCGAGCCCGAGCACGAGCAGCAGCAGCGCGTAATAGACGCCCGCCTCGCGCAAGCCCAACCCCCGCGGCAGCCGCTCGCGCAGGCTCACGGGGCCTCCGCGCCGGCGGCGAGCCGGCCGCTCGCCGCGCCCGAGGCGAGCACCACCAGCTCCTCCTCGTCGGTGTCCGTCGCCGCGCGCTCGGCCACGATGGCGCCCTCGCGCATGACGAGGATGCGGTCGCAGACCGATGTCAGCTCCGCCAGCTCCGAGGACACCAGCACGACCGCGAGGCCGCCGGCGGCGAGCTCGCGCACGATGCGCAGGATCTCGGCTTTGGCGCCGACGTCGACGCCGGCGGTCGGCTCATCGAGCAGCAGCAGACGCAGCGGCCCGCAGAGCCAGCGGGCGAGGCTCACCTTCTGCGCGTTGCCGCCGGAGAGCTCGGTGACGGGCGTCTCGAGGCCGCCCGCCTTGATGCCGAGCCGCTCGATGGCCTGCCGCGCCGCGGCGCGCTCGGCGCCGGCGCGCGCGAGGAGGCCTAAGCGCGCGAAGCGGCCGAGGTGCGCCAGTGTCAGGTTCTGCCACAGCGGCAGCTGCGGCACGAGTCCCTGCGCCTGCCGGTCCTCGGGCACGAGACCAACGCCCGCCGCCACCGCGCCCCGGGGCGAGCGGGCGAGCGCGCGGCCGCAGAGCCGCACCTCGCCGCGCGCGGCGCCGTCGGCGCCGAAGATCGCGTGCAGCAGCTCGCTGCGGCCCGAGCCGAGGAAGCCCGCGATCCCGAGCACCTCCCCGGCGCGCACCTCGAAGGTGCAGGGCGCGAGGCGGCCGGGGCTCTCGAGCCCGACGATCTCGGCGATCGTGCCGCCGCGCGCTGCCGCCGGCGCCGCTGACGGGCGCGGCGGGCGCACGGGACGGCCGACGATCGCCGCCGCCAGCGCGGCCTCATCGACGGCGGCCGTGGCCGCGGTCAACACGGCCGCGCCGTCGCGCAGCACGGTGATCTCGTCGGTCAGCGCCAACACCTCGTCGAGGAAGTGGCTGACGAGGAGCACCGCCCTGCCCTCCGCGGCGAGCCGGCGGACGGTGCGGTGCACGATCCGCCGCTCGGCCGCCGCCAGCGAGGCGGTGGGCTCGTCCATGACGATGAGGGCCGCATCGGCGGCGAGCGCCTGCAGGATGCCGACCATCTGCCGCTCGCCGATGCGCAGCGTCGCGACCGCAGCCTCGATGTCGAGCTCGTATCCGATCGCGGCCAGCAGCCGCCGCAGCCGCGCCGCGAGCGCCCGCCCGCCGCGCCGGCCGCCGCGCTCGGCCAGGAACACGTTCTCCAGCACCGACAGCGTTCCGACGAGCGGGATCTGTTGGTGCAAGGTCGCGATGCCCGCCGCGCGCGCCTGCGCGGGGCGGCTCCAGCTCACCCGCTCGCCGCGCCACCTGATCTGCCCGCCGCTCGCCGGCGCCGCGCCGCAGAGGATGCGGATGAGCGTCGACTTGCCGGCGCCGTTGGCCCCGAGGAGCCCGTGCACGGTGCCGGCGCGCACTGTGAGGTCGACGCTGCTTAAGGCGGCCGTGCCGTTCGGGTAGACCTTCGCCACGCGCTCGAGCTCGAGCAGGGGTGCGTTTGCGCTCACGGCAGGCATCACCACTGCGGCGGGCAGGCGCTGACGTTGGCGCGCGTGATGCCCGGCGTCCGGTAGGTTATGAAGGCCGCGTGCAGCGGCTTGCGGCCGGTGACCTCGCCGTAGAGCGCATCGAATGCCAGCGCGCCGAGCTCGCGCGGCTTGTAGCAGACCGTGCCGTCGATCCGGCCGGCCTCGAGCGACACCATCGCGAGCCGCGAGCCGCCGATGCCGACCAGCGCGGCGTGCGAGCCGGCGGCGCGCACCGCGTGCGCGCAGCCGACCGCCATGTCGTCGGCCTCGCTGAAGAAAAGATCGACGCCGGGGTGCGCCGCGAGGATGTTCTGGCAGACGCTGTCCGCATCGTCGGCCGACCAGTTGCCGGGCTGCGCGGCGACGATGCGGTAGCGCGCATGCGCCCGCTCGAGCGCCTGCGTGAAGCCTTGCTGGCGCTGCACGACCTCGGGGAAGCCCGGGGCGCCCTGGACGATCGCGATGCGCGCGATGCGGCCCCGCGGCAGCAGCTCGAGCGCGAGCCGGCCGGCTTCCCGGCCCGCGGCCACCTCATTCTGGGTGACGAGGGCGGTGAGCTTGGGATAGACGTCCTCGAGCGGCCGCGTCGCCGGGTTGCCCACCTGCGAGCCCACCGCCACCACGGGGATGCCCGCGGCGGTGGCGTGATCGACCCAGCTCTCGGCAATGACGGAATCGAGCGGCATGAGCACGATGCCGTTCACCCGCTGCGAGATCAGGTCGTCGAGATCGTTGGCCTGCTTCTGCACCCGCTCCTGCGCATCGAGCACGATCGCCGTTACGCCCGCGCGCGCGGCCTGCCGCTCGAATCCCTGGGCGATGGCGGCGGCGAAGGGGTAGCTCAGGCCGGCGCTCGAGAGGCCGAACCGAAGCGGCGCGCTCGTTGCCGGCGGTGGCATCG
>DAHUXV010000175.1 GCA_027306985.1 Gammaproteobacteria bacterium | reverse complement strand
TAGGTGGTGCAAGTCCACTGCGATGAAGGTGTAGCGAGCCACATCAGCCCCGAGTCATGCGCCGGCACCCGCGAGGGAGTCGGCGAAGCGTTGACAGGGGAGCGTGCAGGCCAGCCATTGAGCCGCGAAAGCGTTGATTTCGGGTGCCGACTCGTTCAAAACCGCGGAAGGCAATACGGCGGGGCGCGTCATGCGAGTTCCTTGCCGACCCGGCGTGGTCAAAGACCCTGGCATGTACGGATGCTCCTTGCGCGGGAACCGGGAGATCTCCAGCTCGACCCCTCGGATGGCCGGGTGGTCCGCATCGGGAAGGCGAGGAGCCGTAGCCGATGATGGACGAGGTGGAGAAGTCAGACCTCTCCGAAGTAGCGGGGAAGCCGGCGAACGCCTGCGAACGAGTGCAGGGGGAGTCGGTGGAGCGAAGGGAGGGGGCCAAGGGGAACACGAGCAAGCACGGCACGCGCTGGACGCTGAGCCAGGAAAGTGTGCTTCCCGGACTTGATCGTGTACGAGAGCGAGCGAAGTCAGAGAGGAAGGGGCGGTTCACCGCTCTGCTGCACCACATCGATGTCGATCGACTTCGATCGGCCTTCTCCCGGCTCAAGCGGGAGGCGGCTCCGGGAGTGGATGGACGGACGTGGAAGCAGTATCAGCAGAACCTGGATGGCAACCTTGCGGATCTGCATTTGCGCATTCATCGGGGTGCCTATCGGGCACTGCCCTCGCGGCGGACCTATATTCCGAAAGGAGATGGGCAGCGGCCGTTGGGGATAGCGGCGCTGGAAGACAAGATCGTCCAGCTCGCCGTGGTGGAGGTGCTCAATGCGGTGTACGAGGAAGACTTCCTCGGGTTCAGCTACGGGTTTCGCCCTGGGCGCAGTCAGCACGATGCGCTGGATGCGCTGGCGTTCGGGATAACCCGTATGAGGGTGAACTGCATTCTGGATTGCGACGTGCGAGCGTTCTTCGACTCGGTCAGCCACGACTGGTTGGTCCGGTTCCTGGAACACCGCATTGGCGATCCGCGCGTGATCCGCCTGATACGCGCATGGCTCAAGGCGGGGGTGATGGAGGACGGGAGCTGGGCGGCGACGGAGTCTGGGACCCCTCAAGGGTCGGTGGCTTCCCCGCTGCTCGCAAACGTCTACCTGCACTACAGCTTTGACCTCTGGGCGGACCGGTGGCGACACCGAGAGGCTCGTGGGAAGGTTATCTACGTGCGCTATGCCGATGATATTACCGCCGGTTTCGAGTACGAGGAGGACGCCCGGCGGTTCTCGGCGGAGCTGCGCGAGCGGTTGAGTCGGTTCGCGTTGACGCTGCATCCGGAGAAGACTCGCCTGATCGAGTTCGGTCGATTTGCGGCCGACAATCGCGCCAGGCGGGGCCTCGGTAAGCCGGAGACGTTCGATTTTCTGGGTTTCAAGCACATCTGCGGCCGTTCTCGGGCCGGCCACTTTCAGCTCAGGCGGAAGTCGCGCCGGGACCGGATGCGGGTGAAGCTCAAGGCCCTCAAAATGGAACTCGCGCGGCGGCGACACGACCCGATTCCGGTGCAGGGGCGTTGGTTGGCGCAGGTAGTGCGTGGCTATTTCGCCTACCATGCTGTGCCCACCAACTACCCCAGTCTGAGCGCATTCCTTTACCATGTGAAACGGCTCTGGCTGCACGCGCTCCGGCGTCGTAGTCAGCGCTCTCGCATGCTCTGGGAGCGCTTCGGCCGCATCGCGGCAGACTTCCTGCCGAAACCGCGCATTCTTCACCCCTGGCCGCAGGCTCGCTTCTCTGTCATGCACCCAAGGTGGAAGCCGAGTGCCTGAATCGGGCTCGCTCGATTTTGTGCGGGGGGCGCTCAGCAATGAGCGTCCCTACCGTGATTTAACGGTTGTGAAACAGCGAGGGCCGGCCCGGATCAGCTCTTCTCGGAGAGATCGGCGGTAAATCCGATGGGTCGACGCTTGGGTTGCGGCGGGTCCATCAGCTCGCGGATGGCTGAGAGGATGGCCTTGATAGCATCGTCGTGGTGCTGGTACTTGCGCTCGAGCTCATCGAGCTTGCGGGCGAGCGCGGCGTTGGAGGCGAGCAGGTCGCGTAGTCGCACGAAGGCGCGCACGACGTAGACGCCCATGGCGATGGCCCGTGGACTGTTCAGGACATTGGCGGCCTGGATGGCGCCGTGCTCGGTGAAGGCATAGGGGCGGTATTTGATGTTCTGGCCGCGGCCAGCCTTCAAGGTCGCAATTTGCGACCTTGAAAGCTCGGCCTCCTCGAGAGTGAGCTGGAAGACGAAATCCTCGGGGAAACGATCAGCGTTGCGCTTGAGCTGCTCGTTCAGTCGCTTGGTGGTGACGCCGTAGATCGCGGCGAGGTCGCGATCGAGGATGACGCGCTGGCCGCGCAGGAGGAGGATCGAGCGGCCGATGTGCTCGACCGGCGCAAGAGCCGCGCTGCGGGATGAGGCCATGGGTGAGCTCCCTTTAGCCGCGCGGCGGCTCAGTGGCCGGCCTGGCTGAGCATGCCATCGAGCATCTGCAAGAGCATCTTCTGCTGGGACTTTGGCAGCCGGCTCAGCCGCTCGATCTTCTGTTGCAGCTGCGGGGTGGGTCCGCGCTTGCCGGAGCGGGCGGGCTCGCCGAAGAGCTCTTCGATCGATACCCCGAGGAGCCTCGCCAGATCGGCCGCCTGGATGGCGCCGTGCTCGGTGAAGGCGTGCGGAAGGTATTTGGCGTTGCTGCCGCGGCCCGCGTTCGAGATCGCAAAATGCGATCTTGAACGCTCAGCCTCCTCCCGGCTGAGCTGGAAGAAATCCTCCGGGAACCGCTTGGCATTGCGCTTGACGGCTTCGTTCAGGCGTCCGGTCGTCACCCCGTAGATTGCCGCCAGGTGGCTATCGAGGATGACGCGCTGACCACGGAGGATGAGGATCGAGCGGCTGATGTGCTCAACGGGTACGAGAGCCGGGCGGCGGCGAGAGGGCATCGCGGGACTCCCTATCGGTGAGGGCTCGGCGGTCTTCGGCCTGGCGGCCTGGTACGGCCGCTCCCGCCGCCAGAGTGTCAGCGGGTGCGCTTCGAGGCAACGCGATTTGCCGCTGCGTTTCCCGGGAAATGCGACGATTCGGGGCTGTCGGGGTAGAGCGGCGCGAGCCGGTTGCGCTCGTGTGGCGACTTGCTGTCAGGCGCCGCCGGCAGTTCCGCGAGCGCCGCGGCGAGCGACTGCCCCTGCCAGGCACCGCCCGCATAGCAGGCGCGATCCAGGTCCCGGAGCAGCTCGATGACGGTGGCGTCGCCGATCCTCGCCGCGATGGAGCCGATGCCCGCGGGGGTAGCGCCCCAGAGCGCCGTTGCCCAGGCCAGGAGGTGCGCTCTCGCCGAAGAGGCGTCGTTGGCTTCACAAGCGGCGCGAAATGCCGCGCGTTCCCTGCCGGGATCGAGCGGCCGGCGGCGCGGAGCGGGCGACGGTGGCGGGTCGCCGACGCCGCTGCCGGGATGGGAAGAAGGTGAGGATCGCGAGCGGCGGGACCAGAGCCAGGCGCCCAGCGTCGCCAGCCATACGACCGCGAGGCCGATGCTGATCCACTCCCACTCGGAAGGGGTGCGAGCAGGCGTTGGCTTTTGTGCCGCCGCAGGAGGCGGGTTGTGTTGGGACCCGGTCGGAGCCGCGGCCGGCTGGGCAGCCGCTGCCGCGGGAGACGAGGCGGCCGGCGGCGCAGCGGCGGCCGAGGCGGTGCTCGCGGGCGCGGGCAGGATCGTGAGCGAGCGGGCGGGCAGCGTCGCGGTGCGAGGCCGGTTGTCCTGCGTG
The DNA here is from genome assembly GCA_027306985.1 of Gammaproteobacteria bacterium. Lineage (GTDB taxonomy): Bacteria > Pseudomonadota > Gammaproteobacteria > Steroidobacterales > Steroidobacteraceae > 13-2-20CM-66-19. The sequence continues at coordinate 431 of DAHUXV010000175.1, read as the reverse complement.
TCCCACCAGGTGACCTCGAGCGCCGGAATCGTGTAATGCCCCGGCGAGTCGGCCATCAGCGCGATGGTCTGCTCGCGGTTGCCGACCAGCTCGCCGTTGCGGGTCGAGTCGCTCAGCTTCGCCTGGTCCGGGTAGGCCTGCAGCCCGGAGGGAAAGCTCAACAGCGAGGCGATATCCGGAAGCTGTGCCGCGGTGAGCCCGGTCGCCTGCAGATCGAGATCCAGGGTCACCGGATCACCTGCCCGCGCGGTGAGCTTCGCCGGGTTCCAGGCGGCACTCAAGGTGACATTGCGCGCCGGCAGCCAATAGCTGCCGACGGCTGCGGCCGGACGCGGTCGTACAGCAAGCACGATCGGATTGCCGTGCACGCGCACGGGCTCGACGGTCCGCATGACGCCGCTGAAGAACCGCCCGCCGAAGACGTTGCCGAA
>DAHUXV010000168.1 GCA_027306985.1 Gammaproteobacteria bacterium | reverse complement strand
CGCCGGGTCGCGCAGCTCCCGCGCCGTGCCGGTCGGCAGCACTTCGAACCGCCGCGTCCGGCCGCCCGAGCGCAGCTTCACGAACGGCAGCATCTCGAGAGTGACCAGAGCCGGATCGAGCGCAATCGCGCGCCTCTGAGACCCGCACGTGGAATCGGAGACGCCCGGGGAAGCGGTGCCGGTCGAAGATGTGCTCCCGAGGGTCTTCGCGCTGGCGGTGTCGGCGGGTGAGGGTTGCTTGAGCGCACGCGCGCTGCCGGTGTTCGCCGCGGCCGGATGAGCTGGCGGGCGGTGGCTGCCGGTAGCGGCTGCGGCCGCAGCCGGCGCACGCTGGCTGCCGCTGTCCGCTGTGGCCGCGGGAGCCGGCGCACGCTGACTGCCGGTATCCGCGAGGCCTGCAGCCCGGAGCGAAGGCGAGCTGCCCGAGTCCGCCGGCGATAGTGCGGCGCCGAGCGTCGGCGGATGGCCGTTCGGTGCCGGAGCCGCTTGCGCCGGCGCGGCCGGCGCTGCGGCTGAGGTCTGACGCGACGGCGTGAGCACGGGGGCGTCCGTCAGCTCGAATTCCAGTATGTCGTTGACCGCCCGCGGCGAGAGCTCGTCTTCGCCTTTGGCCTTGGACTTTGCCTTGGCCGGCGCCTGCGGAGGCGGGGTGGCGGGTGCGACCGGCGCTTCCGGCGCGGCGGCGGACACCTCGGCCGAAGCGAGGGAGAGCACCAGCGCCGTCGGGTCGGCGTCCGGCCTGCGCGGGCCCGCGGGGCGCAACAGCACCGCGAGCTTCTGCATGATGGTGCGCGTCGGGGCTGACATAATCCGGTCCGTCAGGCCTTCGCCGCCGGTCTTGAAATCGGCGAGGACCATGGCGAGTCCCACCAGATGGCCCTGCGGCGCGCGCACGGCGAGAAACGCCGCGATGCGCCCATCCTCCAGTCCGTTCTCGCAGCAGTGCTTGCCGCTGTCGACGGTGAGCGTCTCCAGCGCATCGAGGACCAGTGAATGCTCGTCGGGGCCGAGCGCGCCCTCGCTCAGCCAGAGAACATTGCCCTGACTGTCATAAATCGACACGGAGTGCAGCCGCATCGGCGGAAGCGCCGCGCGCAATTGCCAGCCGAGAGCCTCCGCGGTGGCCGGCTCCGCTCCGTGCGCCTGGGCGCTGGCGGGCGCACGTGCCGGGAGCGCATTCTGTGGCTGCAAAACCTTCCCCATCGCGGACTGTGTGTCTCTCTCGAAGTCGTTTTAGAGTGACAGCATACTCCCGGCGCCGCCGTGAAGTGTGTCTTGTTCACGCGCTTGCGCGCGGACTGCTACGGGGTTCGCCGAGGCGGCGAACCCCGTACGGATAGCGGCGCCTGCGGCGCCGGAGGGAGTCCCTCCGTTCAGGGGCTTTGACTAAATCCGGGGCCGCTGCCGGTTAGGAAGTCGCTCTTGCCGAGCTCGACGCCGCTCTGGCGCAGGATCGCGTACGCGGTCGCGGCGTGGAAGTACGCGTTGGGAATGACCCAGCGGACGAGGTACTCCAGGCCCTTGAATTCCAACGTGCGATCACGCGCGGGCACCTTGATGGTGCGGTCCTCCGAACCCTCGAGGGAGCCGGGCGGCACGCCCTTGATGAAGTCGATCGTGCGCGCGATGCGTGCGCGCAGCTCCTCGAACGTCTGCTCCTTGTCCTCGAACTTCGGGGCCTCGACGCCGGCGAGGCGCGAGACGCCGAACTTGGCCGTGTCGCATGCGATCTGCACCTGGCGCGTCAACGGGAACATGTCGGGCGTGAGGCGCGCGGCGAGGAGCAAGGCGGGGTCGTATTTGCGCGCGACCGCGTGGGCGTGGCCCTTCTCGAGCAGATGCGAGAGATTCGCGAGGGCGTTGGCGAGCAGATCGACGGACGCGGCGTGGACGGAAATCTTCATTCATTTCCCCAGTGAGGTGGCTTGAGTTCCCGGACGGCGCATATTAAGGCCACGTGGCCCTGGCGCGCCTGCCCCTCGGGTGAAACAATAGGGTCCCGCTTTCGAGGGATTGCACCCCGCGTGAGTCAGCTCTGGGCACCCGCACAGCTGGCCGTCCTGGCCAAGGTCGTGGACCTCAACGGCTTCTCTTCCGCGGCGCGCGCGCTCGGCGTGCCCAAGGCGGCGGTGAGCCGCGCCATCGCGGATCTCGAGCAGGCGCTCGGCGTGCGGCTCCTGGAGCGGACGACCCGGCGGCTGTCGCTGACCGCGGCCGGCCGGCTCCTCTATCCGCACGCCCGGCGCGTGACCGAGGAATGCGACGCCGCGCGGGCGGCCATCGCCCGGCTGCATGCGCCAGCGACCGGACCGCTGCGCATCGTGTCCGATCCGATATACGGACGCCTGCTGCTGACTCCCCTGGTGCCGCGCTTTCTCGAGAGCTTCCCGGACATTCCGCTGGAGGTGGCGCTCGATGGCGCGGAGGCGGCAGGAGGTTGGGACGTCGCCATCCGCGCGCGCGCCGCCGACGATCCCGCCATCACGCATCGCTTGCTGGGCGCGCCGCCTGCCGTGCTCTGTGCAACCCCCGCCTACCTGGAGCGGCGCGGCACCCCGATGCGGCCGGACGAGCTGCGGGGACATGACCTGCTGACGCCGGAGCCGGCGGAGCCGCCGGAATTCCGGCTGCTGCTGAGCCACGGGGCGCAGCGCGCCGAGGTGGCGGTATCGCCCAAGCTCGCCGTGGGCGATCCGGCGGTGCTGCATGCGGCGACCGCGGCGGGGTTGGGCATCGGCCTGCTGCCGGCATTCCTCTGCCGACAGGGCCTCGCCACCGGCAGGCTGAAGGTCGTGCTGCCGCAGTGGGTTGCGCCGCCCGCCGCGGCTCTGCACGCCCTCTATCCGGCGGCACTGGAGGCCGATACCCGTGTGCGGCGCTTCGTGGAATTCCTGGCCGCGAGCGTCGTCCCGGCTTTGGTTGGCTGAGGCTCGCCCGCGGCGCTCTTCCCGCCGATCCCGAGCCGCGGCCCTGCGGGCGCCGGCGCTACCTGCCGTAAAGAATCGCTCCAGGCGACTTTGTCGGCGGCCCCGGGCCGCCCGACCGTTGCGATTCTACTCGCCGGCAGACAGGTTACCGGCCAGTAGGATTGCGTCGCCGCGGCGGCTAAACTAGTCCGCCACCGGGCCCCCGCACGGGCCCTCACTGCCGAAGCCGGAGACGACTCATGTACCGCGCGCCGCTCGAGGAACTGCGTTTCGTGCTCGAGGAGCTTCTCGGTGTCGGACAGCTCGCAGCCTGTCCCGCCCTCGCCGATTACAGCGACGAACTCGGCATGTCCATTCTGGAGGAGGCGGCCCGCCTCGCCGAGACGGTGCTCGATCCGCTCAACCGTCCGGGCGATCGCGAAGGAGCGCACTGGACGCCGGAAGGCGTGTCGACTCCGAAAGGCTTCAAGGATGCGTACCGCCAGTACGTCGGCGGCGGCTGGCAGCGGCTCGGCGGCGATCCGCGCTTCGGCGGCCAACGCGTGCCGCAGCCCCTGAGCAGCGCGGTGCAGGAGCTCTGGGGGGCGTCGAACCTCGCCTTCGAGCTCTGTCCGATGTTGACCCACGGGGCGGTGCATGCGCTCGAGCGCTCCGGATCCGAGCAGCAGCAGCGGCTCTTCCTGCCGAAAATGGTGAGCGGCGAGTGGACCGGCACCATGGTGCTGACGGAGCCTCAGGCGGGCTCCGACCTGGCACAGGTGCGCACGCGCGCCGTGCCGGAGCGCGATCGCTACAGGCTCTTCGGACAGAAGATCTTCATCACCTGGGGCGAGCACGACTACACCGACAACATCATCCACATGGTGCTGGCACGCATCGAGGGCGCGCCGGAGGGCGTGAAGGGCATCTCCCTTTTCATCGTGCCGAAGGCGCTGGTCGACACCGACGGCTCGCTCGGCGAGCGCAACGAGGTGCGCTGCATCTCGATCGAGCACAAGCTGGGCATTCACGCGAGCCCGACCTGTGTCATGCAGTTCGGTCACGACCGGGGTGCGATCGGCTATCTGGTCGGGCAACCCAATCGCGGCCTCGAATACATGTTCATCATGATGAACACGGCGCGCCTGGCGGTGGGCGTTCAGAGCTATGCCGTCGGCGAGCGTGCTTTCCAACAGGCGGCGGAGTATGCGCGAACGCGCATCCAGGGCAGGCCGCCGGGACCCGCGGATGGGCATCGCCTGCCCATCATCCATCACCCGGACGTGAAGCGCATGCTCCTGACCATGAAGTCCTGCACGCAGGCCTCGCGGGCGATCGTCCTCTATGCCGGTTTGCAGCTCGACCTCGCCGCGCACCACCCCGATGCCGCCGTGCGCAACGCGGCCCAGGCCCGCGGCGATCTGCTGATCCCGATCGTGAAGGCCTGGAGCACCGAGACCGCCAACGAGGTGGCCGCGATCGGCGTGCAGGTCCACGGCGGCATGGGGTTCATCGAGGAAACCGGCGCGGCGCAGTACGTGCGCGACGTCCGCATCACCACCATTTACGAAGGAACGACCGGCATCCAGGCGAACGACCTCATCGGCCGCAAAATCGGCCGCGACCGCGGGGCCGCCATGAGCGCGCTCATCGCCGACATGCGCCGCGAGCTGCAGGCCCTCGAGCCGCGCGCGGACGCGCCGCGCGAGACCCGCGATGCCGCGCTGCAGGCCGTCGCGCTGCTGGAGTCGGCGTTGGGCTCCATGGTCACCAACATGGCCGCCGCGCCGGAGCGAGCGCTGGCGGTCGCCGTCCCCTACCTGAAGCTCTGTGGACTCGTGACCGGCGGGTGGCTGCTCGCCAGGTCGGCCGCGATCGCCGCCGCAGGCGACGGCGCGGCCGGGCAGGAATTCTATCGGTCGAAGATCCAGACGGCGCATTTCTACGCCAGGCAGGTGCTGCCGCAGGCGATCGGGCTGTCGAAGGTCGTGGAGGAGGGGGCGGCGGGCGTGTTGGAGGCGGAGGCGGATCGGGTGTAGGGACGCCGATTCCGAGATCGCGGATCGCGGCCCTGGAGCCGCGGCTGCTCGCGCGGCGACTTCGAGGTGCCCGGCCCGCTGCCCGGCGGGCTGTCGCACCGGCTAGGCAGCCGCTCAGCCGACAGGTAGTCTGCGCCCATGCCAGCGGGTACTCAACAATCCGGGAGCGAGCGGGGACGGTATCGGCTCTCCGCCGGTGTGATCGTCGTACGCCGTGGCCCGGCGGGATGGCTGTACCTCATGTTGCGCGCGTATCGGAATTGGGACTTTCCCAAGGGCATCGTGGAGCCGGGCGAAGATCCCTTGGCGGCCGCGCGGCGCGAGGTGCGCGAGGAAACACTCATAGAGGACCTGGAGTTTGCCTGGGGCGAGGAGTACCGCGAAACGGCGCCTTACGGGAATCGTAAGATCGCCAGGTACTATGTGGCTGCGACCCGCACGGAGAAGGTCACCTTGCCGGTGAGTCCCGAGCTGGGACGGCCGGAGCATGACGAGTGGCGCTGGGTCGATCGTGCCGCCGCTCGCTCGCTCGCCTCCCCGAGAGTACAGCCCATCGTCGGATGGGCCGCTGAAATGGTAGGCGCCGCGTGAGGCCGCCAGGCTGGCCGAAGCTCGTCGCGATCTCGATCGCCCCGTTTGCGTTCGGTGTTGCGTCTGTTATTGACGCTGCGCCCGCCGTCCTGTCGAAGCATCCGGGAACGAACCAAGTCGCTGAAGCGACTCGAACGCGCATTACCGTCGTAGATGACCTGGGACGTCACGTCACGGTCCGCTATCCGCCCGAGCGGATCGTGAGCCTGGCTCCCGGCGCGACCGCGATGCTGTTGGCCGCAGGAGCGGGCGGGCAGCTCGTGGCGACCATCCAATACTCGGGACAGCCGGCCTCCGAAAAGCGGCTGCCCAAGATCGGAACCGTCGATGCCATCGACATGGAGCGTCTGATCGTCGCCAGACCCGACGTGGTCGTCGTCTGGCCTGACGGTGACAATCCGGCGCAGATCGCTGCCATCGAGCGGCTGGGCATCCCCGTCTACCGCCAGGAGGCCGACACCCTCGGCGCCATTCCGCAGTCGCTGCGCCGGCTGGGAAGGCTGGCCGGGACGAGCGGCGTGGCCGACCGGGAGGCGAGCACACTGGAGGCGAAGCTTGCGCGCCTGCGCGAGAGATATGCGCACGTGAGCCACCCGCCCTCGGCTCTGCTGGAGGTGTGGAATCGACCTGTGTACACGGTGGGCGGCCGGGAGCTGATGAGCGATGCGCTGCGGGTATGCGGTGTGGACAATGTGTTTGCCGGCCTGCCGCAGCGGGCGCCCGCGATCGGCATCGGGGCGGTGCTTGCGCGCAATCCCGACATGATCATCGCCGTGGCGCCTCCGGGCAGGGGGGCTTCCTGGCTGGCGCAGTGGCGGCGCTTTCCATTCCTGCGGGCCGTCAGAACGGGGCGGCTGCTGGCCTTCGAGGACCAGCGGCTCAGTGGCCTGGGGCCCGGCGTCATCGACGCAACGGCCTCCCTGTGCAGGAAAATCGCGGCCATGAGGCGCCGCCCCGAACGGAAGTAGCCGCGCGCGGCCGCGGGCCATGGACTGCGGCATGACAATATGCACGCCCGGGCTCGAACCCTCTTAGACCGTCTCTAAGGGCCGCGACCGGCTCATGGGATGGCGAGACCGCGCCGTCACCGATCCAATTTCGTGCCGGGCGCCGCGCACGTTTGTGATGGCATCGAGCATCCATCGCGACGCTCTCCGCTGCGGGGTCACGGGACCTGCTGACCGATCGTTCGGGAAGCGCGCGCCGCCGCGGGCGGGCCGCGAGCCGGGTCGAGTCCCGAAGGCCGGGTGTGGGAGTTGCGCTGCGCCGCGGCGTGAAACAGTTGAATTCGGCCGGCTCCCGAAACCCGGCGGCTCGGGTATCGCGGCGGCGGCCCCTCTGGTAGAGTGCCGTTGAATGGAGAACTATCAATTACAATGACTTAGGGGCCGGTTCGACAGGGCGGCAGCGTTTCGGAAGATGGACAGGATTAGCTCGCTCGCTGTGCACTCGCTGCTGTATCTGCTGTATGCAGCACTTTCATGTCTGTTGGCAGTCGCGGATGCCCGGGCGGCCGATCCGGTCGCGCATTTCAACCTGCCCTCCGAGCCGCTGCCGCAAGCGCTCATCGATTTCTATCACCAGTCGGGTGTCGAGCCGGGATTCTCTCCGACGCCGCAGATGCAGAAGGCGAAGAGCAATCCGGTTGCCGGCCAGATGGCGGGCTCCGCGGCTCTCGCCCTGCTGCTGAAAGGCACCGGTTATACGTTCCGGGTCGACACCGGTAACTCGGTCGATGTCATACCGGCCGGGCAGCCGGGCGCTATGCGCGCACTGGCGGCCGCGCGCACCCCGCGCGTCCATGCGGCGCCGCCTCGAGCCGCGAGGGCGAGCCGGGATTACGGCCGGCTCGAACAGGTCGATGTCACGGGCAGCCTGATTCCCGGCGTGCAGGACACCGTCGCGCCCCTCGTTTATTTGAAGCGGCAACAGCTCGCCATGGCGAGCTACCCGACCATTCAGGACGCGCTGTACTCGCTGCCCATCATCTCGCTCGACGGACCGCGCGCGGACCTCGGTATCGATGCGAATTATCAGTATGGCGCCGGCCTGAACCTGCGCGGTCTGGGCGTCGGCGCCACCCTGGTGCTGGTCAACGGACATCGCCAGCCGCTGTCGGGACTGAACGGAGATTTCGTGGACGTGTCCACGATTCCGTGGAGCGCCGTGCAGCGCATCGAAGTGTTGCCGGACGGCGCCTCGGCGCTCTATGGATCCGATGCCATCGCGGGCGTCATCAACATCATCATGCGGAACAATTTCCAGGGTGCCGAGACGGAGGTGCGATACGGCACGGCGATTGGAGGCCGCCGGAGCGTCATGGCCTCGCAGCTGCTCGGCACGCACTGGAGCAGCGGTCATGCGATGCTGGCGTACGAATATTCCGACGCCACGCCGCTCCCCGCAGCGCAGCGCCCGTACGCCGCGAATGCGGACAAGACCCCCTACGGGGGAGCGAATTACGACAGCTACTACAGCAATCCCGGAAACATCCTGAACCCGGCAACGCTGCTGCCGGCCTACGGGATTCCGGCGGGTCAGAACGGTCACGGACTGACGGCGGCGGCGCTGTCGACCAACGTGAATCTGCAGAATCAGTTCGCGCAATACCAGATCTTTCCGCAGGTGAGAGCGCAGGAGGTGTACGGAACCGCCGCGCAAGACCTCGGCAAGAGGCTGCAGCTTTACTTCGAGGGCCGCTTCGCGGACCGCGATGCATTGCAGGACAACTTCCCCGCCACCGACCTCTTGACGGTCCCGCCGTCCAATCCCTTCTATGTGAACCCGTACGCGGCCGTGCCCGAGACCCTGGTCGCATACAGTTTTGCGCCCGATTACGGGCCTCAGGTCTTCTCCGCGAAGAGTCAGGTATACATGGCGACGGCGGGGATCAAGCTGCAGATCGCGGATAGCTGGCAGGCAACGCTGAGCGAGTCGTACGGCCGGCAGACGCTGCGAAGCGATCAGTACAGAGCCGTCGACCCGGCTGCCCTGGCGGCCAGTCTGGCCGACCCCAATGCGGCCACCGCTTTCGATCCCTTCGGCGCCGGCTCCAACACGAGTCCGCAGACGCTGGCGGCAATCGAGCGCGGCTATCCGCTCCATGTGATGACGAGCATCGAGTCCACCCGCCTGATTGCGGAGGGCTCGGTATTCAGGATGCCCGCGGGGGAGGCCAAGCTCGCGGTGGGAGTCGAACGGAGGGAGGAGGCGCTGTTCCACGATGTCGCGAATCCGCTGAATCCCACCGAGCAGACCATCCCCCAGCGCTACTCTCGCCACATCACCGCGCTTTTTTCGCAGCTCGCTCTACCCCTGGTCGGCACTCCCGGGAATTCACGCGCCACGCCGCGGTTGGAGCTCAACGTGGCGGGGCGCTACGAGCACTACAGCGACTTCGGCGGCACATTCAATCCGACGGTCCGGGTTCAATGGGTCCCGGTCCAGACATTGAAGCTGCGGGCAAGCTGGGGACGGTCCTTCCGCGCCCCGACACTCGACAACCTGTATGACACGGCGGGCAGCATCGCAGCCCTGACGGTGCTTTCCGATCCGCAATCGCCGATCGGGCGCTCGCTGGTCCTCGTGGAGCAAGGCTCCAATCCGACCTTGAAGCAGGAGACGGCGAAGACGTGGACGGCGGGCTTCGACTTCGCGCCCGAACTCCTGACGGGCTCCACGTTCTCGCTCACGTATTATTCGATCGATTACGAGAACCGCATTGCGCAGCCGGGAGCGGACAATCCGCTGGCGATACTGAGCAGCGAGGCGGAGTGGGCTTCCGTGATTACCCGGCAGCCGTCGCGCTCGCAGATCGATGCGGTCTGCAATAGCCCCGATTACCTGGGGTCAGTCTCCGCGTGCCTGGCCAGCTCGCCCGCGGCGATCATCGACGGCCGGTTGGCAAATCTGGCAAAGACCAGGACGACGGGACTGGATCTGGAGGCACGCGATTATCTGAGGGGCGCACTAGGGACGCTGAGCCTGGGCTTCGACGGGAATTACGTCTTCAAATTCGATCAGGCCTTCACCAACGGGTCCCCCGCGACGAATATCGTGAACACGGTCAGTAACCCGCTGGCCCTGCGCCTGCGCGGAACGATTGGATGGAGCCGCGCGGGCCCGCAATTGCCCGGGCCGGGATTCGATCTGGCGATCAACTATACCGGCGGGTACAAGAATCCCGGCAGCACTCTCGTGCCGAACGTGTCGCCCTGGACGACGGTGGACGCGAGAGTCCTCTATAGAACGGGGCCGGGCCCGGCATGGCTGAGCGGCACGGAGTTCTCCCTGAACGTCGTGAACGTGCTCAACCATGCTCCGCCGTTCGTCGATGTCGTCTTCGGCTATGACGCCTACAACGTACAGGCGCTCGGCCGCGTCGTGAGCGCCGAGATCAGCAAACGGTGGTGATCCGGAACCGCCTCGACGACTGCATTCGAGTCTGCTTCCGCCGTTCGCTGAGAACCGCGCGGATCTGCTCAGTAAGCCGTGAATCCGAGGCCGATGTCGACCTTCGAGCCCACCCAGCCGCCGCTCGTGTCCGATACCTTCCCCAGCTCGACGAGCTTGGCATTCAGCTCCGGGTTCTGCTCCTGCCGGGCCGCTTCAACCTTTTCGTCGGAAGTTTTCAACACGGTATCAGATACGGAGTTCATGAATTACTCCTTGCCGGCACGGTGAAGTGCGCGTGATTGTAGGGAACCATTGCGTCGTTCTCATTACGACGGCAGCGGACCGGGAGGTCATGCTACAACAAGACAGCCCCACAGGCGATAGGCTCGCCCGCGGGGCCGGCAATGGCTCCTTATGTAGCCTGCGGCTTCGATTTACGCCGCCTGGGTCTCCCTGACGGCCGCTCCCCAGCCAACGTTATCCAGTACGCGGGCGACGGCATGTACTGTGGCCGCTATCCGCACTGCGCTCTGGACGGCCTCCCGGGGCAGGCCGTGCTGGCGAACCTGCCGCTCGTGGGAGGCGACGCAGGTCCCGCAGCCGTTGATGGCGGAGACCGCGAGCGATACCAGCTCGAAGTCGGCTTTGTCTATTCCCGGGCTGCCGATGACGTTCATCCGCAGCCGGGCCGGCATCCGGCCGTACTCCGGGTCCTCCACCAGGTGCAGGAACCGGTAATAGATGTTGTTCATGCCCATGATGGCGGCCGCCGCCCGGGCGCCGGTCTGGTGGGCGGCATCGAGGTGCATCGCCGCCAGCTCGCCGATGGCCCCGGCGAAAGCCGGATGGCGGGAAGCTTCGGCCGCTCCCAGGGCCACCGCCCAGATCTGGCGCTCGGTCAGGCCGGGCGCCCCCGTTGGGGAGAGCACCGAGCCCAGGTTGAGCTTGAGGTCCCGCGCGTAGTCCGGCAGGGCCTCGCGAAGGGTGTCCAATGTCGTCATGGCGCTCCTCTCTTGTTGAAGCGCTGGATCCGGGCATCCTGCCCGGCCCGGCGCGCCGCGATCAAAAGGCGTGGTCTTTGCCCGCGGCTCCGCCACCTGCGGCGGCGGGGCACATCCTGTGCCTGGTTACGGGTTGTGGCACATCGTTGCGGCTCACGCCGCCTCGAGGGTGTCCTCGCCCTGCTTCCAGTTGCAGGGGCAGAGCTCATCGGTCTGCAACGCATCGAGCACCCGCAGCACTTCCTCGGGGCTGCGGCCGACGTTGAGGTCGGTGACGTACACGAAGCGGATCACGCCCTGCGGGTCCACGATGTAGGTGGCGCGCTGGGCGACACCGGCCTCGGGATCCAGGATGCCGAGGCGGCTGCAGAGCTCGCGCCTGATGTCGGAGAGCATGGGGAAAGGCAGATTCCTCAGCTCCTCCTTCTCCCGCCGCCAGGCGAGGTGCACGAACTCGCTGTCGATGCTGACCCCGAGCAGCTGCGCATCGCGAGCCTGAAACTCCTTCTCGAGCCTGCCGAAGGCCGCGATCTCGGTCGGGCAGACGAAGGTGAAGTCCTTCGGCCAGAAGAACACGACCTGCCACTTGCCCGGAAAGCTGTCCCGGGAGAGGGGCTGGAAGGCGGCGTTGAGGTCGTTCGAGACCACGCCGGTGAGTGAGAAATCCGGAAAACGCTGACCGATGCCTAACATGTCGTGAGCTCCTGGTGATCGAGTGATCGTCGGGTTCCGCGTGGGAACGGCAGCGATCATGGGTGTCCGGAGCTCATTTATCCAATGGATTGACTTTATAATCTCGATAGATGCCATATATCGGATGACGAGCCCCCTGAAGTGAGACTCCAATGGCCGACATCAAGCTGAAAGACCTGCGCTACCTGGCCGCCGTCGCCGACACCCGGCACTTTGGCCGGGCGGCGGAGCGCTGCTTCGTCAGCCAGCCGACGTTGTCGGCGCAGCTGAAGAAGCTCGAGCAGTACCTCGGCGTACAGCTCATCGAGCGGCAGCCGAACAACGTCTCCCTCACCGAGGCCGGCGAGCAGATCGTGAGCCGCGCGCGCCGGATCCTCGAGGCCAGCGAGGAGGTCGTGACCCTGGCGCAGGCTCATCGGGACCCGCTGGCCGGCCGCTTGCGGGTCGCCCTGCTGCCGACGATCGGGCCGTACCTGCTGCCCCGGGTCTCGCAGGCGATCCGCCGCGCGCTGCCGCGGCTCGAGCTGCGCCTCTACGAGTATCAGACGGCGCCCATGCTGGAGAAGCTGAAGGCCGGCGAGCTCGATCTCGGCATCCTCGCCTTGCCCGTGGACCTGGAAGGACTTCAAGCGCGGGAGCTCTTCGCCGAGCCCTTCACCGTCGCCGTGCCGCAGCGGCATCGGCTCGCGAAGCGCGAGCGCGTCGAGGTGGACGACCTCGAAGACGAGACGCTGCTCCTGTTGGAGGAGGGCCACTGCCTGCGCGATCAGGCGCTGGAAGTCTGCAGCCGTGTCGGCGCGGGCGAGAGCCAGGATTTTCGGGCCACGAGCCTGGAAACGCTGCGGCAGATGGTCGCCACGGGCGCGGGGGTCACTCTGCTCCCGGAGCTGGCCACGAAGGGAGCCTACGGCGATGCGCGCGGCGTCGTCGTGTTGCCTTTTGCGAAGCCCGCGCCCGTGCGGCGCGTGGGCGCGGTGTGGCGCAAGACCACCGCCCGGCAGCCCGCGATCGAGGCGCTCTGCACGCTGATTTCCGAGCGGGCGGGGTGATCGCGCCGCTCTGGCATAATCGAATCGGTGAGCCGCCCGGGAACCAGCACGCAGCACATCACCCCCTACGACCGGTTCGTCTGGAGCGACGTCGAGATCGAGCGGCTGCTGGCGTCCGGCGAGCGGCGGCCGGAGCTGGCGGCGTACTTCGGCGACCCGGAGTATCTGCAGCTCGCGCGGCTGGCGCGCAAAGCGGCAAGCGTTGCGGTCAAGGGTGCGCTGCCGCACGTCCTCGTGCTGCCGGGCATCCTCGGCTCGCAGCTCGGCATCGCCCGCGGCCTGCCGCTGCCCAACGACGTGCTGTGGCTCGACCCCGTCGATATCCAGGTAGGGCGGCTGGCGCTTCTTGGGCTCGATGCGGGCGCCGCGATCATCCCGCTCGGTGTGGTCCTCTACGCGCACCTGAAGCTGCGGCTTCGGCTTCGCGCCGCGGGCTTCGATGTCGTCATGCATGACTACGACTGGCGTCTCGGCATCGAGGAGTCCGCCGCCGCCCTTGCCGAGCGGCTGCGACAGCGGCCCTCCAGGCGGCTGGCCATCGTCGCGCACAGCATGGGAGGGCTCGTGACCCGTGCCGCGCTGGCGCTGCCCGGAACGCAACACGTCGAGCGGGTGATCCTGTTGGGTACGCCCAACCTCGGGTCCTTCGCGCCGGTGCAGGCCTTGCGCGGCACCTACTCGGTCGTCAGGAAGATCGCGCGCCTGGATGTCGAAACCACCGCCGAGCGCCTCACCGAGGAGGTGTTCAACAGCTTTCCGAGTCTCTATCAGATGGTGCCCGTGTCCGCACGGAACGGCGCCGGCGACCTGTTGGATCCGGGGGCGTGGCCGGATTCCGGGCCGCCGCTGCGGCCAGCGCTGCTCGAGCGTGCGCGCCGCTTCCGCGATGCGCTGCCGCCTCCAGACCGCCGCGTCATTGCCATCGCCGGGGTGGGTCAGGAGACGGTGACCGCGGCATCCAAGGGACGGGACGGCTTCGTCTACACGGTCACACGCCACGGCGACGGTACCGTACCCGCCGCCAGCGCGGCGCTCGCCGGCGCGCAGACGTATTTCGCCCATGCCGCTCACAGCGATCTGACTCGCGATGCGCACGTCGCCGCCGCGATCGTCGAGCTCCTGCGCAAGGGGTCCACGAAGCGCCTGCCGACGCGTTGGAAGACCGCCAGCCGCGCGCAAGCCCGTGTCAGCGACCGGCAACTGCGCCGCACGCACACCGGGAAGGTCGATTGGACCCGGCTCACGCCGGCTGAGCGGCGGGAGTTCCTGCAGAACCTGAACGAGCCGATGAAGTTGCGCCTGCGCGTGCCGGCCGCGCGCCGCCGGCAGATGAAATAGGCGGTAGCGACTGCCAGGCGCCTCAGCCATTGTCCTGATCGCTGCCGACATCGCGGCCTGTGTCAGAGCCCGCGCTCTGGTCTCGGTCGGCCTCTCGCTCGCGCGAAGCGGCTCGAGCCGCCCTCTTCCATTCCTTCAGACTGGTCCCTTTCTTGAGAGCTCCCTTCTGCGCGCGCTGACAGACCCGGCAAGCAGCGGCTCCTGGCGCGCCGCCCTTCAGAAGAGGAATGGAATCAGCATCTTCGTGCGACGCCGGTAGGCGGGATAGGCATCCGGGAACTGCGCGAGCATCATCTTTTCCTCGGTGCGCGCGCTCACGAGGAAGTAGGCGAAATAGAGCACGAAGAGCGCGAGCCAGAAGAGTCCGACGGCCAGGGCGGAGCCGATCATGGCGAGCATGATGCCGCTGTAGATGGGGTGGCGCACGTAGGCGTAGGGACCGGAGGTGACGAGCTCGTGGCCCTGCCGCAGGGACATGGGCATGCCCCAGTTGCGACCGAGGTGCGCGCGCGCCCAGAACGCCAGGGCGAACCCCGCCAGGCACAACCCAACTCCGGTCCACTGTAGCGCGACGCCGGGGTGGTGGAGCGGCAGGGAGCGGCCGATCGGGGCGGCGAAGCCGCCGGCGCTGCGCCGGCGCAACCACAGGACGACGAGCACGCCGATGACGATGGCTGCGCGCACGGCCCAGGCGCTCGACCACGGCGTGCTGCGGCTCACCTTCTTGTTGAACTGCGCGAGGATCAGCCAGTAGACGACGAACCCCGCCCACAGCCAGCCGATGACGGAAGGCGCCTGCGGCATGTCCGCGCCTGCCTCAGTCCCTGAAGTTGGTGAACTGCAGCGGCAGGTCGAGCTTCGAGCCGCGCAGCAGCTGAATGGCGGCCTGCAGGTCGTCGCGCTGCTTGCCGGTGACCCGGACCTTCTCCCCCTGGAGGCCGGCCTGGACCTTGAGCTTCGAGTCCTTGATGAGCCGCGAGATCTTCCGGCCGGTCTCGGCATCGACCCCCTGCTTGAGGAGGACCTGCTGGCGGGCGGCGGAGAGGTTGATCTCGGGCTCCTTGACGTCCAGGCAGGCCAGGTCGACGCCGCGCTTGCCCAGGCGCAATTTCAGGATCTCCAGCATCTGCTTGAGCTGAAAGTCCACCTGCGCGTGCAGGGTCACGGTGAGCTCCTCGAGCTCGAACCGCGCGCCGGTGTCCTTGAAATCGAAGCGCTGGGCGAGCTCGCGGTTGGCCTGGTCGATGGCGTTCGCCACCTCGTGGGCGTTGACCTCGGAAACGACGTCGAAAGACGGCACGGCGGCGATCCTTTGATGGGGGCGCCCTATTGTAGCCCAGTACCCGGCGGTGATAGGCTCCGGCCCATGTCCCAGCAGCACGCTCGTCCGCGGTGGTGGTGGCGCACTCCCAAACCGGAGTGGGCTCCTGGACGTCAACGCGGCTGCTAGTCTCTCGACACCCTACTAAACACGCAACGTCACCAGGACCCATTCCGGACCCATCCGGAGTGGGTTTTTTTTATGAAGCTGCCATTCGACATAGCGGGAGATCTCGACACGCCGGTCTCGGCGTTCATGAAGCTCTCCGCGTTCGCGCCGCGGTTCCTGCTCGAGAGCGTGGAGGGCGGGGAGCGCCTGGCGCGCTACTCCTTCATCGGCTTCGGCGACGGGCTCGAGGTCCGGCTCGATCGCGACGGGTTCTTCATCGGCGCGGACCGGCGGCCCATTCCGGCAACCACGGCGGAGCTGCTCTCGGGCTTGAGAGATGCGCTCGGCCGCGCGCCGAGGCCGGGCCCGCAGATTGCCGGGGTCCCCCTGGCCGGCGGACTCGTTGGCTACTCGGCCTACGACGTGGTGCGGTTCTTCGAGCGGCTGCCGCTGCCATCCGGACGCGACAGCGGCGTGCCCGCGCTGCACTACGTTGCTCCACGCTCGCTCCTCGTCTTCGATCACCTCACCCGCGGCATCGCGCTGCTCCATGACGGCACGGAAGACGAGCGTCGCAGCCTGCGGATGGAAGTGACTCGCGCGTTGCGCGGCGGACTGTCGAATGGAGCTCGCCGCGGTCGCTACGGACGTCCGCAAGCCGCATCCAGTCGAGAAGACTTCATGGCCGGCGTCCGACGGACGCAGGAATACATTGCCGCGGGTGATGTCTATCAACTCGTCCTCTCGAGCCGCTTTCAGGGACGCCATGAGCTCGACCCGTTCCAAGCCTACCGGGCGCTTCGTCTGATCAACCCCTCTCCCTACATGTACTACTGCGCGCTGGGAGACGTGACCGTCGTCGGCTCTTCACCCGAGGCGCTGGTGCGCCTGAAGGAAGGCCACGCGCAGCTTCGGCCCATCGCCGGCACCCGGCCGCGCGCGGACGATCCGGCGCTCGACCTGGCGCGCGAGGCGGAGCTGCGCGCCGATCCGAAGGAGAATGCCGAGCACGTCATGTTGGTCGACCTGGCGCGCAACGACCTCGGGCGGGTGGCGCTCGCGGGCAGCGTCGGCGTCGAGCCCTATCGGGCGATCGAGCGCTACAGCCACGTCATGCACATGGTCAGCGGCGTCAGCGGCAAGCTCGCTCCGGGGCGCGATGCGTTCGACCTGTTCGCGGCGACGTTCCCGGCCGGCACGCTGGTCGGCGCGCCCAAGGTGCGGGCCATGCAGATCATCGATGAGCTCGAGCCCGTCAGCCGCGGCCTCTACGGCGGCACCGTCGGCTACTTCGGTGCGCGCGGCGACATGGATCACGCGATCACCATCCGCACGCTGGTCTTCCGCGGCGACGAGTACAGCTACCAGGCCGGCGCCGGGATCGTCGCCGACAGCGTGCCGGCCACCGAGTACGATGAGGTTCTCGCCAAGAGCGGCGCCATGGCGCGCGCGCTCGAGCTGGCGGAGGAGGGCCTGTGACCCATCGCAACCCGCGGCTGCTCCTGATCGACAATTACGATTCCTTCACCTACAACCTGGTGCAGGCGTTCCTGGTTCTGGGAGCGGAAGTGCTCGTGTATCGCAACGATGCGATCGGCGTGGAGGAGGCGCGGGCGCTCGAGCCCACCCACCTCTGCATCTCGCCCGGTCCCGGCACGCCATATGACGCCGGCGTCTCGATGGACATGATCCGCGCCTTCGCGGGGCGCGTGCCGGTGCTGGGCGTGTGCCTGGGTCACCAGTCGATCGTGGAGGTGTTCGGCGGCAAAGTCGTGCGTGCCGGACGGCTGATGCACGGCAAGACATCGCTGGTGCAGCACGACGGGCTCGGCGTCTTCGCCGACCTGCCGCAGCCGTGCGAGGTCGGCCGCTACCACTCCCTGATCGCTGCGCCGGAGACGTTGCCGCCGGAGTTGACCGTCACGGCCCGGACGCCCGAGGGCGAGATCATGGGCGTGCGCCACCGGGACCTGCCGGTGGAAGGCGTGCAGTTCCACCCGGAGAGCATTCTGACGCCGCAGGGTCCCCGGCTCCTTGGGAATTTCCTCCATGCCCGCCGCGCGTGACCTTCTCGACCGCCTGCTGGAGCGGCGCGACCTGACGCAGCCGGAAGCCGAGGAGCTGCTCGGCGTTCTGGCCGATCCGGCAACATCTCCCGCCTTTTCCGGAGCCGTCCTCGCGGCCATGCGCTGCAAGGGTGTCGTCGCCGACGAGCTGCGCGGTTTCGCTCAGGCCATGCGCCGGCTCGCGCGCCGGCCGTCGATTCCCGCCGGGCTGCCGGCCGTCGATGTCGTGGGCACCGGAGGCGACTCCTCCGGCAGCCTCAACATCTCCACGGGCACCGCGCTCCTCACCGCCGCTTGCGGCGTGCCGGTGGTCAAGCACGGCAACCGGTCGATCTCCAGCCGCGCGGGCAGCGCCGATGTCCTGCAACAGCTCGGCCTTGCGCTGCCGCTCGATGAGGCGCTGGTCGGCAAGTACCTCGCGGCCTGCAACTTCACCTTCCTGTTCGCGCCTCACTACCATCCGGCGACCAAGGCCGTCGCGGCCGTGCGCGCGGCGTTGGGCGTGCGGACGATCTTCAACATCCTCGGACCTCTCACCAACCCCGCGGAGCCGCCCTTTCACGTGATCGGCGCGTTCAGCCTCGAGGTGGCGGACCTCATCGCGCGCACCTTGGCCGGCATGCAGATGCGGCGCGCTTTCGTCGTCCACGGCGCGCAGGGCTGGGACGAGCCGACCCCGGTAGGCCCGTTCGTCGTGTTCGACGTGCGCCCCGGCCACGTGGAGCGACAGACGCGCTCCCCGGAGGACTACGGCCTGAGGCGCTGCGAGCCGGCGGGGCTGGCAGGCGGCGACGCCCAGCACAACGCCCGTGCCCTCCGGGCCGTGCTCGAGGGCGGCGAGCGGGGCCCCCATCGCGACTGTCTGCTGCTCGGCGCCGCTCTGGCGCTCGAGGTGACGGGGCAGGCTTCGAGCCCCCGGGAGGCGATCGAGCGCGCCGCGGCGGCCATCGACACCGGCGCCGCCGGACGTGTGCTCGAGGCGTTGGCGGCGACGCACGCGGAGCCCGCATGACGGAGTCCCGCAACGGAGGGTTCCTCGAGCAGATGGCCGCCGCCAGCCGGGAGCGGGTGCGAGCGGCCCGCGCCGCCTGCCCGGAGGCCGAGCTGTTGGCAAGGGCCCTGGACACTCCCCGCCCTCCCCGGCTGCGTCTGCAGCCCGGAGGCTTCGACCTGATCGCGGAGCTGAAGCTCCGCTCGCCGGCGGCCGGGCCGCTCAAGGGCCCGGGCGAGGACGTCGTCGCCCGCGTGAGGTCGTATGCGCGTGCGGGCGCCGCCGCGGTATCCGTTCTGACCGAGCCGACGCGGTTTGACGGCAGCCTCGATCATCTGCGCTCGGCGGCGCAGGCGCTGCTGCCGCTGGGGACACCCACGATGCGCAAGGATTTTCTGGTCGACCCGTATCAGGTCGCCGAAGCCCGGGTGGCCGGCGCCGGCGGAGTGCTCGCCATTTTGCGGATGCTCTCCGACCTCGAGCTCGAGGAGGTCGTGCAACGGGCGCGGACCCTGGAGCTTTTCGTGCTGCTGGAGGCATTCGACGAGCGGGACCTCGAGCGGCTGGAGGATCTGCTGGCGCGGCTCGGCGGCGCGGGCCTCCTGGCCGGCGTCAACTCCCGCGACCTCGTCACCCTGCAGGTGGTCCCGAGCCGCCTCGAGCGGCTCGCCCGCCGCCTGCCCGCGGGAATCCCGCGGGTCGCCGAGAGCGGCATCGGTTGCGCCGAGGATGCACGCCGGGCGGCCGAAGCCGGTTATGATCTCGCCCTCGTTGGCAGCGCGCTCATGAGCGGTGACGACCCCGCGGCGTTGGCGAGCGCCATGCTGACCGCCGCGCGAGGCGCCCGCCGCGCCGCCATCAGGTGAGCGGACATCATGTGGATCAAGATCTGTGGCATGACGACTCCGGAGGCCGTTGCGGCCGCGCTGGCGGCGCGTGTCGATGCGATAGGCTTCGTGTTTGCGGACTCCCCCCGGCAGCTCACCCTGGAGGATGCGGTGGCGCTGGCCGCGCCCGCCCGCGGCCGGGCTCGCTGTGTCGCGGTGACCCGCCATCCCAGCCAGCGGTATCTCGATGACGTTCTGGCCGTCTTCCGTCCCGATGTCCTGCAGACCGACACGGAAGACCTGCGGGCTCTCGAGCTGCCGAAACAGCTGGAGCTGCTCCCGGTGCTCCGCGGCTCGGATGCCTCCCACAGCAGGCTGCCTCCGCGCCTGCTCTTCGAGGGACCGACGAGCGGCAGCGGGGTCCCCTGCGACTGGACGGTCGCGCAGCGGATGGCGCGCCGGACGCAGCTCGTGCTGGCCGGCGGTCTCGATCCCGACAACGTCGCGACGGCGATCGGCGCGGTCCGCCCTTTCGGCGTCGACGTGTCGAGCGGAGTCGAGGAGCGCCCGGGCGTCAAGAGTCCGGCCGCGGTGGTGCGGTTCGCGGCCGCGGCTCGCGGCGCCTTCCAGATGATCCAACAGGAGCAGCAGTCGGCATGACAAGATCGCCTGCAACGATTTTGCGCGGCGCCGGCCGGTCCGAAGGAGCTTCCCGATGAGTCTCGACTCGCGAATACGGGGCGCAGAGGGCGGGGGGACGGAGCCTCGCAACCCCGGCGCATCCGGCGACCCCATCGCGGACCTGATCTCGGGCCGCTTCCCCGATGCGCGCGGGCGGTTCGGGCCGTTCGGCGGGCGCTATGTGCCGGAGACGCTGATCCCGGCGCTCGAGCGGCTGCAGCAGGGGGTGCGCGAGCACCTGCACGCGGCGCCTTTCCAACACGAGCTGGCGCAGGAGCTCTCGAGCTGGGTGGGGCGGCCCACCGCCCTGACGTTCGCCGGCCGGCTGTCGCAGCGCTGGGGCGCGCGCATCTGGCTGAAGCGCGAGGATCTCGCCCACACCGGGGCGCACAAGATCAATAACGCCATCGGCCAGGCGCTCCTGGCCCGGCGCATCGGTGCCCGGCGCATCGTCGCGGAGACGGGCGCCGGCCAGCACGGTGTCGCGAGCGCGGCCGCCTGCGCGCGGCTCGGGCTGTCCTGCACGGTCTACATGGGCGCCATCGACATGGAGCGGCAGGCCCCCAACGTCGATCGCATGCGCCTGCTTGGCGCGACCGTAGTGCCGGTGACGAGCGGCGACCGGACGCTGCGGGCGGCGATCGACGAGGCGCTGCGCGACTGGGTGTCGGACCCTCTGGGGACCTACTATCTGCTGGGCTCCGCGCTGGGTCCGCATCCCTACCCCTACCTGGTGCGCGAGCTGCAGTCCGTGATCGGGCGCGAGGCGCGAGCGCAGATCGTCGAGCGCAACGGCGCGCTGCCCGATGCGGTGATCGCCTGCGTCGGCGGGGGCTCCAACTCCATCGGCGCTTTCCATCCCTTCGTGCCGGACCGGACCGTCGAGCTGCTCGGCATCGAAGCCGGCGGCCGCGGCACGGGGCTCGGCGAGAACTCGGCCACCATGACCTACGGGCGCCCGGGCGTGCTGCACGGGACCTACTCCATGCTGCTGCAGGACGAGAACGGCCAGATCCAGGAAACGCACTCGGTCTCCGCGGGCCTCGATTATCCGGGGATCGGACCGGAGCACGCCCTGCTCGCATCCGCGGGACGGACGCGCTATGAGACCGCGGGCGACGCCGAGGCGCTCGACGCCGTGCGCGCGCTGTGCGAGTGCGAGGGCATTCTGCCGGCGCTGGAGAGCGCCCACGCGCTCGCCGGGGCGCGGCGCTGGGCCGCCAGCCACCCGGGCGGCACGGCGCTCGTGTGTCTTTCCGGCCGCGGCGACAAGGACATGCCCACGCTGCAAAAGACCTTGCTGGCATGAAGACACACGAGACCATCGGCGCCGCCATCCGGGCGGCGAAGGCGCGCGGCGAGCCGGCGCTCGTCGGGTACCTCACCGCGGGATTTCCGAGCCGCGACGGCTTCAGGCAGCATCTGCAGGCCATCGCCGACGCCGCGGATGTCGTGGAGATCGGAGTTCCTTTCACCGATCCGATGGCGGACGGGGTCACCGTCCAGCGCGCGAGCCATGCCGCCCTGGCCCAGGGCGTGACCCTGCGTTGGATATTGGAGCAGCTCGAGAGCATGCCGCGCGGCAAGACGCCGCTCCTCCTCATGAGCTATCTCAATCCCCTGCTCGCGCTCGGCTCGGACGCGCTCGCCTCGGCGGCGGTGCGGGCCGGCATCGCCGGCTTCATCGTCCCGGATCTGCCCTTCGATGAGAGCGCCGAGCTGCGCGCAGCGCTGGGGAGCCGGGACATCGCGCTGGTGCAGATGGTCACCCCGGTGACGCGGCCGCAGCGACTGGAGCAGATCTGCGCCGGCAGCCAGGGCTTCGTGTATGCGGTGACGATGACCGGCACGACCGGCAAGAGCGTTGCCGTGCCTCCCGAGGTCACGCGCTACCTCGATGCCGTCCGCGCCCGCTCGCCCGTCCCGGTATGCGCGGGCTTCGGAATCCGGGGCCGCGAGCAGCTGGAGTTGCTGCGTGATCATGTGGACGGAGTGGTGATCGGGTCGGCGCTCGTGGAAGTGCTGGAGCGGGGCGAGGACCCGGGACGCTGGCTGCGTGAGCTGCGGAGCCGGTGAGTTGACGAAAAAATCGTCGGGAACGATTTTTGACGCGGCGAAGCCGCGGCCCCCGCAGCGGGCGAGGCTCAGGATGAGCCGAGTAACGTGACGGGCCCGTTCATCGTCGCCGGCCGCTTCTGCGGCCCCGCGGGCTCGGCCAACGGTGGCTACTTCGCCGGTTGTGTCGCGGCACGTGCGGGCCGTACGGTGACGGTGCGGCTCCTGCGCCCGCCGCCGGTCGATACCCCGTTCGAGACGGTGGAGCTCGCCGACGGCACGATCGCGGTCATGTCGGCAGAGGAGCGCATCGGCGAGGCGCGGCCAGCCACGCTGGCGTTGGCGCCCCGCAGTCCGCCCAGTTATTTCGAGGCCGTGGAGGCCTCGCGCCGCTATGCCGGGTTCGCGCACCACCGCTTTCCCGGCTGCTTCGTCTGCGGCACCGCGCGGCCGCGGGGCGATGGCATGCGGATCTTCGCCGGCCCGATCGCGGAGCGCGATCTGGTGGCGGCGCCCTGGGTTCCCGACGTATCGCTCGAGGGGAGCGACGGCAAGGTCAGGCCGGAGTTCATGTCGGCCGCGCTCGACTGCCCCGGCTTCTACGCGGCAAGCCCCGACGATCGCATGATGCTCCTCGGGGAGATCACCGTGCACGTCAGCCGCCGGGTGCACGTCGGCGAGCGCTGCACCGTGATGGGCTGGGCGCTCGAGTCGAGTGGCAGAAAGCGCGCGGCGGGTACCGCGATCGTCGCCGAGGACGGCGAGATCTGCGGCCTCGCACGCGCGATCTGGATCGAGCTCAAGGAGCCGATCCCTTAAGGCCGGCCCCGCTCCGCGAGTGCCGGCCGCTCCCGCGGGCGATGTCGGGACCGAGCGTGATGTCGGGCCGGGCCGCGAGCCGCGTGAAGTGAAGCGGCGTCTTCGGCCCGCCGGCCGTGGGACATCAAAACAGCCGGTAGACGATGAAGAGCCACCCCGCCCCGAGTCCCGTCAGCGTCCAGCCGGGCCAGGCGGAGCGGCCGAGCGCCAGCCAGACGATGCCGCCGAGGAGGGCCGCGGCCCCGAGGATGACCGCGTCGCGCCGCCTGTGGCCGCGGCGCAGCTCCGCGTGCAGCAGCTCCACGGCGGGGGTCTCGACCAGCATCCGCAGCACGCCGCCCTCGGCCTTCTGCAAGGCGCCTTTCAGCACCGCCGGCAGCACGCGCGCCGCCTCGATCAGCTCCGGCATCTGCGTGCGCAGGTTGCGCAGGATCTGGCGCAGGCTGACGCGCTCGCGCATCCACTCGCGCAGGATCGGCGCCGCGGTGTGCCAGACATCGAGCTGCGGATACAGCTCCCGGCCGAGTCCCTCGACGTTGACCAGCGTCTTTTGCAGCAGGATGAGCTGCGGCTGCAGCTCCACGTTGAACCGGCGCGAGATCTCGAAGAGCCGCACCAGGAGGTTGGCGAAGGAGATGTCCTCGAGGGGCCGGTCGAATATCGGCTCGCACACCGTGCGCACGGCCGACTCGATCTCGTCCACCCGCGTTCCCGCGGGCACCCACCCGGACTCGACGTGCAGCTGCGCCACGCGGCGGTAGTCGCGGTCGAACACGGCGAGGAAGTTCTCCGCAAGATAGCTCTGGTCGCGCGGATCGAGCGTGCCGACGATGCCGAAGTCGACCGCCGCATAGCGCGGCCGCGCCGGATCGTCGACGATGACGAAGATGTTGCCGGGGTGCATGTCGGCGTGGAAGAAGTTGTGCCGGAACACCTGCGTGA
>DAHUXV010000151.1 GCA_027306985.1 Gammaproteobacteria bacterium | reverse complement strand
TGATGCCGAGCACGCACGAGCCCTCGCAGGGCGCCGGACACACCCGGCCGGTGAACTCCGGGAAGTTGTTGGTCTTGTGCAGACGCTGCAGCGCCTCGCGCCAGAGGCCGCGGTAGACCAGGTCGTTCCACTCCGGGATGAGGTTGTTCACCGGGCAGCCGGAGGCCATGCCCGAGATGAGCCTGCCCGTGTGGCAGAACGGCACGCCGCAGTCCATGCAGCGCGCGGCCTGGTGAGCCAGGCGCTTCTCGTCCATGTGATGGTGGAACTCCTTCCAGTCGCGCACGCGCTCGACGGGCGTGCGGTCCACGGGGAGCTCGCGCAGATACTCGATGAATCCAGTCGGCTTACCCATCCGGCTACTCGATGTCTCGATCAGTTTCCGCCGACGCGCGCGAGGTCGCGGGCGTTCTCTTCGAAGGCCACCATGATGGCCTCGTCGCCCGTCAGGCCCTGCGCATGCGCCCGCTTGAGCGAGGCGACGGCGCGCTTGAAGTCCCTGGGCACCACGGCGACGAATCGGGGCAGCAGCCGCTCCCAGCTCTCGAGCACGTGGCGCGCCCGCTCGCTGCCCGTGAGGTTCCGATGGCGCTCGATCATGCCGCGCACGCGCGCGATCTCCTCGGGATCCTCCAGGCGCTCGACGCCCACCATCTGGGTGTTGACCCGGCCCGGGAAGTCGCCCGCCTCATCGAGCACGTAGGCGATCCCGCCGGACATGCCGGCGCCGAAATTGCGCCCGGCATGCCCCAGCACCACCACGCGGCCGCCCGTCATGTACTCGCAGCCGTGGTCGCCGACCGCCTCCACGACCGCATCGGCGCCGCTGTTGCGCACGGCGAAGCGCTCGCCTGCCATGCCGCGGATGTAGGCCTCGCCGCTGGTCGCGCCGTAGAGCCCCACGTTGCCGATGATGATGTTCTCCTCCGGCGCGAAGGTTGAGCCGGCCGGCGGATAAACGACGATGCGCCCGCCCGAGAGCCCCTTGCCGAGGTGGTCGTTGGCGTCGCCCTCCAGCACGAAGGTCATGCCGCGCGGCATGAAGGCGCCGAAGCTCTGTCCCGCCGATCCCTTGAAGCCGATCCGGACGGTGTCGTCCGGCAGCCCCTCGGGGCCGTGCCGGCGCGTGATCTCGCTGCCGGTGATGGTGCCGACCACCCGATTGACGTTGCGGATCGGCAGCTCGGCCCGTACCGGCTCGCCGCGCTCGATGGCGGGCCGGCAGAGCTCGAGCAGCGCCGTCACGTCGAGAGACTTGTCCAGGCCGTGATCCTGATCGATCTGGCGGAAGCGGCCGACCTCGGGGCCGACGTCCGGCTGGTAGAGGATGTTGCTGAAGTCGAAGCCCTTGGCCTTCCAATGCTCCACGGCCTTCTTCGGCGCCAGGCGGTCGACCCGGCCGACCATCTCCTCGACGGTGCGAAAGCCGAGCTGCGCCATGATCTCGCGCATGTCCTCGGCGATGAAGCGCATGAAGTTGACGACGTGCTCCGGCGTGCCGGCGAACTTCTCCCGCAGCCTGGGATCCTGGGTGGCGATGCCCGCCGGGCAGGTATTGAGATGGCAGACCCGCATCATGATGCAGCCCACCGCCACCAGCGGCGCCGTCGCGAATCCGAACTCCTCGGCTCCGAGCAGCGCGGCGATGACCACGTCGCGGCCGGTCTTCAGCTGGCCGTCCGCTTCCACGGCGATGCGGCTGCGCAGGTTGTTGAGGACCAGCGTCTGATGCGTCTCCGCGACCCCGAGCTCCCAGGGCAGCCCCGCGTGCTGGATCGAGGTCTGAGGCGAGGCGCCGGTGCCGCCGTCGTAGCCGCTTATGAGCACGACGTCCGCGTGCGCCTTGGCGACGCCTGCGGCGATCGTGCCGACGCCGACCTCCGACACCAGCTTGACGCTGATGCGTGCCTCGCGGTTGGCGTTCTTCAGGTCGTGGATCAGCTCCGCCAGGTCCTCGATGGAGTAGATGTCATGGTGCGGGGGAGGGGAGATGAGGCCCACGCCCGCGGTGGTATGCCGGGTCTTGGCGATCCAGGGATACACCTTGGTG
>DAHUXV010000129.1 GCA_027306985.1 Gammaproteobacteria bacterium | reverse complement strand
AGCGATCTACCACAGGATCAACCGGCTGGAGCCGGCCGCGGGGCACAAGCAGTGGCTGCGGCCCGCGGCCGAATGGTTCACCTGGCCGCTGGCGCTCGCCTTGCTCCTCAGCGTACCCGCGGCCTGGCTGATGGCGGAGCGGGTCTGACGTCATGAGCCATTTCCACTTTCTCGATCCTTACTGGCTCCTGGCGCTGCCGCCGCTCCTCGCGCTCGCCTTCTGGCTGGCGCGCCGCCGCGGGCGCGACGGCCCGTGGCCCAAGCT
Organism: Gammaproteobacteria bacterium; assembly: GCA_027306985.1. Classification (GTDB taxonomy): domain Bacteria; phylum Pseudomonadota; class Gammaproteobacteria; order Steroidobacterales; family Steroidobacteraceae; genus 13-2-20CM-66-19. Next base: position 2,777 of record DAHUXV010000129.1, on the reverse strand, counting down.
GCTCGACGGCGAGCTGCTGCCGCTGCTGCGGCTGAGCGAAGGCGGCGCGGGGCGCTCGCCGTGGCTCCTCGTCGGACTGGTGTGGACACTCGGCGTCCTGGCCCTCGCCGGGCCCACGTGGCAGCGCCAGGTCACACCCGCCTATCGCGCGCCCGCGGCGTGGGTCGTGGCGGTCGATCTGTCGCCCTCGATGGATGCCACGGACGTTCCGCCGAGCCGGATCGCGCGGGCGCGCTTTGGCCTGGACGATCTGCTGTCGCAAGCTCATGACGCGCGCGTAGGACTCGTCGCATTCGCCGGCGACGCCTACACGGTCGCACCGCTCACGAGCGACGTGGCGACCATCCGCAATCTGGCGGACCCGCTGGCTCCCAGCCTCATGCCGGAGTCCGGCAACCGCCTCGCGCCCGCGCTCGAGGATGCGGCACGTCTGCTGAAGGCGGCACCGGGAACCGATCGCCAGATCATCGTGCTCACCGACGGCTTCACCGATCCGGCGCGCGCGCTGCTCGCGGCTCGGCAGTTGCATGGCCAGGGAATCGCCGTGAACATCGTTGGCGTGGGCACGAGCGGCGGTGCGCCGGAACCCAACGGCAACGGCGGCTTCGTGCGCAACGGGCAAGGCCAGGTGGAGTTGACGCGTCTCGACAGCGGGCTCCTGCGGCAGGTCGCAGCGGCCGGCGGCGGCCGGTACGTACCGTTGAGCGCCCTGCCGGCGCTGATCGCGGGACTTCACCATGCCGGCTCGCGCAAGATGAGCTCCGGCGTCGCCGCGCAGCACGTGAAGCTCGCGAGCTGGCTCAACGACGGCGTATGGCTCCTGCCGCCGCTCCTTCTCCTGGCCGCGCTCATTGCGCGGAAGGGCTGGGTATGAAGGCATCGCGCCTCCTCATGCTGGCGGCAGCCCGCCTTTGCTGCGCGGGATTCCTGGGCGGTACGGCCCTCGCCGGCAACGCCTCATCCCTGTGGTCCGACCTCTGGCGCACTCCCGACCAGCAAGGCCAGGCGCTGCTCGATGCCGGCAAGCCGGTCCTGGCCGCCGCGCGCTTCCACGATCCGCAGCGGCGCGCCTACGCCGACATCGAGGCGGGCCGCTACCCGCAGGCGGCGAAGCTGCTCGCCCCCTTCACCGATCCCGAATCGGAATACAACCGCGGCAACGCCCTCGCCGAGAGCGGTCAGCTGCAGCCCGCGCTCGCAGCGTACGATGCCGCGCTGAAGCAGGCGCCGACCGACGGGGACATCCGCCACAACCGCGACCTGGTCGAGCGTGCGCTGCGCAAGCAGCAGCAGCAGTCCCAGTCGTCCTCCGGCGGCGGCGGCAAGGGCGGTCGAGGGTCGTCCTCCTCGGGACGGCAGCAGCGCTCCGGCGGCGGACAGCGAGGCGGATCGGGATCGCGACGGTCGGGAGGCTCTTCACAGCAGTCGGGCAAATCCGGCGGGCAATCCGGCGGCGGCAGTCGGACCGCTTCCAACGGCTCCCAGACCGGTGCCGGTCAATCGGCGGCCTCCGGCCAACAGCCCGCCTCGCCGCAAGCCACAAACGGCCCCGGCAGCGTCCGGCACTCGCCCGGTCAGGCGCAGCGCGATGCGGCATTCGCCGCCGCCCTCGCGCGCGCGCAGAAGCAAAGGCAGGGGAAGGGGGCCAACCCGGGCCAGGCGAAAGGCTCGCAGCGAAGCGGCGCGTCGAAGCCCGGCTCCAAGGGCGGGGCCCGGCAGGCGGACAACGGACACTTCGTGGCGGGAGGCAACCGCACGCCGAAGCAGAAACCGGAGACCGAGCAGCAGCTGGCCCTGGACCAGTGGCTGCGCCAGATCCCGGACAGTCCCGCGGGGCTGCTGCGGCGCAAATTCCTCATCGAGCACATGATGAAGCAGCAGGGCGACCAGGGTCCGCAGGGAGGCACCCAATGAGCGCGCGGGCTGCCGGCCTCCTCCTCTCCTTCCTCCTCGGATGCGCGGCGGCCGCGCAAGCGCTGGCGGGCGTCCGCGCATCGCTCGATGCATCCCAAATCGCCTCCGGCGATACGGTCGAGCTGACCTTGGAGCACGAGGGCCACGCGAGCGGTCAACCCGACCTCACACCGCTGCGGCGGGACTTCGACATTCTCGGCACCAGCAGCGGCACGACATACGAGCTCATCAACGGCAGCGCCTCGGAGAAGACCGAAGTCGTCCTGACGCTGGCTCCCAAGGTCACCGGTCATCTGACGATCCCCGCTCTCTCGTGGGGCGGTGAGCAGAGCCGGCCGCTTGCTCTCACCGTGACAGGACCGGGCGGCGCCGGGCAGCCGGGGGCCTCCGGCACGGCGCCGGCGGCAAAGATATTCCTGCAGACCTCCGTCACGCCGAAGCAGCCCTACGTCGAAGCGGGCGTTCACCTGACCGTACGTCTCTTTACGACAGAGCCCTTGTATCAAGGCGACCTCGAGCTGCCGGACAACAGCAACGCCGTCGTCAAGCAGATCGGCTCCGACCAGGCCAGCGACCTCGAGCGCCACGGCCGCACCTATCGGGTCATCACCCGCCAGTACCTGATCTTCCCGCTGCACAGCGGCAGGCTGACCCTGCAAGGCCCGGTGCTCGATGCGGAGGTTGCCGTCCGCCAGAGACGCTCGCCTTTCAGCAACGGGCCGTTCGGCAACGTCTTCGGCGGGCGGTTCTTCAGCGGCGTCATGCGGACCGTCGAGCCCGTGCGCGTGCACGGCAATCCGATCGTGCTTGCTGTACGACCGCGTCCGGCCGCAGCCGTCGGCAGCTATTGGCTGCCGGCGCGC
>DAHUXV010000106.1 GCA_027306985.1 Gammaproteobacteria bacterium | reverse complement strand
TCGAGCTCGAGCGGATCGAACTCGCTGCGGTGGCCGCCCTCGTCCTCGTGCCGGTGCAGGATCTGCGCCTCGGTCTCGATCTCGAGGCTGCGCAGCTGCTCCTTCAGGCGCGTCACCGTGCGCGAGAGCTCGCCGAGGTTGAAGTCGATCGAGCCGAGCTGCTGCTCCAGGCGCGAGCGCGCGATGCTCGCCTCGCCCGAGATGTTGAGCAGCTTGTCGAGGAGCTCCGCATCGACGCGGGCCATTTCCTGACGCTCGACCGGGGCGACCGGCTCCCGGCCCGGAGGCACGGGCTGCGGCGCGGCGATCAGCTCATCCGCGCCAGTCTCCGCCGCATGCGCTTCGACCTGCGGCGCCCGCGCTTGCTCCTCGAGCTCCTGCGTGACGGGCGGAGGCGCCGCCGACAGGAGGGTCTCCTCCTGATAGATCGGCTCCGGCGGCGGTTGCGGCTCGGGCTCGGGCTCCTGCTCGGCAGCGGCCGCGAGCACGGGCGGCTCGAGCAGCTCCGGCTCGACGATCGACTCGATGGTTTCCTCGCCGAGCGTCGCTTCGGCCGGGGCCTCGCCGGCCGGCGGCGGCGCAGACACCGCGAGATGGGTCGGCGTGGAAGGCGGCTCGGCTGCCGCCGATACGGTCTGGGTAGCGGAAGCAGCAACGGGTGCCGCCTCGGGCGCCGCGGAAACGGCGGGCGGTGGCGGCGCCGTGACCGCCGCGGCGGATGGCGGCGGCGCCGCGGCTGCCGCTGCGCCGGGGCGGGTCAGCGACTGTATCCGTGCAATCATCGCGCGCGCGGGCGCTACGCGGCGGCCGTTGGCGACGGACTCCCGCATCCTCGCCAGCTCATCGAGGCTCGCCTGGATGAGATCGAACACCCCGCCGTCGACGGCGATCGTGCCGCCCTCCGCCTGGATGACCAGGGTCTCGAGCTCGTGGCTCAGATCGCCCATGGCCATGATGCCGGCCATGCGCGCGCCGCCTTTCAGCGTGTGCAGCGGCCGCTTGAGGGCCGTGGCGCTCTCCGGGCCTCGCGGCTTCTCCCGCCAGTCGCCGAGCGCGTGCTCGGACGCATCGATGAGCTCGAGCGCCTCCTCCGTGAAGATTGCTGCGACCTCCGGGGCGAAATCCGGCGCCTCATCCACTGCGGCTTGCAGCTCCGCGTCAGACTCGGCGCGCTGCGCAGCGGGCGGCTCGGCGGCCGGCGGCGCCTCGGCGGCCTTCACGCGCGCTTCCGCGGGCAGCCCGCTCGCGCCGGCCCGCGACGCTTCCGTAATGCGCGCATCGAGCGCCCGCTCCGCCTCGCCCAGGCGCTCGAGGAGCTGCCAGTGATTGACGAAGTAGCCGGTGGGCTCGTCGAGGTGCGAGGCCACCGACTCCATCGCTCCCATGCAGTCGGCGAGCAAAGTCAGGTCGGCGGTTCTCAGACCGACGCCGCTCGTGTAGGCGCGGCGCAGCCAGTGATCGATCGGCTCCGCGAGGCGCACGCCGTGGCGCGCCTGCGCCATTTTCGAGCTGCCGGCGAGGGTATGGCAGGCGCGGTAGACGTCCTCGGGAAGGAGGTGCGGCTCGCCCGTCTGGGCCTCGCGCTGCAGAAAGCCGCGGATGGTCGCGACGTGCGCGCCCGTCTCCCGCGCGTAGATCTCGCGCAGCGCCTCGTCGATGGCGGCCGGCGCAGCGGGCGGCGCCGCGAGCTCCGGGGCCGCGCCGCCGCTGTTGGAATCCTGCCGCTGCGGCGGCGCTTGCGCCATCGCCGCTGCCGATACCGGTCCGGAGAGAGATGTGTCAGGTGACGCCGCGCTCCGCTGCGCCTGCGCGCCGGTGGCGGCGCGGGCCGCAGGGGGCGGGTGACGTCCCGATGCCAGAGCATGTGCGCGAGCGCCGATTCCCGTGGCGTCGGCCGCGATGGGCTTGCCGTGCTCCAGGTGCTCGATCATCTGCGGCAACGCCGCGATCGCCTCGCGCAGCACTTCCAGTATCGCGGGGCTGCGGGTCAGGGTGTTGTCGAGCACGCGATTGAGCAGGTTCTCCACCGCCCAGGAGATCTCCCCGAGCTCGCGCGCGCCGACCATCCGACCGCTGCCCTTCAGCGTGTGGAAGGAGCGGCGTACGGTCACCAGCGCCTCGCGCTCGAGCGGGTTCTGATCCCACACCGGGAAGCTGCGCTCGATCTTGGCGAGCTCCTCGCGCGCCTCTTCGATGAAGAGCTTCACGAGCTCCGGGTCGGCGCTCTCCGCCAGCGCCGCGAGGCGCGCGGTGGAGGAAGGCGTCAGGACGGGAGGCGTCTGCGCAGTGAGGTCCGGCGCGGTGGAAGCGAGTCCGGCGTCCGCGACGTGCGTAGCGTCCAGAGGCATCGCCGCCGGAATCTGCACCGTCTTCGCGAAAGAAGACGGCTCGAGCGGCGGCACGGTGGGCACGCCCACCGGCTGCTGGCGCTCGAGCGCCTGCACGCAGGCCTGGGCGTTGTCGAGCATGTACCAGGGATCGCTGCGTCCCGACTGCAGCGTCTCCATGTAGTACTCGACGCTGACGATGGCGTCGGCCAGCCGGTCGAGAAAGCCCGCAGGCAGCGCCGGCGCGCCCGGCCGCATGATGCGCTTCAACTGCACGGTGATCGCTTCGACGACCTCGACCGCGCGCGCCTTGCCGAGGATCAGCAGCGCCGCCTTCAGCCCGCGGATGAGCTCCTGCCAGCTGTCGAGCCCCGCGGCATCCAGGGTGCCGCCGACACTCTGCGCCACCGCCTCCTTGATGCGCGCGAGGTTGAGGATGCACTCGCGCAGCACGGCGGACTGCACCTGTTGGAACTCGTGATCCTCGCTCTCCTCGGGCGCCGCCTCCGCCCGCGGCAGGATCATGCCGACCAGGCCCTCGTCGAGCCGGTCCTCGACGCCGATGAGCGCAGCGGCGATCTCGACCAGCGTCGCCTCGTCGGCGCGCAGACTGCCGCCGGCGATCTTCCCCAGCTTGTCGGTCTGCGCCTGCACGGTGCCGCGCAGCTCACCCAGGCCGAGCACGCCGAGCGTGTCGCCGATCTTGCGCAGCAGCTCGACCTGCGGGCCGAGCTCCTGCGGCTGGCCCGCGCCGCGGCGCACGAAGATATCGAGGACATCCTTGACCTTCGAGAGGTCCTCGCGGATCGCGGCCGCCACGGTCTGCATGAGCTTGACGCTCGGCGCCGAGAGGTTCTCGCGCTCCTGCTCGATGCTCTCGTCGACCGGCAGCAGCTCCGCCAGGCGGAAGGAGGCCCGGACCGCCGAGACGCGCAGCCCGTTGGATTCGGCGCGCCCCACGTAATAGAGGAGGTTGTTCAGGAGCTCGACCGATGGGCTCTGGCAATAGCGCGCCTCGCCGAGCTCGTACAGCCGGCGCAGCTCCCGGTCGGCGAGCCCGAGCAGCCGCTTCACCGACTGGCCGCCCTCGAGACCGTTCTCGCGCAGCGCCTCGATGACCGCGCCCACCACCCACCACAGCTGGAAGACCGGCTGGCGCGTGGCGGTCTGCTCGAGCTTCTGCGCCACGGCCGCCAGGCTCTCGAGGTTCTGCTCGATCCGCTCCCCGCGGATCCAGCCGATGAGGCCGCCCTGGAACCGCGAGCGGAGCTTGCGGCTCCACTGCTCGATGTTGAGCGGCGGCTGGTCCGATGAGGCCGCGACCGGCTGCGCCTGCTTGTCAGACTTCAGGTTGAGGAGAAGCAGCGTCCCCTCGGAAAGGAGCGGGCTGCCACGCACCGCCCGCAGGTCGTTGAGCAGGGGCAGCAGCACCAGCGCGAGATCGCGCCCGCCCGCCAGCACCCGCTCGAGATACCCCGGGAGCTGCACCATCGAGCGCAGCAGCGCATCCAGGCTCTCGGCCTGGCCCTTGCGCTCCGTGACGGTGGCGAGCAGATACCCCGCGACCTGCTCCATCTCTTCCGCGAGGAGCGCCGCGCCGTAGATCTCGAGCACCCGCAGGACGCCGTGCACCAGGTGCAGCTCCTGCTTGCAGCGCTCGAG
>DAHUXV010000093.1 GCA_027306985.1 Gammaproteobacteria bacterium | reverse complement strand
GGGCACCTCGAGGATGCGCCCCGTGGTCTTGACCTGATCGCCCTCGCGCAGGTGCTCGTACTCGCCGAGCACCACCGCGCCCACCGAGTCCTGCTCCAGGTTGAGCGCGAGGCCGAAGGTGTTGCTCGGGAACTCCAGCATCTCGCCGTAGCGCGCGTCGGCCAGGCCGTGCACGCGCGTGATGCCGTCGGTGACCGATACGATCGTGCCGACGTTGCGCGCCTCCGTGACCGACTTGAAGCCTTCGATCCGCTGCTTGATGAGATCGCTGATTTCGCTTGCCTTGATGGCCATTTGCGTTTCCCCGAAAAAATGACTTAGACGGTCAGCTCGTAGGCGATGCGCTCGAGCTTGGCGCGCAGCGACCCATCGATGACCATGTCGCCGGCGCGCAGCACGGCGCCCCCGATGAGCGCGGGATCCGTGGCACATTGCAGGCGCACCGAGCGGCGCAGCCGCCGCTCCAGCGCCTTCGTCAGCTCGGCCCGCTGCGAGTCCTCGAGCGGCGCAGCGGAGGTGACCGTCACGTCGATGACGCCCTCGGCCTCGCTCTTGAGCTGATCGAAGACCGCCGAGATCTGCGGCAGCGCGGCGAGGCGCCGGTTGTCGGCGAGCACGTGGACGAAGTTCCGGCCTTCCTCGTCGAGCTGGGGACCGGCGATCCCGATGAGGAGCGCGGCCAGCTCCTGCGGCGTCACGCGCGGATTGCCGAGCAGCTCCTCGACCCTGGGGTCGGCGACCACCGCGGCGGCGGTGCGCAGCGCATCCGCCCAGGGGCCGAGCCGCCCGCGCTCGCGCGCCTCCTCGAAGGCGGCTTTCGCATAGGGCCTGGCAATGATGCTGTTATCCGCCATCCGTCATCGCTCCGTCAGATCTGCGCCGCGAGCTTGTTGATGAGCTCCTGGTGCGTGCGCGCGTCGATCTCGCGCTCGAGGAGCTTCGAGGCCGCGGCGACGGCGATCGCGCCGACCTCGCGGCGCAGGCTCTCCCGGGCGCGCGAGGCCTCGAGCCCGATCTGCTGCTGCGCCGAGGCGACCAGGCGCTGGCCTTCCTGCGAGGCGCTGACCCGGGCCTGCTCGACGATGTCGTTCCCGCGGTGCTGCGCCTGCTCGATGATCTGCCCGGCGCGCTCGCGCGCTTCGCGCAGGATCGCCTCGGCGCCCTGCCGTGCCTGCTGCAGCTCCTGCTCGCCGCGGTCGGCCGCGGCCAGTCCCTGTGCGATCTTGCGCTGACGCTCCTCCACGGCGCGCATGAGCGGCGGCCAGAGGCGGCTCATCGTGAACCAGACGAGCAGGGCGAAGACGATCATCTGGATGATGAGCGTCAGGTTGATGTTCACGCTGGTCTCCCGTTGCGAATGCTGCAAGACGGCGCAGGCAGGCTCGGCGCCACGCCCGTGCCTCAGGTCGGCTCAGGCCCGGTCAGTGCGTGACCACGCCCAGGGCGGTGAGGAAGGGATTCGCGAACATGAAGAAGAGCGCGAAACCGATGCCGATCATCGAGACCGCATCGAGGAGGCCCGCGACGATGAACATTCTGACGAGCAGCGCGGGTGCGAGCTCGGGCTGGCGGGCCATGCCTTCGAGGAAACGTCCCCCGAGGATGCCGAAGCCGATGGCGGTGCCGAGCGCGCCCATGCCGAAGATGAGGCCGACGGCGATTGCGGTCATGGCCTGAACTTGTGCGATACCTTCCACTTTAAGAGCCTCCGGATGAAAACCTTGCGACGAACGACGATGGATTCTAGTGATGCTCGTATGCCTGCGAGAGGTATACGACCGTCAACATCATGAAGATGAATGCCTGCAGCAGCCCGATGATGAGGTCGAAGATCGTCCAACTCAGTCCCAGGACGAACTGCAGGACGATGAGCGCCCAGCCGCCGACGCTGGTCAATGCGTGATAGCCGCTGGTCAGCGTGAGCAGGGCGATCAGCACGAACACCATCTCGCCGGCATAGAGGTTGCCATAGAGGCGCAGCGCCAGGGAGATGGGCCGGGCGAAGAACATCACCGACTCGAGCAGCAGATTGACCGGCACGAACAGCGCCTGCACCAGGAGGTTCCTGCTCGAGAAAGGATGCAGCGTGAACTCGGCGATGAACCCGCCCAGCCCCTTGATCCGGATGCTGTAGTAGATGATGAGCGCGAACACCGTGAGCGAGAGGCCGAACACGATGTTCAGATCCGTGCTCGGCACGTCCTTCAGGTGCGCCAGGCCGACGCTGTGCGCCACGTCCGGCAGCAGGTCGACCGGAAGCAGGTCCATGAAGTTGAACAGGAACACCCAGCAGAAGATGGTGAGCGCGAGCGGGGCGATCAGGCGGCTCGTGCCCTGGAAAGTATCCCGTACCTGCCCGTTGACGAGCTCGACCAGCCACTCGATCGTGCACTGAAAGCGCCCCGGCACGCCGGTGGTCGCGCGCCGCGCGGCCACGAAGAACACGCCGGCGAAAACGACGGCGAGCGCCACCGAGAAGAAGACGCTGTCGAAGTTCACCACCGAGAAGTCGATGAGACCGACCGGCTGCGTGTTGGTGAGGAAGGTGATGTGATGGGTGATGTACTCCGTGAGGTTCGGAGTCCCGGCGGCGGAGAGCGACGGCAGCATGATGCTCATGATCCTCGGCTGTCCCTCGGTGCGGCGCTCAGGCGCGGGCCCGGCGCATGGCCGACAGCGCCGGCAACGCCATGCGCGCCAGCACGATCCAGTAAACGACGAAGGTCGCCATGTAGCCGGCAAACATCGGCAGCGGCGCGGCGGCCGCCAGCTTCAGCGCCAGGATGAACGAGACGATCGCGACCACCACCTTCAAGATCTCCCCTGCGTAGAACGTGCCGAGGAGCCGCGCCGCGCTTGCGGCCGACTTCCCCCGAAACGCCATGGCCGCCATGGCGAGGCTCGCCACCGTGCCGATCGCCCCGCCGAGCGCGGCCGAGAAGCCCACATGACGACCACCCAGCGCCCAGCCCGCGAGCGCCGCGAGCAGCGTGACCGCGGCCTGTCCCCGCACAACGCCGAAGGCCAGCCGCTTTGCAGCCGGCAGATCGATGACGATTGCCACCCTCTCAACCCCGCCAACTGTGTTGACGACACGCCCGCACCCCTGCCCTCACGCGCGAGCGTGTCACTCAGTCACGTGGGGTTCGATCGAGGCGCCAGCCCCGAAAATTGCCGCATCGGTCCGCAATTTTTGCTTTGTCCTACAGGCACTTGCGCCACCTCGCAGGGCAAAGCCGCGGAATTATAGTGATCCCCTCCCGAAAAGGCCATACGCGTTGTGCGCAGACGCTGGAGCACCCCGGGATGCGCGCAAAATGGCGCAGCCGAGCCGCCCCCCGCCACCGGTCCGCGGACCTCGGGCGCAGGCGCCCCGCGTTAAGTGATGTGCGCGAGGATCCCGTCGAGCTCGTCGAGGCTGTTGTAGCTCACGACCAGCTTCCCCTTGCCGCCCTTGGCGTGTTGAATCAGCACCTTGGCCCCGAGCTTGTCGGCAAGATCCTGCTCCAGGCGCTGGATATCGGGGTCGGCCGTTCCCGGGGAGCCCTCCTCCCCGGGACGCTCATTCGCCGCGCCCCGCTGCTGCATGCGCCTCACCAGCGCCTCGGTCTCGCGCACCGAGAGGCTCTTCTTCGCCACGATCGCCGCGACTTCGGCCTGCTGCCGGCGGCCCGGGAGCGCCAGCAGCGCCCGGGCGTGGCCCATCTCCAGCTCGCGGCGCTCGAGCAGTGCGCCGGCTTCCGGGGCGAGCTCCAGCAGGCGCAGCAGATTGCTGACGGCGGCGCGCGAGCGGCCCACGGCTTCAGCCGCCTGCGCATGGGTGAGGTCGAACTCGGTGATGAGCCGCTCCAGCGCCCGCGCCTCCTCGAGCGGATTGAGGCTCTCGCGCTGGATGTTCTCGATGAGCGCGACGGCAATCGCCGCCTCATCGGGAATGCGGCGGATGACGGCGGGAATGTAGGCCAGGCCGGCGATCTGCGCGGCGCGCCACCGCCGCTCGCCGGCGATGATCTCGTAGCGCTGCGATTCTCCGGCGGCGGGCGGGGCAATCGGGCGCACGACGATCGGCTGAACCACGCCCTGGGCCCTGATCGAGGCGGCGAGCTCCTCGAGGGTCTCCGGCCGCATGTCGATGCGGGGTTGATACCGCCCGCGCTGCAGGACATCGAGCGGCAGGCGCGCGAGCTCCTCGCCCGGCGGTGCCGCCGCGGCCCCGGTGGCCGCGTGCGGCTCGCCCGCCGGGGCCGCCGGCCGCGGCGCGTTCATCTGGCCGAGAAGATCCGCCAGCCCACGGCCGAGGGTCGGCTTCTTCTGGATCATGAGGCGCCGCCTCCGGCCGCCCGGTCGATCGGCTGCGCCGGCTCGGCGTCGCCGCCGGCGGCCGCATCCGCAGCGGCGGGCTCGCTGCGATCCTCCGCGGATGCGAAGGGGTCCGCGGCCGCGGCGGGCTCGGGCGTCGCCTGACGCGCCTCTTCCTCGCGCCGGATCATCTCCCCGGCGAGCGCGAGATAAGAGAGCGCGCCGCGGGACTCCTTGTCGTGAAACAACACCGGCCGCCCGAAGGACGGCGCCTCCGCCAGACGGATGTTGCGGGGAATGACGGTGCGGAAGACCTTGTCGCCGAAATGCATGAGCAGCTGCGCGCTGACCTCGTTCGCGAGGTTGTTTCGCGGGTCGAACATGGTGCGCAGAATACCCTCGATCTCGAGCGTTGGGTTGGCGGCGAGCCGGATCTGCTCGACCGTGCCGAGCAGGGCCGACAGGCCCTCGAGCGCGTAGTACTCGCACTGCATGGGGATCAGCACGCTGTCCGCGGCGACGAGCGCATTGACGGTGAGCATGTTGAGCGCCGGCGGGCAGTCCATCAGGATCACGTCGTAGGCGCCGCGCACCGGCTCGAGCGCGCGGCGCAGGCGCGCCTCGCGGCCGATCGTCTGGGTGAGGAGCCTCACCTCCGCCGAAGTCAGGTCCTGATTGGCGGGCAGCAGGGCGTAGCCGCCGTGCTCGACGCTGCAGAGCGCCGCGGCCAGCTCCGCCTCGCCGAGCAGCACCTCGAGCGTGCCGCGCTCGAGCTGCGACTTGTCGACGCCGCTGCCCATGGTGGCGTTGCCCTGCGGATCGAGGTCCAGCAGCAGGACGCGGCGGCGGGTGGCCGCCAGGGAGGCGGCCAGATTGACCGCGGTGGTGGTCTTACCGACGCCGCCCTTCTGATTGGCGACCGCGATGACGCGCTTCATGCGCGCGAGTGTACTTCACCCGGCCGCAGGCTTGCGGGAAGCGGGCGAGCCGGTCCCGAGCGGGCGCCTGCGCACGGATGCGCGCGTTTCCTGGCGCTCCAGCGTCTCGCGCAGGCCGGTCCCGGAGGGACCCTGCCGCCATGGAAGGCCAGCGGCACGGCCCCAACAGAATCATCATGCGACCATGCGTCGCGGGCCGGCGGCGAGGCGCTCGCGCGCCATCTGGTCGGCGACGGCGCTCGTGGACCGGCTCTCGCGGCGGCCCCGCTCGAAGATTTCCGCGAGGCGCGCCGGGATCTTCTCGATCTCGGTCTTCACCTGCGCCCAGGTGGCACCGCCCCGATACTCGTGCGCGACACTGATGATGCCGCCCGCGTTGATCACATAGTCCGGGGCGTAAAGGATCCCCGCCCGCATCAGCGCGTCCCCGTCCTCGTCGCGCGCCAGCTGGTTGTTCGCGGCGCCTGCGACGACGCGCGCCCGCAGCGTCGGGATCGAGCGCGAGTCGAGTACCGCCCCCAGGGCGCACGGGGCCAGGACGTCGACGTCCTGCGAGAGAATCGATGCCGCGGGCACCTCCTGGGCGCCGAGCTCCTGGCAGACCCGCTGCGCCGCGCCGGGCCGCGAGTCCGCCACGACGAGCGCTGCGCCTTCGGCCGCAAGCAGCCGGCAGAGCGGGAAGCCGACGCCCCCCAGCCCCTGGACGGCGACCTTCAGTCCCTCGAGGCCCGCGCGGCCGAGGCGGAAGCGCACCGCCGCCTTCAGACCGAGAAATACGCCGAGCGCCGTCTTCGGGCCCGGGTCGCCGCAGACGGACATCACCGGCTCCGCGCCTCGCCCCGCGTCACGGGCGAGCCCGCTCACGAAGCGCGTCACGCG
>DAHUXV010000092.1 GCA_027306985.1 Gammaproteobacteria bacterium | reverse complement strand
CCTGCTCCTCGATGAGGCGACGAGCGCCCTGGACAGTCACAGCGAGCAGATGATCCAGCAGGCGATGAAGGAGGCGATGGCCGGCAAGACCGTCATCGCCATCGCTCACCGCCTGAGCACGGTCATGGACATGGACCGGCTCATCGTTCTCGATCGCGGCCGGATCGTGGCCGACGGCTCGCACGCGGAGCTGCTGCTGCGCGGCGGCCTCTACGCGGAGCTCTGGCGCAAGCAGTCGGGCGGGTTCGATCCGCCAGGGCGGCCGGAGCTCACCGCGGCCGCTCCCCTGCGTGCGTCACCGGCCGCCTGAGCAGATGCAGATGCCCGTCGGGATCGCGGATCAGCGCATCCCGATCCGCGGCCCACACGATCCTCGTGGCGGCCACGTCATTCGCCCGCATCCTGCCGGCCGGCCGGCCGGCCGGCCGGCGATATCCGAGCAACTCGACATGCGGCGTATCCCGCTGCGGCAGCATCGGGATGACATCGACTTCGGGGTCCGGCAAGCCGTCCAATGCCGCTTGCGTCGGACCCCGATTGAGGGTCGGCCCGCGCACTGACAGCCCCAGTGACTCATAGAATCGCCGGCTGGCGGCGACGTCGCAGACGCTGACAGCCGAGTGGTCGATGCCGAGCAGACCGATGCCGGGCCAGCCGCGGCGGGCCGCCGCGGCGAACTGCAGCAGCTCGAGCGGGTGACCTTCAGGGTCGCGGAACTTGACGGCCGCGGCGACTCCCGTCGCGGGCGGAAGCATCACCGGTCCGCCGTCGGAGATCGGAATGGCGCCCAGCGCCGAAACCCGTTTCCAGGCGGCCGCCGCATCGTCGGTCACGATCGCGAAATGCTGGAAGGAGAGGTCGGCCGCCGTGGCGCCGGCCGGATAGGGCCGCCCCGGCACATCGAAGCGGTCGAGGTCGACCTGCTGCCCGCCGAGGCGAAGCGGCAGCCGGCTGCCGCCGCCTTCGAGCCCCAGCAGGGCGATTTCATCATCGCCGATGGGCTCCGCGCCCGCGGCGGTGAAGCCGAGCTCCCGGTAGAACCGCACGAGCCGGCCGGCATCGGCGGTCGTGAGCCGGAAAGCAGTGATGGCCGACACCTGCATCGTCACGGCCGAACGCAGCCCCGCACGTTGGTGTAGATCGCGAGCAGGCTGTGCGAGGCGCAGATGAAGAGGCGCGAGCGATTGCGGCCGCCGAAGACGACATTGGATACCAGGCTCGGCGTCAGGATCTTGCCCAGCAACTCCCCTTGCGGGCTGATGCAGTGGACGCCGTCGGCAGCGCTCGACCAGATGTTGCCCTGCTCATCGACGCGAAAGCCGTCGGCAAAGCCCGGTGCGACCTTGTGGAACCGCTCACCGCCGGACAGCCGCCCGTTCTCGTGCACCTGGAAGCGGCGGATGTACTGGCGCGGCTCGCGATCGAACTGGCGGCCGCTCTCGGCCACATAGAGGAAGCGCTCGTCCGGCGAGAATGCGAGCCCGTTCGGCCCCTCGAAATCATCCGCGGCCACCGCCAGATCGCCCGTGCCGGGGTCCAGACGATAAAGAGCGGGCGGCAGCTCGGAGGTCTGCTTGCCGCCCTCGTAGTCGGTGTCGATGCCGTACAGCGGATCGCTGAACCAGATCGTCCCGTCCGACTTGCAGACGATGTCGTTGGGCGAGTTCAGGCGCTTGCCGCGGTATCGGCTCGCGAGGACGGTCAGCGTGCCGTCGGGCTCGGTGCGCGTGACGCACCGGTCGCGGTGCGAGCAGCCGAGCAGGCGCCCCCGCCCATCGCGCGCGTGACCATTGGCGAAGCCCGATGGCCGGCGAAATACGCTGACGCCGCCGGACTCGCTCCAGCGCAGAATGCGGTCGTTGGGGATGTCGCTGACATAGAGGCAGTCGTGGTCGGCGAACCAGACCGGCCCTTCGAGCCAACCGTAGCCTTCGCCCAGCGTCTCCAGCGGCGCGTTCGACAGCACCATCGGGCGGAATCGCTCATCGAGGATCTCGACGTCGGGCATGGCGATCTACCTGGCGTGACAGGGCTCGCGTGACGGCGGAATGTGCAATTGCACGGTCATGAGCACAGCGGGCTGATCGCCGAGGGTCCCCGAGCGATGTCCCTTCCGGCCGTCCCGCTCCACGCAGCCCTGATCCTCGCCTAAGGAAAACTCCCCGGGCCCCTGCTCGATGCGGGTGCCGTCCATGCTCTCGATCCACCAGCGGCCGCAGAGCACCACGATCCACTGCGGCGCCGGGTTCTCGTGCCACTCGCCGATCCAGCCGACGGGCTGCACCGTGAAGACGACGGTCGAAGGATGCGTGCCCTGCCGGTCGTTCCATTGCGGCTCCGCCGCTCCAACCCTGCTCAGCTCATAGTTTGTGAGCTCACAGCGCCGCTGGCGGCTGACGCCGGCGGCGTCGACCCAGAGATGCCAGTAGGGAACCGCCGGCTTCGATCCCGGGTCGCTCATGGTGACTCCTGGACGGCGGCATAGGGATGACTGGAGGCCAGAGGATGCGTGAGGAACGGCCGCAGGCCCGAGCCGTTGGTGCCGGCCACGATGAGGAGGAAGCCGGCGCCGAGCGAGAGGTTCTTGAGGAAGTCCCAGAAGAGGCCGCGTCCCTTGCTGTCGCCGGCCGCCCAGAAATCGCCCGGCCGCCAGAACCGCTTGTAGAGAACGGCGGTCGCCGCGCAGTACGCCGCCAACACCAGCGCGGCCATCCGGTCGGCGACACCGGTCACGACCCCGAGCGACATGATCACCTCGATGCCGAGTCCGCAGATGAGCACGGCGGCCGCCAGGATGCGTGGCTTGAAGACCTCCTGCGCCTGCTGCACCGCGCCCTTGAATCCCACGATCTTGTCGAGCGCGCTGAACGGCAGGAACAGCATCACCAACACGCAGCGCACGATGAGCGCCACTACCGCGGCCGTGGTCACTTCAGCCGCTCCGCTATCCGGTCGGCGACCCGAAGCGCGTTGGCGATGATGGTCAGTGTCGGGTTGACGGCGCCGATCGAGGGAAAGAAGCTGGCGTCCGCCAGGTAGAGATTGTCGAGCTCGTGCGCCTTGCAGTCGAGGTCGAGCACGGAGGTGGCCGGATCGGTTCCGAATCGAGCCGTACCCGCCTGGTGGGCGGTGCCGCCGATCGGGATGTTCTTGCCGAGGTACAGGGAGCGATGGAGCAGAGTCGCGCTGTGGCCGGCGCGATTGAGAACTTCCTTGAGCTTGGCCTCGAGGCGGGGGAGCGCTTCGGGGTTGGTGGGGACCAGATCCAGATGCACCTTGCCGTCCTGGTAGCGGATCCGGCTCTCCGGGTGCGGCAGGTCTTCCGCCTGCAGCCAGAAATCCATGGAATGGCGGGCCATTTTCTCGAACGGCATCTGCGGCAGCCATTCGAGCCACTGCGGCAGGGATTCGCCGCGGATCTGGTCGGCGTGGCTGGTGGCGCACATCTGTACGAGGCCGAGCGGATACTGCCAGTCATCGCTCCGGAAATAGTAGTCGCTGAAGGCCAATGTCTTCTGGAAGACGGTGTCGTTGACCTCCGGCATGACGGCCATCAGCACGCTCATGTTGTGGCGCATGTAGTTGCGCCCGAGCTGATCCGATCCGTTGGCGAGTCCCCGGGGATGCGCATCG
>DAHUXV010000086.1 GCA_027306985.1 Gammaproteobacteria bacterium | reverse complement strand
CAGCTCCAACAGCTCCTTGTCGTCCACCATGTCGGCCTTGTTCATGAAGACCACGATGTACGGCACGCCCACCTGCCGCGCCAGCAGTATGTGCTCGCGCGTCTGCGGCATCGGCCCATCCGCCGCCGAAACCACCAAAATCGCCCCGTCCATCTGCGCCGCGCCCGTGATCATGTTCTTCACGTAATCCGCGTGCCCGGGGCAGTCCACGTGCGCGTAGTGCCGCTCCTTGCTCTGGGACTCCACGTGCGCCGTCGAAATCGTGATCCCGCGCGCCTTCTCCTCCGGTGCCTTGTCAATCTGGTCGTACGCCATGAACTGACCGCCGTACGTCTCGGCCATCACCTTCGTCAGCGCCGCCGTCAGCGTCGTCTTCCCGTGGTCCACGTGCCCGATCGTCCCCACGTTCACATGAGGCTTGGTACGCTCGAATTTCTCTTTGGACATGGAATATTCCTCAACGCATCTTCAGGGCACTCGGCCCGCCGGAAAGATCAATGCTCCGCCAATCACGGTACTCGGCCCCTGCCTCGGCCTCGCCCCCGCTTCCGCGGGGACCGATACGCGCTCCGCGCCTATCGTCATGAATTGCTCCGGGCAATTCATGACTGGAGCCCACGAGCGGGATCGAACCGCTGACCTCGTCCTTACCAAGGACGTGCTCTACCAACTGAGCTACGTGGGCTCGGGCCGAAGGAGCCTGGAGCGGGTGATGGGAATCGAACCCACGTCATCAGCTTGGAAGGCTGAGGTTCTACCATTGAACTACACCCGCCGATGCCGCCGTTTCAATCGGCCCATCCCGCGCGGCTCTGCATCCACCCCGCCCACAGCCTCAGACTGGTGGAGGGGGTAGGATTCGAACCTACGAAGGCGTAAGCCGGCAGATTTACAGTCTGCTCCCGTTGACCGCTTGGGTACCCCTCCGCGAAAACGAGCCGCGTATTGTGATTTCAGGTCGCGCGAGTGTCAATGCATCCTGGCGCGGTATTTGCTGGCTCGGGGGTCGCCCGAGCGTAGCCTGAGCCGGCCCAGCGCCTCACCGGCACCGCAGGCTCATCGCGAAATAGGGCCGCGGCGCCCCTTTTCGCGGGCATGCGGACCCAAGGACTATGCCGGCCGCAACGCGGCCGCGGCGGCGAAGAGTCGCGCCGCGAGCGGCGGCTCGAGAAGGCGCCATGCCCCGGGGCGAAGGTCGCGCGGCAACTCGACCGGTCCGTAGCGGATGCGCAGCAGCCGGCTGACCTCGTAGCCGGCCGCTTCCCACAGGCGGCGCACCTCGCGATTGCGGCCTTCGTGCAGCACCACCCGGTAGGAGGCGTTGCGGGCCGCCGGCTCGCCCGCGGGCAAAGGCTCCTCGCTGATCCGGTCGAAGGCCGCGGGCCCGTCATCCAGGGGAATCCCGCGCAGGAGGCTGCGGATCGTGTCGCTCCCCGGCCGGCCCCGCACCCGCACCAGGTACTCGCGCTCGACCTGGCTGGAGGGATGCATCAGGCGATGCGCGAGCTCGCCGTCGGTGGTGAAGAGGAGGAGACCGGAGGTGTTGACGTCCAGCCGCCCCACGACGATCCAGCGGCCGCGCTCCGGCGGCGGCAGCCGCTCGAAGACCGTGGGCCGCCCCTGGGGATCGCGCCGCGTGGTGACCTCGCCGGCGGGCTTGTAGTAAAGCAGCGCCTGATGCGCGGCGGGCTGCGGCGGGCCGAGATCCAGCCGGCGCCCGTCGAGGCGGATCTCCTCGTCGGGGCCGGCCCGATCGCCGAGCTTCGCCACGCGCCCGGCCACCGTCAATCGTCCCGCCGCGATCCATTCCTCCACCTGGCGCCGCGAGCCGATTCCCGCCGCGGCGAGCAATTTCTGGAGCCTGACCGTCATGGGCGCTCGGGGTGAGGCATACTGGTCGGGCGGAGTCTAATCGAAGCTGCGGGTCATAACCCCCGGATCTCTAGAGATAGCCCGCCGTTGCTTGTGGCTGCGGCCGTAGCGAGGGTAGAAGGGGTATCCATGATCCATGAAAGCATTCTGGGTACGATCGGCCACACGCCCGTCGTGCGGGTCCACCGGCTTGCGCCGGCGCACGCGGCCATCTACGTCAAGTGCGAGTTCTTCAATCCCCTGGCCTCGGTGAAGGACCGGCTCGCGATCGCGATCGTCGAGGACGCGGAGCGCTCAGGCGCGCTCGCGCCCGGCCAGACCGTCGTGGAGGCGACCTCCGGCAATACCGGTATCGCCCTCGCCATGGTCTGCGCGGTCAAGGGCTACCCCTTCGTCGCGGTGATGGTGGAGAGCTTCTCCATCGAGCGGCGCAAGATCATGCGCATGCTCGGCGCGAAAGTGATCCTCACTCCGGCGGCGGAGCGAGGCACCGGCATGGTGCGCAAGGCCGAGGAGCTCGCGCAGAAGCACGGCTGGTTTCTGGCGCGGCAGTTCGAGAACCCGGCCAACCCCGCCTACCACCGCAACACGACGGGGCCGGAGATCCTGCGCGACTTCGCCGGCCGCCGTCTCGACTACTTCGTCAGCGGCTGGGGCACGGGCGGTACCCTCACCGGAGCGGGACAGATCCTGCGACTCGCGCGGCCGGAGGTCAGGATCGTCGCCTGCGAGCCGGCGGCCGCGGCGCTGCTTTCGGGCAAGCCCTTCGCGCCGCACAAGATCCAGGGCTGGACGCCTGACTTCGTGCCCGCCGTGCTCGATCGGACAGTCGCGCACGAGATCGTGGGCGTGACCGATGCCGAGGCCATCGAGACCTCCCGGGCGCTGGCGCGCCAGGAGGGCATTTTCTGCGGCATCTCCTCCGGCGCCACTTTCGCGGCCGCGCTGAAGATTGCCGCCGCGGCACCGCCGGATTCCGTCATCCTCGCGATGCTGCCCGACACCGGCGAGCGTTATCTTACGACGCCACTTTTCGAAGGCATCTCCGACGGCGGAGACCCTGAGCCGTGAGCATGGCTGCCCCGCTTCACGAAACCGAGCATCGCGAGCCGGACGCGCGCCGCTACGCGCGCCTGTCCGACCCCTTCCCGATGTGGCGGGGAGGCGCGCTGCACGGCGCGCAGATCGCCTACGAGACCTGGGGAAAGCTCAACGCGGCCCGCGACAACGCAGTGCTGCTCTTCACCGGCTTGTCTCCCTCCGCTCACGCGGCCTCGTCGGCGGAGGACCCGCGCGACGGCTGGTGGCAGCGCATGCTCGGCCCGGGGCTAGCCATCGACACCGACAGGTTCTTCGTCCTGTGCGTCAACTCGCTGGGCAGCTGCTTCGGCTCGACCGGGCCGGCCTCGATCGACCCGGCCACCGGCCGCGCCTACCGGCTGAGCTTCCCCGATCTCGCGGTGGAGGACATCGCGCGCGCGGGATATGAAGTGGCGCGCTCGCTGGGGATCCAGCGGGTCGATACCGTCATGGGCCCCTCGCTCGGCGGAATGGTGGTGCTCGCCTATGCGGCGCTCTTCCCGGGCGCGGCGCGCCGTCTGGTGAGCATCTCCGGGACCCTCGCCGCCTCGCCGTTCGCCATCGCGCTGCGCTCCATCCAGCGGGAGGCGATCACCGGCGACCCGGACTGGCGGCACGGCAATTACCCGGCCGACCGGCCGCCGCGCGCCGGGCTCAGTCTGGCCCGCAAGCTCGGCACGGTCACCTACCGCTCAGCCGCGGAATGGCAGCAGCGCTTCGACCGTCAGCCGGTGAGGCCCGACCTCAGGCGCAACGAGCCCTTCGGCGCGGAGTTCGCGGTGCAGGGATACCTGGAATCCCAGGCCCGGCGCTGGGTGAACGCCTTCGACGCCAACTGCTATCTCTACCTGTCGCGCGCCATGGACCGCTTCGATGTCGGCGCCCACGGCGACCCGGCGGCGGCGCTGGGGCGGGCGGGACTCGAGCAGGCGCTCGTCATCGGGGTGGAATCCGACCTCCTCTTCTCCATCGCGGAGCAGGGCGCCGTGGCGCGGGCACTGCAGTCGGGAGGCGCCGCCACCCGCTTTGCGCCCCTGCAATGCATCGAAGGCCACGACTCCTTCCTGGTGGACATCGAGCGCTTCGGCCGGGAGTTGCGGGCTTTCCTGGATTAAGTTGACTGGCGGTGCGGGCGGCCGCGGGGCGAGGCATAATGCCTGCAGTCGCGACCTAGAAAAGCACGAATCCCGCGAGGCTTTGAATGGAACGCCGCCTGCATACGAGGCACCGAGCTCGGACGACTGTCTACATCACCGTTCCCGGTGGTTCCCGCAAGCTTTGCAAGGCGGTGAACCTCAGCGCCACGGGCGTCTTCATCGAGACCACGAATCTCGGGCTGCGCAAGGGCCAGACGGTCGTACTCTCGTTCGCGATCAATCTCGGCGCCGTCACCAAGCTGCACCGGCGAACCGCCGTGGTGGCGCACGTCTCCCGCGGCGGCACCGGCCTCATGATGGAAAGCTACGGCGCCCGCGCGAACTAGCTGGAAGCGCCGTATCCGGGCTCCTGCGCGAACGAAGCGCGCTGCGGGCTCCAATCGCTGACCCGCGCCGTCTCGCCTACGACCCGCGTGCGCCGCACCCTCGGCCGGCTGCGGGTCGCGGAGCCGGCGCGCGCGATCGAGATCGTCATTCCCACCCCGGCGCGCTAGGCCGTCAGGCTCTTCGACATCGGCACGAACTCGATCGAGAGGCCGCGCACCAGCGGATGGCGCACCCTCTCCCCGGGCACATAACCGCGCGCCGCGTACAGCCTGACCCCCGGCAGCGTGGCCATCATCTCCGCGCGCCGGAAGCCATGGCGGCGCGCCTCCGCCTCGCAATGCTCGAGCAGCGCGCTGCCGATGCCGCGGCGCGCAGCGCCCGGATCGACGAAGAACGCGCGGATCTTCGCGGCGTCAGTGTTGGGATCCAGGGCCGCGGCATCGCGGCCCGCGCGGGCATCGCCACCGAAGAGCGTGCGGCGATAGCTCCAGCCGCCGCAGCCGACGAGCCGGCCCTCGCTCTCGACCACGAAGTACGTCCCGTCGGCGACGAGCTGACTGTCGAGGCCGAACGCGCCCTCGAGCGCGCCCTCGATCTGCTCCCCGGAGTAGTCTGCGGCGCCCAGCGCGCGGATCGACCTGGCGATCAGCTCCTGAATCGCCCCCGCGTCCGCCACCGTCGCCAGCCTGAGATGCCATGACATAGACGTCGCAACCATCCCTTACCGGAGGCAGGCAGGTCAAGCCGCCTGCGATGCCGCGCGCACCGGCGCGCGCGGCATGCCTCCCCGCTCGAGGAGGCATGCCCGCCCCGCCGTGACTTGCCGCGGCTCCTGCCACCGGATCACTGGCCGAAGCTGTAGCTCACATCCAGCCCGTACGTAATCGGCTGGTTCACGATGAAGCGCGTGAACTGCGGAATCGCCAGATTGATCTGCGGCAGCGGATCGAGCAGAACCTGATTGTTCGTCGCGTTGTCGACGAACAGCGCCACGCTCCAGTTGACCGTGCGCAACCCGGCGCGCAGGTTCACGATCCCGTAGGATGGGAGGTTGATCTGGGTCTGGCCAATGTTGTTGAGATAGACCGTGACGCCGTAAGGCAGATCGTACCGCGATCCGACATAGCTGTAAGTGACGTTCCCGAAGAACGACATGTTGTCATTCAGGGAATGATGATAGTTGAGCGATGCCGACCCGGTGACCTTCGGCGTGTCCGGAACGGAGTAACCCCCGGGTATGCCGTCGATCGGGCTGTCGCTCAGGAACTTGCTGTGCGTATAGCCCCAATCCGTCGCGAAATCGAAGCCATAGCCGAGCTCGGCGCGGAACTCCGCCTCGAGGCCGTAGATATTGGCATTGCCCCCGTTCACGGTGAAGCCGAAGCCGGCGATGTTGGTCGAGATCTGCGGATCCATCCAGCGCTCGAAATATGCCGTCAGATTGAGCAGCGCCCGATGGTGGAAGAACTCGTTCTTGGTTCCGACCTCGTAATCCCACACCGAGTCCGATTTGAACTGCGGCACGCCCTGCGAATTGACGTTGGGAAAATTCGCGAGCGGGGTGTAGTAGGCGCCCGCGGTGGTCGGGGTTGCCGACAGCTTGTATTGCAGGCCGCACTGCTGCAGGTCGACCAGCGACGAGGGGCTGTTGCACGAGGCCAGGGTCTCCGGATGGTTGTAGCCGACGAAGGGCTGGTCGGTGCCGCCCAGGCGGAAGCCTTTGGCGACCGTGCCGTAGACCATGTGGTCGCTGTCGATCTGCCAGGTCAGGTTGAAGCGCGGGTTGGTGCCGCTGGCGCTGCCCCCCGCGCTGGTGTTGAACGGCGCGACGTTTCCGGCGACCGTCGGCGCACCGCTCAGCAGGTTGAGGAAGCCGAGCGGCGTGAAATCACCCCACTCGGAGTTTCTCTGCGAATAGGAATAGTGATACCAGCGCAGTCCGGCGCTGGCCTTGAGGCCATGCGCGAACGTCCAGGAGAGGTTGCCGAAGAAGGCGTTCTGCAGGATCGTCTGCGGCATGTAGTCGACGTAGACGTCGGCGATGGGACCGGCCTGCGGATTGATCGACCACATGTCCCATTCCGAGTCCAGGTCCTGATAGTAATATCCCGCCAGCCACTGCAGCGGCCCGCCGCCCGTGGAGGCGAGACGGAACTCCTCGCTCACCTGCCTGGTGTAGTCGCGCTCCTCCACCCCGGGTCCGTAAGGTCCGGGGCCCGTCGGGCCGATGCCGCCGAGCAAAGGATCATACGGAAAGGCCGTCGTGGGCGACCCGAGACCTGCCGAGCTCGCGTTCTCCTCGCTGCCGTCCTGCGTCGTCAGGCTGTGATTCGACCACAATCCGGTGATCGAAGTGAGCCCGATGTCCGGCGTCAGCGCGTATTCGACCTTCAGGCTCCCCAGCGTGAAGCGGACCGTTTGCGGCTCGGAGCTCTGATAGATCTCGTAATGACCCATCGGGCTCGGCATCGTCGGGTTGGTCGGCGATCCGTTGACGTCGACCGCGTTGGGGGCACCGCTCGTGCTCTGCTGCCACATGAGCATTGGCGTGATCGTGAGCCGATCGTCGGGCTTGTAGAGGAGGATGGCGCGGAACGAGTCGTCCGTCGACGAATTCACGCCCGTGGCGGTGGAGATGAGCGGCGCCGTGTAGAAGTTGCTGGGGCGATAACAGGGGGTGCTCGGACAGGTGTCCGACTGCACGGAGCCGTCGGCAAGCACGTAGCGATTGAGCCAGCCGCTGGTCGAGGAGGCGGAGCCAACGAGCCGCAAGGCGACGGTCGATCCGAGCGGCAGGTTCACCATGCCATTTTGCGCGAAATTGATGCTGCCGCCGGAGCCGGTGTCGGAGACGGTCGTCTCGCCGGTGACACGGTAGGTTCCGAGCTGCGGCATGGCCGGGATCAGCCGCACCGTTCCGCCCATCGAGCTCGCGCCGTACAGGGTACCCTGAGGCCCGTGCAGAACCTCGACCCGCTGCAGATCATAGAGGTTGGGATCGAGGATCACCTTGCCGAGCTGCTCCGCGGCGGGAGCCGAGAGCGCGATGTCGTCCAGGTATACGCCGACCATCGAAGTATTGCCGCCCGAGGAATTCAGGCCGCGCATCTCGTATTCGGTCTGGTTGGGGCCGGAGGTGCGCATCGCGAGGCCCGGAACGCCCTGCGCCAAGGTGTTGAAGTCAGTCAGGCCGCGATCGGCGATGTTGGAGGCGGTGAGCACCGTCATGCTGATCGGCGTGTCCTGCGCCAGCGTCCGGCGCTTGGTTGCGGTGACCACGATCGTGGCCAGCTGATCCGTCGGCGGGGCCACCGCGGGCTCGGCTGCGCGGCCGATGCCCGCACCGGCCGCCTCGAGCGCCAAGGCCACGGCCACACTCAAGAGTTGATTTGCATTTCTCACGGCGATCGCTCCCCAAAGTGTCGGGCGAGCGCCGTGCAAACCGCAAAGGAGCCCGCCGCCGGTACGTGATTTCTCACATGCGACCGCCTGCCGGTCCGCATGTGGCTGCTTTATTGCCGGCAAGATAGCCTATGGAATCGAGGATTTCAGCAATCGTTGCGCGGACGCAACAGCAGCCGGCGATGCACGGTTTCGGTGCGGCAGTCATGTTAGCGGTAGTGTGCTATTGGTATCGTCCCCATGCCTGCCGGCACGCGGGGACTCAGAATCGGCCGAAGAACTGCTGCACCGCGTAGAGGCAGAAGGGCGGCACCAGCCCCGCATGGTAGTCCTGCAGGACGGCGCTCGCGCCGCCGTCGGTGGCGCCCCCCGCCACCGCGGCCGCCGCGACCGCCGCCTTGGCCGCATGGAAGCCGCTCTTGATGGCGGCATAGGGATCGTTGGTTCCGACCGCCGAATCGACGTCGAGGACCGTGACCTGCGCGCCCGGGGCGTGCGCCGCCCAGTACCCCTGCATGAGCTGGGTGTTGAGGTAGAACACCTCCGGATCGCTGTCGCCGCCGCAGAGCAGCACCGGAACCGTGGGCGCGAAGTCGCGCAGGTCGTTCCGGGCGAGGTCCTGGCGCAGTCCGTTGGCGGCGCCCGCGGGCGGCATGCCGGTGGTGGTGTTGGGGAAGCCGCCGTCCGGATGGGCCTGCGC
Source organism: Gammaproteobacteria bacterium (assembly GCA_027306985.1). Lineage (GTDB taxonomy): Bacteria > Pseudomonadota > Gammaproteobacteria > Steroidobacterales > Steroidobacteraceae > 13-2-20CM-66-19. Next base: position 43,895 of record DAHUXV010000086.1, on the reverse strand, counting down.
GTCCTGGAGGTAGCCCAGGCGGTAGGCGTTGGTGACCAGCGGGCTCGGGCCGAAGCCCAGGGCAAAGGCCGGCGCGAGATCGGCGGGCATCGTAGCGGGAGTCATCGACGCGTATTGCGGCGCCGGGGGCGTATTGCTGAAGAGCGCGTACTGGGGCAGCAGTCCCTGGGCATAGAGATCGGACCTGCTGGTGGTGGTCGGCAGGAGCGAGGCGATGTGGGCCGCGTACTGCGGCGAGAAGACATCCGCCGCGGTGCCGTAGACGTTGCCGTAGGAGTGCTGGTACGCGGAGACGATCATCGTGAAGTTGATCGTGGCGCCCCCGTCGACCTCCCCCATGAAGATCGCATCGCCGAACGCGCCGAGCGCGTAAGGCCCGGACATCGGGCCCGCGGCCGTGACGCTCGTCCCCGCGGCCTGCATGGCGCGCAGCGTCGCCAGCGCGACGTAGCCGCCCTGGGAGTATCCCGTGACGAAGAGCTTGCTGCCGCCGGTCGCGCCCACCGTGGAGAAGGCGCTGCGCGCGGCGGCGAGCGCATCCATCATCTCGTGCGACTGCTGGTCGGCCACGAGGTAGGGATGGTACGAAAGGGTCGAGATGTCGTACCCGGCGTAGTTCGGGGCGACCACGATGTAGCCCTGGGCGGCGAACACGGCCGCGAGCAGCTCGCCCTCGGAGTTGCCCGGGAGCGCGGCGATGTCGTAGGCCTTGTCGGTCGAGGTGCCGTGGGCGTAGAGCACGACGGGGCGCGCGCCCTGACAGGATGGATCGGCCCCGCCCGGCACCATGATGGCGCCCGAGGCGGTGGTCGCCTCGCCCTGGCCGCCCACCGTCTCGTACTCCATGTGATACACCGAGACCGAGCAGAACGGCGCGAAGGTGAGCTTCAGCAGCTGCGCCTCATCGCTGTTGCCGCTCAGCATCGAGAGCAGGTCGGACACCGAGTAGGAGCCGGTCGCCTGCGGCGCCTGCAGCAGCTGCCCCGGCTGGGGAATCGCGGACTGGGACGGGGCGGACGTGCCGACGCTCTTGCCGCCGCAAGCCGCGAGCAGAATCGCGGCGGCGGACACTGGCAGCAACCGGGTGGCGCGGACCATGGATAGGAAATCCGCGAGAGCCGCAGAAGTTCTCCCGTCAGCGGCCGCGCGCCCGCTCCGCCAGCGCCGCCGCAGCTCGCGCAGCCGCGCCGGCGCGTGAAGCGCCGGTGCGTCCCGGGATTTGCAGCGCTCGCGGCCGCGCAGGACGTGAGACTCGCGGCAGCCCTGGCCGACCCGCCTGTTGAATCGCGTGGGCGATGAGCGCGGTCCCCGGGCTCGCGCGCGCGAATGGCGGGTCGAAGCGGCCCGAGCCGGGCACTCCTCGTCGTGCACGTCCGAAAATGGCTAGTTCACGGTGACGGCGCGGCGTATCGTCGCGTCCATGCAGGACATGCCGCCACTCGACCCCACGGTGCTGGAACGGGCGCGCCTCAGCCGCGACCCCCGCTTCGACGGCAAGTTCTTCATTGCCGTGACCTCGACCGGCATCTACTGCCGCCCGATCTGCCCGGCCTCGCCCTCCCCGAGAAGCGCCAACGTCCGCTACTTCGCCTCCGCGGCGGCCGCGGCCGAGGCCGGCTTCCGGCCCTGCCTGCGTTGCCGGCCCGAGGCCGCGCCGGGCACGCCCGCCTGGCTCGGCACTTCCGCGGTCGTCAGGCGCGCGCTGCGTCTCATCAATGAAGGCGCGCTCGATGGGGTGAGCGTCGGCGAGTTCGCTTCCCGCGTGGGTGTCGGGGCGCGGCATCTGGACCGCCTGTTCCTCCAACACGTGGGCGCATCGCCGCTCGCGGTGGCGCAGACGCGGCGGCTGCATTTCGCCAAGCGGCTGATCGACGAGAGCGATCTGCCGATGACGCAGATCGCGCTCGCGGCGGGCTTCGGAAGTCTGCGCCGCTTCAACGATGCGTTCCAGAAGGCCTACCGCCGGGCGCCGCGGGAGCTGCGCCGGGAGCGCCGCGAGCCGCCGACCCGCGCCGCGGGCGAGGAGGTATCGCTCTCCCTCTCCTACCGGCCGCCGTACGACTGGGAGCACCTGCGCGATTTCCTCGCACTGCGTGCCACGCCGGGGGTGGAGCACGTGAATGAGCACGGCTATGCGCGGCTGATCCGGACCGACACCGGCCACGCCGCGATTCAGGTGCAACCGGTTCCGGGCCGGGATGCGTTGCGGCTTCGCGTGCACGGCGCGCCCGCCGCGGCGCTCTTTCAGATCGCCACCGCCGCGCGGCGCGTGTTCGACCTTGCCGCCGACCCGGCGCTCGTCGCCGAGGGGCTGGGGTCCGATGCGCTGCTGCGCCCGCTGGTGCGCCGCCGACCCGGCATCCGCATACCCGGCACATGGGACGCGTTCGAGTGCGCGGTGCGGGCCGTGTTGGGTCAGCAGGTCACGGTCGCGGCCGCGCGCACTCTGGCCGGACGCCTGGTTGAGCGCGCCGGCGAGCCGGTCGCCGCCGCGATACCGGGACTCACCCGGCTCTTTCCCGCTCCACGGACCCTCGCGGCCGCGAATCTCGACGGGCTCGGGCTCACCGGCGCGCGCATCGGCGCGCTCAAGTCGCTGGCCCTCGCCGTGGCCGAGGGGCGCGTCGCCTTCGACCGCGCGAGCGAAGAGGTGGTCGCGAGCCTGGTGGAGCTGCCGGGCTTCGGCGAGTGGACGGCGCAGTACATCGCGCTGCGCGCGCTCGGCGAGCCCGATGCCTTTCTCAGCGCCGACCTCGTGGTCCGGCGCATGGCGGCCGCAGACGGCACGGCGCTGACGGCGAAGGAGCTGGATCGCCGCGCCGAGGCGTGGCGGCCCTGGCGCGGCTATGCGGTCATGCACCTCTGGTGCGCGGCCGGCGGCCGAGACCCTCGTGGAGACGATAGATGACAAAATTGTCTGGAACGATTTTGGACGGCGATAGCCGGCCCGAAGGGCTCGGCGCAGGGACGGAGCCGAGCAACACCCCGGCTGAAGCGATTTACTGGCACGAGATCGACTCGCCCATCGGCAGGCTCCTCCTCGCCGGCGACGGCGACAGCCTCATCCAGGTGGGCTTCCAGTCCGGTCCGCGGCCGCTGCGCCCGGCGGACGGTTGGATCGCCGACGCCGCGCCTTTGCGGGCGCCCATCGCGCAACTGACGGAGTACTTCGCCGGCAGACGCCACGGCTTCGAGCTGCGGCTCGCGCCGCGCGGCACGGAGTTTCAGCGCCGGGTCTGGCGCGCGCTCACCGACATCCCGTATGGGAAGACGATCTCCTACGGCGAGCTGGCGCGCCGCATCGGTAAGCCGAGCGCCTCGCGCGCCGTCGGGCTCGCGAACGGCGCCAACCCGCTGCCCATCGTCGTGCCCTGCCATCGCGTGATCGGCGCCGACGGCAGCCTCACCGGCTTCGGCGGCGGCCTGCCGATCAAGCGCAAGCTGCTCGCGCTGGAAGAGGCGGCCGCCGACGACGACGAGAGCCCTCAGAGCACGTTCAGATGGGCCGCTGCCCCGCCGCCTTCAGGCGCGCGCTGAGCTTCGGCACGTCGGTCCGCTCGAAACGCTTCCAGCTCGCGAGCGTCACGGTCAAAGTCCGCGACAGCATTGCGTAGGAAGCGCGCGCGTCAGGACTCGGGCTCGCATCCGCTCCATCCACTGCCGATTCCAGGTGGCGCAGGTCGGTGGAGATCGCCTGCAGACTGTCGGACCGCAGCGGCGGCACCGCCGGGAAGGCGACGCGATCCGCATGCGGCCGCGTGCCGGAGATCTCGGTCGCCTTGGCGAGCACCGCCGCCACGTCCCCGCGCAGGCTGCCGGCCGTTGCGAGCCGGAAGTCGAGCGCATCGAGCAGCGTCTCCGCCCCCTTGAGCGCGAGGGACACCCGAAGCCGCTGCGCCTCGATCCTGCGCGCCAGCTCGAATTGCCGCTGCAGCGCTGCCGTAGTCACCTTGACGCGGGGATCGGGCTCGACGGTGAGCGGCTGCCGGTAATCCCGGCCATCCACCGTCAGCTCGACCGTGTAGCGGCCGGGTGGCGCCCATACTCCATCCTTTGACGGCCCTTGGGCGTCAGGCTGGGTCAGCCTGGCGTAACGCAGATCCCACACGAACCGCTGCATGCCCGGACCCGCGCCCGGAATCGCAGTCGGCGCCGCCCATTCCGGCGCGTACTTCAGCTTCGCGGGATTCGGGGGCGGAACGTGCTCGGCGCTGCTGTAGCGGCGAACCGTGCGATCGTGCGCATCGAGGATCGTCACGGTGACCGGACCCGTCACACTGCGAGGCAACACGTAGTCGATGATGGCCCCGTCCGGCGGATTAGCCGCCATTGGCTCGTCCTTCGGCATGGGCGTGCCGGTGAAAGCGGCCGGGCGCATACGAATCGCCATCTCGGGCTTGAAGAGCGTGACCTCGCCCGGGCGCACCCCGCTCATCTGACGCAGGGCCGTGATGTCGTCCATGATCCAGATGCCGCGGCCGTGAGTTGCGATGACGAGATCGTCGCCGTGCACGTCGATGTCGCGAACGGAGGTGACCGGCAGATTCTCCTGCAGCGGCTGCCAGTGGGCTGCGTCGTCGAAGGACACATAGACGCCGAATTCCGTGCCGGCATAGAGCAGGCCCGGCTGCACGGGGTCCTCCCGCACCACGTTGACGAAGCTCCCGCGCGGGATGCCGGCATCGGCGCGGCTCCAGGTCTTGCCGTCGTCGCGCGTGACATAGATGTAAGGCGTGTCATCGTCCAGGCGATGCCGATCTATCGCGAGGAATACCACGTTCGGATCGAAACGCGACGGCTCGACGCCCGCCACCTTCGACCACGGCGTCAGCGCCCGGGGCGTCACGTTCTTCCAATGCGCGCCGCCGTCGGCCGTGCGCCAGACGAGGCCGTCGTCCGTGCCGACCCAGATCACCTTGGCATGGAGCGGCGAGGGCGCGATCGAGTAGATGACGCCGCGGCGCACGCCGACATGGTAGTCGTCGGCGGCCGTCGTCGGATCGAGATTCGGCGGGACGCCGGGGCTCGCGCGTGTCAGGTCCGGGCTGATCGGCCGCCAGTGCCTGCCGCCGTCGCCGGTGCTGAAGAGGCGCTGGTTCGCGAAGTACAGCGTCTTCGGGTCGCGCTTCGAGAAAACGAGCGGCAGCGTCCAGTCGGAGCGGTAATGAGCCCACGGATAGGCGAGCGTCGGGTCGACGTCGCGGGTCTGATCGGTCTTGAGGTTCAGCTTCTCGACGCTGGTGGTGCTGCCCGTGCCGTCTCCGTAGACGATGTCCGGGTTCCTTGGATCCACCGCGATCATGCCGTTCTCCCCTCCCGGGGTGATCTCGTGGAACTGCTCCATGGTGATGCCGTCATAGCTCGCGGTGCGGCTGGGCAGCGCCACGGCGCCGGAGTCCTGCTGGGCTCCATAGACCCAGTACGGGAAGCGGTTGTCGGTGGTGATGTGGTAGATCTGCGCGGTGGGCTGGTTGTACCAGCTGCTCCAGGTCTTGCCGCCGTTCAGCGTGACCTGCGCGCCCTGGTCGCTGCCGAGGATCTGCCGCTTCGGGTCGGTGGGATCGATCCACAGCTGGTGGAAGTCATCGCCCGTCGGATCGCCCTTGAGGGCGATGAAGTGCGCGCCGCCGTCCCGCGACTCGAGCACGATCGTGTTCATGACATACAGCCGATTCGCATTCTTCGGATCGGCCGTGAGCGCGCAGAAGTACCAGCCGCGTCCCCAGATCCGCCGATCCGCGGAGACATGGCGCCAGTTGCCGCCGCCGTCGTCCGACCGGTAGAGCCCTCCCTGACCCCACGGGCCGTCGACCAGCGCGTACACCCGGTCGGGATTCGCGGGGGAAACCGCGAGGCCGATGCGGCCGGGATTGGCCGCGAAGCCGTGGCCCACGACGCGGCTCCAGTGGTTGCCGCCGTCGTGGGAGATATAGAGGCCGCTGCCCGGGCCGTTCGACGGCGGGTAGACGCTCCACGGCGGCCGGCGGGTCTGCCACAGGGCGGCGTAGATCGTCTTCGGATCGCCCGGCTTGAAGGCGAGATCGACCGCGCCCGTATCGTGGTTGAGATAGAGGATCTTCTGCCAGTGCCGGCCGCCGTCGCGCGAGCGGAATACGCCGCGCTGCGCATTGGGACCGTACGGATGGCCGAGCGCGGCGACGTACACCAGGTCCGGATCGTGGGGATCGACGATGATGCGTGCGATCTGGCGCGAGTCGGTCAGTCCGATGTGCGTCCAGTGCCCGCCCCCGTCCGTGGACCTGTACATGCCGTCGCCTTGCGCGATGTCGGAGCGCATGTCGGCTTCGCCCGTACCCACGTAGATCGTGCTCGGGCGGGAGGGCGCGACGGCGATCGCGCCGATCGAGCCCACGGGCTCGTGGTCGAAGAGCGGATGCCAGGTGCGGCCGGCATCGCTCGTGGCCCACACTCCCCCATCCACCGCACCGAAGTAGAAATGCCGGTTGTCGCCCGCAATCCCGGTGACCGCCAGCACGCGGCCGGCGCGAAACGGCCCGATCAGCCGCCAGTGGAGAGCCTGGTAGGAGGCAGGATCGACGGAGCTCGGGCCGGCGGCGGCACCTTGAGACCCGCCGACGCGAGAGGAAGCGCCCTGGGAAACGGAGCCCGCGGCACACGCCCATCCCGCGACGGAGAGTCCGACCACGAGCCATGCAAGACCGCGTACGCGCACCGGCAGCCTCCGAAATCCACGGCGAGAGAGGCCGCCACTGTAGCCGATCTAAACGAACCCGATCGAGAAGAGCGCGATGAGCGCCAGGAGATTCGAGATGAGCCGTGGCCGTGCCAGATAAAAGAGCTTCAGCCGCCCCGCGAGGGCGCGAATTCCGGCAGGCGGCGGCGCGTGTTCGGCGGGCGTATTGCTCGAGCGGACCATGACATGCTCCCGGTGGTGGACCTGGGAGCATTGGGCGCCGCAATCCGCGCATCACTCGGGATGCAACAGTGGCGGGGGCGTGAGGGATTGTGGCGAAAGGGGGCGAGCCGGTCGCCTTTGAGCGGGCGGCTCGCACACGCACGCGTGCGGGCTTTTCCCGCGGCTGCGGCATCCTGCCTGGGTGGGTCTCGGAAAGGGGGTCGCGGCCATGGACGGCCGGCGGCGAGGCTCTGCCCCTGCCCCCGGGAGGAATTCCCGAGGGCGGAGGGGTCTTTGGAGCTCTCAGTGGAACAGGTTGTAAGCGATGCTGACTACAACGCCGGTGGTGACGGCCGCGAGAACGGCATTGTTGTTCACGCGGACCCAGTAGTAACCCGGCGGCGGCGGACGGAGGTGATAGAGCGCGATGTCAGGGATGACGTACGCGGGCGCGCGGAAGGCGATCGGAAGGCGTTCGCCGCGACGCCACGCGTGCATGTAATAGCCGTGGGGCCGGACGTAGTATCCCCCATCGAATCGCTCGCCATACCGGGCTTCGCGATCCGCCCGCCACCGATCGTCCCGACGATCGCCACGATCGTGATCGTCGCGATGCCAGTCGCGGTGATCGCGGCCGTCGCGACGCTCGCCGTCGCGCCGCCAGTCACGATGATCGCCGTCGCCGCGGCGGGCGTCGCGATGATCGCCGCCGTCGCGGCGGGCATCACGGTGATCGCCGCCGTCATGGCGCCGCTCATGGTGATCGCCGCGGCCGTGACCGCCATCGCCGGGCGGATCGGCCAGGGCCAGCGAGCTCGTCAGGAGCGAGAGGGCCATGGCCACCATGATCGTGAGTTTGCGAGGGCCCGGTCCTGCGCCTCGCGCTGCGGGCCGCGTGCCGGGCGGCCCCGCGGGGCCGAGGCGCACGGACGCGCCGAGTAAAGACGTTTCGGACGATGGGGTCATCTCGAGTCTCCGTTGGGGGCTTGGTTGAGCCGCGTGGACAGCCTCGCGCAGGCTAGCTGAGCGGAGGCTGAACGAGCGGGGGGCCGGCTCGGACTGAGACGCGCCGCACAGGCCGCGGGCGAGCCAGGGCGGACTCTCTCCTTTTGGGGAGATTCTGTAATGTGCCGCTTGCGCGTATCGTTGCGGCGCATCGCGGCGGCAGTCCGCCGCCGAGAGGACCCCCGCCATGCAATACACCCTGCTCGGCAATACAGGCCTCACGGTCTCCCGCCTCGCCTTCGGCGCCATGACGTTCACCGCGGGCAACAAGGACCTCGGCGCGGTGTGCAAGGTGGGGGCGGACCTCGCCGGCCAGCTCGTGGACCGCGCGCTCGAGGCGGGGATCAACTTCTTCGATACCGCCGACGCCTATGCCGGCGGCGAATCCGAGGCGCTCCTGGGCGCGGCGCTGAAGCCGCATCGCGACCGGGTCGTCATCGCCACCAAGGTGGGGTTTCGTACCGGGCCGGCGCTGACCCGTGCGGGCCTCTCCCGCCAGCACATCCTTTGGTCCGTCGATCAGAGCCTGAAGCGGCTTGGCACCGACTGGATCGACGTCTACATCGCGCACCGCGAAGACCCCTACACGCCGCTCGAGGAGACCCTCTGCGCCCTCGACGCCGTCGTGCGGGCCGGCAAGGTCCGTTACCTCGCCTTCTCCAACTGGTCGGCGTGGAAGGCCGCGGCGGCCCTCGAGATCCAGAAAGCGAACGGACTCTCGCCCTTCACTCACGGCCAGATGTACTACTCCCTGGTGGGCCGGGACGTGGAGCGCGATGTCGTTCCCATGATGCGCCGATATGGTCTCGGCCTGACGGTGTGGAGCCCGCTGGCCTTCGGCTTCCTGAGCGGCAAGTACACTCGCCAGACGCTGTCGGACCCGAGCAACCGGCTTTCCGGCTTCGACATCCTGCCCTTCGACAAGGAGCAGGGATTCAAGCTGGTGGATCGCATGCGGCCCATCGCCGCCGCCAGCGGCGCGAGCGTCGCGCAGGTCGCCATCGCGTGGCTGCTGGCCCGCCCGGCCGTGAGCAGCGTCATCCTCGGCTCGACCAAGCTGAGCCAGCTCGAGGACAATCTGCAGGCGGCGGCGGTCACGCTCACCGCCGCGCAGATCGCCGAGCTCGATGCGGCCACGCCCCTGCCGCCCGTCTACCCCAATTTCTTCCTGGACGACATCGGCGTGGACCGTCCGGTCGCGCAGGCGCTGAGCAAGGTCAACCCATAGGAGCCATCGAGCCATGCTGGAACAACCCTTGGTCACTCACCGCGGCGGCTGTCACTGCGGCCGGGTCCGCTTCGAGGCGCTCGCCCCCGCGCGGGCGGAAGTATCCGAATGCAACTGCTCGATGTGCAGCAAGGCCGGCTTCCTGCATCTGGTGGTGCGCGCGGAGCACTTCAAGCTGCTCTCCGGGCAGGATGCGCTCACGACGTACACCTTCAATACCGGCACCGCCAGGCACCTCTTCTGCTCGGTGTGCGGCATCAAGTCCTTCTACGTCCCCCGCTCCCATCCCGACGGCTTCAGCGTCAATGCCCGCTGCCTCGATCCCGGCACGCTCGAGGCGATGACCGTCCGGCCGTTCAACGGCCGGGAGTGGGAGCGGCAATACCCGCAGGGCCGCGGCGACTACGACCGCTGAGCGGCTGCCCCACGAGGCCATCATGAAGCACTACCTCCTCTTCTATTCCTTCGCCGACGGCTACCTCGAGCGGCGGACGGCGTTCCGCGACGCACATCTGCGGCACGCCTGGGAAGCGCAGACGCGCGGCACGCTCCTCCTTGCGGGCGCGGTCGCGGATCCCGTCGATACGGGACTGTTGCTCTTCGAAGCGGACTCGCCCGCGCCCGTCGAAGCGTTCGCGCGCGCGGACCCCTACGTCGCCAACGGCCTGGTTGCCTCGTGGCGCGTTCGGGAGTGGCTGACCGTCGTAGGCGCTTCGGCCGCATCGCCCCTGCATCCGGCAGGGGCCGCTCCATAAGCTCATGCCCATCGCCTATTCGCTCGAGCCCGATCTCTGCGCGGAGGAATTCCGCGCGGTCCTCATCGCCTCCACGCTGGGCGAGCGCCGGCCGGTCGGCGATTTGCCCCGACTGGACAGGATGCTCCGCCAGGCGGACGTCATCGCCACGGCGCGCGACGGAACGCGCCTCGTCGGCATCTCCCGGGCGATCACCGACTTCAGCTACTGCTGTTACCTGTCCGACCTGGCGGTGGATGCGGCATACCAGCGCCAGGGCATCGGCAAGCGGCTCATCGCGAAGACTCACGAGGCCGCGGGCGATCTGACCGCGCTGATTCTGGTCGCGGCCCCCGCCGCGCAGTCCTACTACCCGCGGATCGGAATGCAGCAGCACCCGTCCTGCTGGACGCTCTCACGGGCACGATAGGCCCGGCCTGAGCGCCGCGCGCCGCACGGCGGCCTCGCGCTCGGCCCTCACCGCGTCCGACCGCTTCCGCGCCGCCGCCACGATTTCCGGGCGGGCGCTCTGCGGCCGTCCGGAATCGAACGGCCGTGCGGCGGCGTACTGCGGGAGGACCCGCGGGTTCGTGCTGGCGTGCGCGGAGCGGTCGCGGCGGGTCGCGAGCGTCTGCTCGGGCACCTACGTGCTGGCCGCGGCCGGACTGCTCGAAGGCAGGCGCGCGACGACTCACTGGAGCCGGAGCTTCGATTTCAGCCGGCGGTTTCCCAACGTCCGCCTGGACGCCGATCGGATCCATGTCAGGGACGGGAAGCTCTGGAGCTCCGCCGGCATCACGGCCGGGATCGACCTCGCGCTGGCCATTATCGGCGAGGACCTCGGCGAAGACATCGCCCGGCGCACGGCGCAGCAGCTCGTGGTCTATCGCCGCCGGCCGGGGGGCCAGTCGCAGCTCTCACCTCGCCTGGAGATGGAGCGCGGCGACGGGCGCTTCGGCGAGCTGTGGGATCATGTCAGGACGCATCTTCGCGGCCGGCTCAGCGTCACCGAGCTCGCCCGCATCAGCCGCAGGAGCCCGCGGAACTTCTCCCGGGTGCTCAAGGAGGAAGTCGGGGTTGCGCCGGCCAAGGCGGTCGAGCGGCTGCGCATGGATACGGCACGCGCCGCACGGGACGGCGGCCGCTCCTCCATCCAACAGGTGGCCGCCGCGTGCAGCTTCCTGCGCGTGCTGGGCGCGCCGCCCTCCGCGCTCAGGCGGCGGGGGCGGCGCGGCTGATCAGCCCGCGGCTGCAGTGCCGGGCGGCCGCCCGTCAGCGGCGGACCCAGCGGCCGCCGGCCGCGTGCCAACCGCGCGGCCCATGCACCCAGTGTCTGGGCACCCACCGCAAGCCGGGCCGCGGCGCGGCCCAGTGGCCGGGCGCCCAGACATATCTACCCGGCCCCCAGCGCCAGTACCCGCCGATCCAGACATAACCCGGATACGGGGCGGTCCCGTAGTACTCGATGCGCGGCGCGGGCGGAGCGACAGTCACCCACCCGCCGCGGTAGTACCCGGGGCGCGCCGGCGCTACGACGCACCCTCCGAGGGCGAACGCAAGTCCGAAAATGACCGCAAGATGACGCACGTGGGAAGGAGCTCTGGGCATGTGAACCTCATCACGGAGCTGGGGCCGCGGCCATATCGACCGCTCGTGCCTATCAACGCGGCATGCCTTCGGCGGTGTACAGGCGCTGCGGCCCGGAATGCCGCGACCGGGCTCAATCCCTCGCCGACGGCATCATCGGCCGAAGCGACCTGCTCGAGGTGCACGCCAACATCTTCTGAGCGGTGCCGGAGCGCAGACTCGGGCGCGGGCGGGGACGACGGTTGCGGCACGGCCACTGCGCTCGCGCCGCGGCCGATCGCCGCGTCACGCCCGAGTCCGGCGGCGCTCATCGGGACGCGGGGTGCCGCTCGGGATAGACTCGGGGGAATGCTCTGCCTCGACCGTCCCGTCTGGGCCACCCTCGACACCTACCACGCCTGCCTCGCCGAGGGCGGCGATCTCGCCCGCCGATTCCAGCGGGACGTCAACGTGTTCGCTTCGTCCTGCGACGATACGCCGGCGGCGTTGGCCGCACTGGCCGGCCTGGTGCGCCCGGGCGAGAGCGTATTTCTGCTTCGGGTCGGTCGGACTGCCGTTCCGCCCGGTCTCATCGCCGCCCGCGAAGCCAAGGGCGTGCAGATGCTCGCCCCGGCCGGGACTCCTTTCGCAGCCGCTGACGACGACATGCTCCCGCTTGGGGACGCCGACGCCGCGGAGATGTTGTCCCTGGCGCGGCTCACCGAGCCCGGACCGTTCCTGCGGCGCACGCATGTGATGGGGTCGTTCCTCGGGATCCGGGTCGGGGGACGGTTGGCAGCCATGGCCGGCGAGCGCATGCGGTTCCCGGGCTACACGGAAGTCAGCGGTGTCTGCACCCATCCCGACTTCCGTGGCCGCGGATTCGCGCGCCGTCTGTCGGCCGCGGTGGCTCATCGCATTCAGGCCCGCGGCGATCAGGCCTTCCTGCACGCCTGGAAGGCCAACGCCGCGGCGATATCGCTCTACGAAAGCCTGGGTTTCGTGCTGCGCACGGAAGTCGACGTGGCGGAGCTCTGCCGCCCCTAGCGCTGCATCGATGCGCCCGCCCGCAGGGAGGAGCGGTCGTTGACATGACCGTGCGCGCAACTATAGTCTGCGCGCGGTCGCCAACCGAGCGCAGGGCTTAACCGATGGGCCGTTTCCCGACATTCGCGATCGCCGCCCTCCTCGCCATTGCCGCCGCGACGGCCCGTGCATCGCCCGCGCCAGCCGCGCAGCGGACGGCGGCCCCCTCGATCGCAAGCTCGTTCGAAACCTTCTGGACGGCGGCGCGCGGCAAGCCGTTCGATCGACAGTTGGCGCTCTGGAATCGATACATCGAGGATCCGCGCGAGACCCTGTACCGTTCCGTCGTGTGGGACGCGACTGACATCCCCAACTGGAGGCGGTGGAAGACGGATGGACTCAAGATGCGCTTCGGCCAGTATCCGCGCATCGCTTCCCGCATCCCGCGGGAGGCCGCCACGATCGTGCACGCGCTGCGGGCCGCGAGCGGCCGCTTTCGCAAGCTGTTGCCGGGTGCCTCGAGGAAGCCTCGGGTGGCGCTGGTCCTGTCGCCCGACTTCGACTCCAAGAGCGGTGTGCTGCCCGATGGCACGCCGATTCTGGCGCTCGCCGTCGATACGCTGCTGCTGGAGAAGGCCAACCTCAGGATCCTGCTGCCGCATGAGCTCTTCCACCTCTACGACGCTCAACATGCCGGCGTGATGAACGACGGCGTGATGCCGGGCACCCACCTCACCCTGCCGCTGTTCGCGGAAGGCCTGGCCGTGTGCGTCAGCTCGCAGGTCTCTCCCGGCTACGCCGACGGCCAGTACATGTTCGGCAAGATGCTCGGCCGGTTGCCCGCATCGCGCCTGCCGGCCGCCGCTCGCGCTTTCCTCGCCGATGCGAGCTCCGAGACCATCGACCCGAAGACACACGGAATCTCGAGGCTCCATGCCGACTGGTTCGAGGGCGACAGCAAGGCGCTCAATCCGCCGTACCCCAACCGCGCCGGATACGGGTTGGGGCTGAATCTCATCCGCAGGCTCCGCGCCACCCATTCGCTGCAGCAGATGGCATCCTGGACGCCCGGCGAGGCACAGCGCCACATGCTCACCGCGCTCGCCGCAATGGCGGCGCGGTCATGATCGCGAGCCGGACCGACCGTGAGCGCACCCTTGCAGGTCCCGGACCATGACTCGAAGGGCGGCGTTGTAGCTTCCTGGCGTAACACCGGCACGAAGGCGCTGATCGTCGTCGCCGCGTGGGTGCTGATGGCGGCGGCCTGGACGCCGCCGACCGTGGCTCTGCAGGTCACCGGGGGCCCTTCGGCAGCGCACGTGGGCTTCGGCTTCGTCTTCCTCTTTGTCCTGATCGGCTTCGTGCCCTGGATGGCGCTGACGCCATTCATCCTGTCGCTCAGCCGGCGCTTTCCCCTGACGGAGACACAGGTCCTGCGGCCGCTGCTCGCTCTGGCCCTGATCTGCCCGGTGCTGACGCCGCTCGCGGTATTCGCCGGCTATGGGCTCAATACGATCCTGGTCACCGGATTCTCGGGCCCGGGCTGGGCCGCGGTGCTCCGCGCCGCCTATATCACTTCCTTCTACTGCGTTCCCTTCTACGTCGCCCTGGTCGCGGTCGGGCAGGCGATCGCGTATTTCGAGCGCGCCCGCCTGCGCGAGAGGCTGTTGGCGCGCGCCGAATTGCGGGCGTTGCAGGCGCAGATCCAGCCCCATTTCCTCTTCAACACTCTCAATGCCATTGCCGCCGTGGGCTATCGCGATGCCGCGCGCGCCGATGCGGCGATGGCCCAGCTGAGCGAGCTGCTGCGCACGCTGCTGAGCGAGCGCCCGCAGGAGATTGCCCTGAAGAACGAGCTCGCATTCGTGCAGGGCTACCTGGATCTTTACGCCCTGCTGATGCCGGATCGGCTGCAGGTGGAACTGGAGGTCGAGCCGGCGGTATGGCAGGCGATGGTGCCCTCGATGCTGCTGCAGCCGCTGGTGGAGAACGCGATCCTTCATGGGGTCGCCCGGCGCACTCAGGGGGGCCGGATCTCGCTGGCGGCAACGGCGGAGGGCCGCTTTCTGGTGCTCTCGGTCCGCAATGACGCCGCCGATCAGGGCGCAACCGCGGGCGGTGCCGGCACCGGGCTCGCCAACGTGCGCGAGCGCCTGCGGGTATTGTACGGACCGGCACAGAGCCTCGAGATTGCAACTGGCGCGCGGACCTGCGTGACGTTGCGCCTGCCGCTGAAACAGGCGAGCCCGCCAGCGTGATCCGCGCTGTCATCGTGGACGACATGCCGCTCGCGCGCGAGCGGGTGCGGCTTTATCTGCAGGAAGAAGCCGACATCACCCTCGCCGGTGAGGCATCCAACGGCGCCGATGCCGTGCGCCTCATCGAGCGCGAGGCGCCGCAGCTCGCGTTGCTCGACATGCGCCTGCCGGATTTCGACGGCCTCGAGATCCTGGCCAGACTGGCGCCGGCACGGCGGCCGGCCACGATCTATCTCACCGCCCACGATGAGGATGCCGTCGCGGCCTTCGACGTCCAGGCGGTCGACTATCTCTTGAAGCCGTTCAGCCGCGAGCGCTTTGCCCGCGCGATCGCCCGTGCGCGCCAGCGCATCGCGCCCGGCGGCGAGGCGCCCAGGATCGCCGTCCGGGACCGCGGCCGCATCGATCTCGTCCCCATGCGGGACATCGATTACGCCGACGCCGCGGGGCACTACCTCTGCCTGCACGTCGGCCGCCGGGTGCATCTGATGCGCATGAGCCTGGGCGAGCTCGAGGCCCAGCTCGATCCGGCGCGCTTCGCGCGCATTCACCGCTCCACCATCGTGCAGCTCGACCGGGTGGAAGCGCTGACCCAGCGCCGCAACGGCGATCTCGATCTCACGCTGCGCGGCGGGGCGGCGCTGACCGTCAGCCGCACTTACGCCGAAGCGCTGCAGGCCCGGCTGGGGCTCCCCGTCGGCTGATCCGCCCGCTTCGCGCCACCGGGCGCACGGCTCGTGCCATCCGGCCGCGCGGGCGATTGCCGCCCCGGCAGGCGGGTGCGAGATTCCCGCACCGGAACCGGGGAGGGTATCGCCTTGACGCACCGACCGCGCATCGCCACGCTGATGGGTCTTCTCTTCCTGCTGCTCGCGACGTTCGCGCCGCTCAGCACCTGGAGCCAACATCTCCTCGGCAGAGAGCTCGGGCTCAACTACGGCCGCGAAGTGCCCTGGTGGATCCTGACACTCGGGCTGTACGCGTACGTGATCTTCGCCGAGCGGCGTCCCCTGTCCTCCATCGGGTTTCGCCGGCCCGGCGTGCTGGACATCGTCCTCGCCGTCGGCACCGGCGTGCTGATGGTGGCGGGCACGATGATCATCTACAACTTCGTCTTTCCCCTGCTGCACCTCAAGATCAACATGAGAGTGGTCCTGATGCTGATGCACACTCCGTTCTGGTATCGCGTGCTGCTGGTGACCCGGGCGGCGGTCGCGGAGGAGACGCTCTTCCGCGGGTATCCCATCGAGCGCATCAAGGAATGGAGCGGCAGCCGGGCTCTTGCGGGCGCGTTCACCTTGGCAGCATTCACGTATGCGCATCTGGCGTCCTGGGGCGCCGCCCAGCTCATCATCGCCGGATACGGCGGCCTGCTCCTCACGATCCTGTATCTCTGGCGCCGCAACCTGTGGGTCAACATGATCGCCCATTGGATCGCCGACGGCGCCGGCTTCCTGACCTGAGAGGAACCGGCCGCGCGGCCGGCGCGTTGATGGGGACACACTTCAGGATGGGGGGTGGCCCCCATGAGCCCGGCGCCAATCAGAGAAGGCTCGCCTTACCCCCTCGGCGCCACCCGGGATGGCCGGGGTACGAGCTTCGCCGTCTTCTGCGACCATGCGACGAAGATCGAAGTCTCGGGCCCGACGAGGCGCGCGCAATCGAGCGGCATCCGCCAGCGCGGCCGCGATGCGACACTCCTTCCGGATACTCAACGCGCGCCACGATGGAGTACAGTTCGCCCTGCCGGAGTGCGCCGGCGGCCGGCGGTGGTCGCCGCTCCTCGACGGCAACGGGCCTGACGCGCCGAGCGCGCGCTTCGAGACCGGATCGTGCTGCGAGGTCACGGCGCGCTCGCTGCTCCTCTTCGAGCACCAGCGCGTGGAGTGAGCGTCGCGTCGGCCCGCCCGAGCGTGTCCGCTCGTCCGCCTTTGCGGTATGCTGATCCGTGAGCGGAGGGTTGCGGCAGCGAGCGGATCATGGCCAGTTACAGCTACCGGTTGGTGAATGTCTTCACGCGCGGGGCGCAAGTGCTCTCCGGCAATCCGCTCTGCGTCTTCGAGAACGCCGCTGCGATCGACGACCGGACGATGCAGGCGCTCGCCCGACAGTTCAACCTGTCCGAGACGACATTCATCCTGCCATCGAGCAACGCCAACGCGCGCGTCCGAATCTTCACGCCATTTTATGAGATGCCCTTCGCGGGACATCCGACGCTCGGCACCGCGCACGTCTGCCGCGCGCTCGGGCTCGGCGGCAACGAGCTCACGCTGGAGATGAAGGCCGGGGTGATCCCGGTGACCGCGGAAGGGGCCGACCGCTGGACGCTTCAGGCCAATCCGCCGCGCTGGCGGGAGGTCGCCGAGCCGATCGAGGCCGTCGCGGCGATGCTCGGCGTCGAGCCTCGGGACATCGGCGAGCGCCCGCTGTGGGTGAGCACCGGCCGCGAGCAGTTGATCGTGCCGCTGACGGGCGAAGAGGCGATCCGCCGCGCACGGCCGCAGCCGGACGCGCTCAGTCGATTCGTGAGCGAGCACGGCGGGAGCATGGCGTACATCTTCGCGCCGCGGTCGACCGCGCGCGCGGGCGACGATCTCGCCTCCGGCGCCGCCGCCGGCAGTCGCGAGTCCCTCCTCGCCCGATTCTTCTTCCCGCAGGGCCCCGCGGTGCTGGAGGATCCGGCCACGGGCTCCGCCACCGCGAATCTCGGCGGATGGTGCATCGCGCTCGGGCGCGAGCTGCCGTGCCGGTTCGAGATCTCGCAGGGCGAGCAGGCAGCGCGGCCCTCGACGCTCTATCTGGACGTGGATGCGGACCGGCGCGTGCACGTCAGCGGCAAAGTGATCGAGCTCGGGCGGGGAACCCTGACGATCTAGGTCGCGGCGCCGTCCGGTCACTGACCGACGATGCAGGCGGGCGCGATGGCCACTGTCGTGGACTGCAGGATCCGGTTGTGCTCCTCGAAGAGGCTCGACAGCGCCCGGGAATGCCCGGGATCGCCCGCCGCCTCAGCCTCCCGGGCGGGACTCTGGTCGCTGCGGGAACGGCGGAATATCACGGGCGACGGACACCCTGGCGGAGAAGCTCCTCCAGGCACAGGACGGACGAGCGCGCCCGCGCGGCACTGGCGCCGCGCCTCCCTGCCGTTCCCCGGGTGAGCCGGTCAGAGGGGCGGTCCGCTCCGGCCGCGGTACCCGTTCAGCAGCAAGGCCACGATGAGGACGAGAACGATGAGCCCGATGGGCCCGATACCCCAGCCGGCACCGAACAACAGCAAGAGCAGGATCAGGATGAGAACCAGATCCATGTTGTTGCTCCTCCCGGCAGTTGAGAACAGTCGAGGCTGGAAAAGCAGGGGCCGTGCCCGACCCGGGCTCATCCCGGCGACTGGCCGGCGTGGATGACCTTGAGGATGTCGCGCCAGCTCACGATCCCGACAGGACGGTTCGCCGCATCGACGATCGGGATGCAGGATATTCTATTCCGGTTGAATGTCTCGATCGCATCCTGGATGCCGGCCTCGCGGCGCAGCGTGATGAGCTGACGCGACATGATCTGATGCGCGCGCCGGTGGAGGCTCGCGAGGTCACGAGCCGTCTCGGAGGCGGTACCGAGATTCGGACTGAGGGCCTTCAACAGGTCGCGATCGGAAACGATGCCGACCAGCCGCCCCTCCTCCACCACCAGCACGTGATGAAATCCGTGGCGATCGAAGATCTCCCTGATGGTCGACAGGGAATCGTCCATCGACACCGTCACGACCGATGTGCTCATGATGCGCTCGACGCTCACGTCTCAGTCTCCCCGCCTGCGGGCCTCGCCCGTCATTTCGCCACATGGAGCGGCGCCGCGACAAGGGTTATCCTTGAGCGCTTCGCCCCGCTTCCCACAGGAGACCCCATGCACAAGCGCAGACTCGGAAGAAGCACGCTCGAGGTGTCGGCGATCGGCCTGGGCTGCATGGGACTCAGCCACGGCTACGGCCAGCCGGTCGAGAAGCGGGACGGCGTCGCTCTGATCCGGGCGGCCGTCGACCGCGGAGTCACGTTCTTCGACACGGCCGAAGTCTACGGTCCGTACACCAACGAGGAGGTCGTCGGCGAAGCCCTGGCTCCGGTTCGCGACCGGGTGGCGATCGCGACCAAGTTCGGTTTCGAGGTCGACCCCGAGCGCAAGCGCCAGGGCCTCAACAGCCGTCCGGAGCACATCAGGCAGGTCGCCGAGGCGTGCCTGAAGCGGCTTAAGACCGATCGGATCGACCTCTTCTATCAGCACCGGGTCGACCCCCAGGTGCCGATCGAGGACGTGGCCGGCGCCGTGAAGGATCTGATCCGCACCGGCAAGGTGAGGCACTTCGGCCTCTCGGAGGCCGGCGTGCAGACGCTGCGCCGCGCGCAT
Source organism: Gammaproteobacteria bacterium (assembly GCA_027306985.1). Taxonomy (GTDB): domain Bacteria; phylum Pseudomonadota; class Gammaproteobacteria; order Steroidobacterales; family Steroidobacteraceae; genus 13-2-20CM-66-19. Next base: position 24,803 of record DAHUXV010000086.1, on the reverse strand, counting down.
GCCGTACAGCCGGTCACGGCGCTGCAGAGCGAGTACTCCCTCTGGTGGCGCGAGCCCGAGAGCGAGGTGTTTCCGGTGCTCGAGGAGCTCGGCATCGGCTTCGTTCCCTTCAGTCCGCTCGGCCGCGGCTTCCTCACCGGAGCGATCGACGAGACCACGACGCTCGACAGCACGGACTTCCGCCAGGGCGTGCCGCGCTTCACGCCGCAAGCCCGGAAGGCGAATCAGGGACTGGTCGCCGTCATCGGCCAGCTCGCCGAGCGCAGGGGCATCACCCGCGCGCAGCTCGCCCTCGCCTGGGTGCTGGCCCGCAAGCCCTGGATCGTTCCGATCCCCGGTACGACCAAGGTCCACCGCCTCGAGGAGAACATCGGCGCGGCGGATGTCGAGCTGAGCGCCGGCGATCTGAGCGAGATCGACGCGGCCCTGTCGGCGGTGCCGGTTCACGGCGCGCGCTACTCGGAGCAGATGCAGCAGCTCGTCGATCGCTAGCGCTCGAAATCGCCCGCCTCGAACACCTGGCGGATCTCGATGACATCGTCCGCATCGGCCGGACAGCGCCTGGCCCATTCGATCGCCTCGGCCCGGGAGGCGACCCGGATCATCCAATAGCCGCCGACGACCTCCTTGGTCTCCGCGAACGGACCGTCGGTCACCAGGGGCTTGCCCGTCGCAAACGAGACCCGCACCGCCGCGGACGGGGGCGTCAGGCCATCCAGTGTCAGGAGGACCCCGGCCGCACGCAGCTGCTCGTTGTACTCGCCCATCCTGCGGACCGCTTGCGGATCGGGCGTGAAGTCCGGCGACACGGGTTTGCGGTAGACCCCGGGGATCATGATCATCATGAAGCGCATGGCTCGTCTCCTCGTCGGTTGCGGCGGTCGGCCCGGCGGCTCGCGCAGGCTCGCAGCCGCCGCCACTGACTACTTGCCGAACGGCAGCGCGCCGAATCGACAGGCCCGCCGCCGGCGGCGCAGCAAGAGGTAGGCCGCCATGGCTACCGCCAGAGTGACGAGGCTCACGTACAGCTGGCTCGCCATATCCGGTCGCAGCGCCATCGCCACGAGCACCGCAACGAGTGCGGCGACCGTGGCATAGCTCAGCCACGGGAAAGCCCACATCCGGATGACCGGCTCCGGCCGGCCCTCGCGCCGGCGCTGCAAGCGCAGGCGGATCTGCGACACGGCGGTGAGGAGATAGACGAAGACGATCAGCGCCCCGCCCGCGTTCACCAGAAAGGCGAACACCCCCTTGGGGGCCAGGGAATTCGCGAGAATCCCGAGAACGCCGGCCGCCGCCCCGACCGCCACCGAGCGGGCGGGCACGCGGCGCGCGTTGACCTTCACCAGCCATTGCGGCGCATCGCCCTTCTCCGCCAGGACGAACAGCACCCGCGAGCACACGTAGAAGGCCGAGTTCAGGCACGAGAGCACGGCAGTCAGGATGACCACGCTCATCGAGCGCGCGATCCAGGGATGTCCCGCGGCCGACAGCGCGAGGGTGAAGGGCGAGAGTCCCGGCTCGACGCGGCTCCAGGGAACGACGGCGACGATGAGGAAGATCGACGCCACGTAAAAGACCAGGATGCGGAACATGACGGAGCGGGTCATGGTGGCGATCGCCCGGGCGGGCTCGGCGGATTCCGCCGCCGCGACGGTGATGATCTCCGCGCCGGTCATGGCGAAGAACACGGTGGCGAGCCCGCCCAGCACCGCCAGCACGCCGTGGGGCGCGAAGCCTGCGCGGCCGGTGAGATCGGCGCCCAGGCGCCCGGGCGGCGAGAACCCGACCACGTAGGCCGCCGCGAGCGCGATGAATACGATGATGGCCGCCACCTTGATGGAGGCGAACCAGAACTCGAACTCACCGTAGGAGCGGGCCGACATCAGGTTGACGCCCGACATGGCGGCCATCAGCGCGAGGCCGAGCGCCCAGGTCGGCAACGGCAGCCAGGCATGCAGCAGCACCGCCCCGGCGATGGCCTCCACCGGAATGACCACCACCCAGAAATACCAGTACAGCCACCCGCACACGAAGCCCGCGCCGTCGCCGAGCGCCGCCCGGGTGAACTCGCTGAAGGAGCGCACCTCGGGCAGCGCCACCGCCATCTCGCCCAGCATCTGCATGATGAGCACGATGACCAGTCCCGATCCGAGGTAGCTCAGCACCGCGGCGGGACCGGCCTGGGCGATCGCCACGCTGCTGCCGACGAACAGGCCCGCGCCGATGATCCCGCCGATGCTGATCATGGCGACGTGCCGGTGCGCGAGCGAGCGGCTGAGGCCCGCCGCCGCCGGCGAGCACCGCAGGCCCGCGCTCGCCTCCGCCTCGCCGCTCCTCGCCGGGCGGACCGCGCCGCTCACCTCAATACCTGTAGATGGCCGTGATCCCGAAGGTGCGCGGCCGATAGCTCCATTGGCGCTGCAGCCGGGTGGACTGCTCGCACTGCGAGTTCATCGGGTTGGCGCACACGCCCGGGTCTATCGACCAGGCGTAGGAGGTCACCGGGTGGGTATCGGTGAGATTGTTGACGAAACCCTCGAGCCGCCACCCGCCGAAGCGGATGCCGGCGCGCATCGACATCAGATTCGTGGAGCCCAGCACGTAGTTCGCGGCATCGTATTGCTGCGTGCTCGGATCGAGCTGCGGGCTCAGCCAATGCGAGCGGCTCTGGTATTCGTCGTCGAGGCGAACGAAGGAGCTGTGCCGGAACAGCCGGAAATCATATTCCAGGCCGAGAGAGACCGTGACCGGCGGGCTCGGCGTCCCGACTCCGTTGCCGCTGTTGCCCACGGTGATGGCATCCCCGCTGCTCACGATGGGAATGATCTCGGAGGGCGAGAGGCGGGAGTCGCGCGTGAAGCGCGCGTCGGTGTAGCCCGCGGTGAGGTCCGCCGAGAGATGCTCCGTGAGCAGGAACTCGGCCTGGATATCCGCGCCCTTGGCGACCGCCTGGCCGAGGTTGTCGATGAAGGAGATCTGGCAGATCGGCGGCACCACGAACTGCTGGATGTTGTTCCAACGGATGTAGTAGACGCTGGTCGAGAGCCTCACCCGGTTGTGGAAGTTGTTCTTCGCCCCGACCTCGTAGCTGTCGACCGAGTCGGAGTTGAAGGTTCCGGGGGCGCCGTTGATGCCGAAGTTCTGGAAATCGGTGGCGCAGGCGGCATACGGCACCGGGTTGTTGGCGCCGCCGGGACGGAAGCCCTTGGCGTAGGTGGCGTAGTACAGATTGTGCTCGTTGTACTGATAGGCCACGCTGACCTTCGGCGTGAAGGAGTTCTCGGACTTGCCGCCGCTGCCGCTTTGCGTCGGGTAGAAGAGCTGCGGCCCTCCGGTCAGGGTATCGAACGTGTATTTCGTGTGGGATTCACGCGCGCCCAGCGTCAGCTTCCATTGCGGGGTGAACGCGTAGCTCGCCTGCCCGTACCAGGCGTACTGGGTGTCCTTGGCATGGGTCTGGAGGAAATACGAGTCGTTCGGGAAGCGCGGATCGTAGAGGATCGGCTGGTAGGGCGTCACGCAGGCGCCGGTCACGGCGCTGAAATTGCAGAAGACCTGGTCGTAAGTGGTGCCGTAATAGGCCGTGGTCAGCTCGTTCAGCAGCGGATCGTGGATCTGCTCGAGGTAGCTCTGCCGGTCGCTGCTGAAGAAGAGGCCCGTCGTCCACTCGAGGCGCGCGTTCGGATCGGTCGACTGCAGCCGCACCTCCTCCACGAAGTTCTGCTGGTCGTTGTTGACGGTCGCCGGCGAGCGGTAATCGGTGGCGCCGGGCGGCAGGTGCACGCCGCCGGCATCGAGCAGCAGCGGCAACCCGGATGCCACCGAGGCGAACACCGCCGGGGACTGATAGAAGCCGAGGTTGTAGAGGGTGCCTTCGTAGCCCGTCGTCTCGCGGCGATTGTAGTACGCGGTGTTCGAGATGAGCTCGACCGAGCCGAAGCTGCCGCTGATCCGCAGCGAGGGCAGGTAGAACTTGTCGGGGACCTCGAGCCGATCGGGATTCGCGCTCACGAAGCGGTTCTGGCCGGGATTGGAGTAAAGCGGCCAGTAGTCGTTGCCGTTGTTCGCCGTGCGGCTCTGGTAGTAAAACGCCGGCCGCACCCGCCAGTGGTCGTTGATGGCCCAGACCGCCTCCAGCCGGAACATCTCCGTATTGACGTAATTGGCGTTGCGCTGAACGTTGGCGAGGCTCACCGGGTCGATCAGGTCGATGTAGCCGCCGTCGTGCCGGTAGTAGAGGTCCGCGCGCACCCCGAACCTGCCCTGGACGATGGGCGTGCCGGCGGCCACGCCCGCCTCGTAGCTGGGAGCGCCGCCCTCGGTGTCGGCGATCGTCTCGCGGCTGTAGACGCTCGTCTTGGTCAGGCTGGCCGGGGTGGTGATGTAGCGCACCGTGCCGCCCTCCGACCCGGCCCCGAACAGCGTGCCCTGCGGGCCGCGAAGCACTTCGATGCGGTCGAGATCGAATGCCACCGGCAGCGCTTCGTCGGCATTGAAGGCGAGCCCGCGCATCTGGATGGGTGTGTCGTTGATGTAGATGCCGGTCGTGCCCGCGCCGCCGCTCGAGGCGATGCCGCGGATGGCGATGCTGTGCGTCCCGGCACTGTCGATGTGAATGCCGGGAATGTAGCGCGCCATCTGCTCGATGTTGTCGATGCCGCGCGTGTCCATGGCGGACCGTGACAGCGCGGAAATGCTCATCGGCACCTTGCTGATGACTTCCGCCCGCCGGGTGGCGGTGACGACGATCTCCTGCAGCTGCGGCGGCGGCTCGGATCTGGCGTGCTCGCCGGGCGCCTGGGGCGCCGCCACGGCCGGGGCGCACATCATTGCGCCCAGCACGACGCCGTACAACAGGCCGCCATTGCGGGCCGCCCGGATGGTGGTGCGGACGCGGTGTCGAAGATGGTGCATTTCACTGACTCCCCAAGACCTCAGGAACCACCCCTCGAATGAGTGCGGTACCGTGCCCCGACCCCCGTCCGGGCACGCTCAGCCCTGCCTGCTGTATTATCGCTTATCGATACCTATGCATCGACGTTTTCACTTTAGCGCAGCACCGGCGGGAGCGTCAATATTGCTATCGGTTACCGATAGGCAGGTATACTCGCCGGCCATGATCGGCAGGACCCGCAATCAGGCCGCGAAGAAGTTGCCGGCCCGAGCACGCAGGAGCTCCCGCACCGCCGCCGCGGGCGCGGCAGCGCCGCGTCACGACCCGCTCTTCAACGACTCCGCGCAGAAGGCGCTCGCCGTCCTCGAGGCGTTCGGACAGGGGCGCAGGGTGCTGAAGCTGGCCGAGGCCGCGGAAGTCGCCGGCATCACCAAGGCATCGGCGCAGCGCTGCATCCACACGCTCGAGGTGTTGGGTTACCTGCGGCGCGACCGGCGCGGCACCGGCTGGAGCCTCACGCCGCGCGCGCTCAGGATCGCGCACGCATACCTCTTCGGGTACCGCCTCATCGAGCAGGCGACGCGCCACCTGGTGGACCTCAACCGGGCCACGGGGGAATCGGTCAGCCTGTCCGAGCCCGACGGCACCGACATGGTGTTCATCGCGCGCTTCCCCAGCCACAAGCGCTTCCTGATCGACTTTCCGGTCGGCACCCGGCTGCCCATGTACTCCACCGCCTCGGGACGCGCGTATCTGTCCGCGCTGCCGACCGAGGAGGCGCAGCGCGTCCTGCAGGGATCATCGCTGCGGGCTCTGACACCCATGACGATCACGGATCCGAAGCGCATCCTCGGGCTCATCGACACGGCTCGCCACGACGGCTACGCCTGCTCCGACCAGGAAAGCTACCGCGGCGACCTCACGGTCGCAGCCGCGGTGATCGGCGCCGGCGGCCATCCGGTCGGCTCCATCAACATCTCGGCGCCCACCAGCCGCTGGACGCTCGAGGACATGCGCGCCAGGCTGGCGCCGCTGCTCATCGAGACCGCGCGCGCCGTATCGAGCGGGGCCGTTCCGCAGGCTCACGGCTAGCCTTCATCTTCGTTCGGGAGACCTGTCATGCCGAATCCGCTCGATCGCCCCCTCGCCCGCAGTCTGATCCTGACGGCCGCGCTGCTCGCCGCTCCGTGGCGTCCGGCCGCGGCGGCGGCCCCGGGCCGCAGCGCCGCTTTCGATGCCAACTGCTCCATGTGTCACCAGTTGGCCGCCGCGGGCGTGCCAGGTCAGTTCCCGCGACTGGCGGGCCGCGCGGGCCGGATCGCCGCCACGGCGGCCGGACGGCGCTATCTGGAGCACGTGGTGCTGTACGGAATGATGGGGACGATCACGGTCGACGGCACGCAGATCGTCGGCGGCGTGATGCCCTCCTTCGCCTCGCTGTCCGACCAGGATCTGGCCGACGCGCTCGATTACCTCATCAGCCTGGACAAGTCGGGCAAGCTGCACTGGAAAGGGGCGGTGATCGAGCCTGCGCAAATCGCCCGCGTGCGCGCCGGCAAGGCGTGGTCGCCGATGCAGGTGCACCAGCTCCGCGCCACCGCACTGCCCAAAGCGAAGCCTTAGCTCACCGCTTCGGCGCGCCGCGCACGGCGCCCGGTTGGGCGCGGTAAGCCTTCCAGGACCGGTCGATGATGTAGTCCTGGATGGCCGCGGCCTGCCGGGCGGTGAGTTTCGTATCGAGGAACGGAAAGCCCGCGCCGCAACCGAAGCACGGCATGCCATGACGCCTGTCGATGCCGGCCAGGACGATCGCGAAGAATTGCCGGTGCACGCTTGCCGGCATGTAGCGCAGGTCCGGTATCGCGCCGTGGAGCGTCCACGCCCCGTCCCCGTCCGCTTCGGGTCCGTGACAATCCCAGCAGACGAATCTCTGATAGAGCCTTGCGCCCGCTTCGACCTCGGCACGCCCGAACGTTTCGGCGGGCGGCCGCGGCACGGGAGGAATCGCGACCCGCGAAACGGGGTAGGGAAGATGTCCGTCCAGGCTGAAGGCGAGCAGCCGCGCCGGCCCTCGTTTCGATGCCGGTGTCCCCATGTTGCTGCCTTTGTCGAACAGCCGGGAGCCCGAGCCGTAGCCGACCGGCACCAGCACGTACTGCTCGCCGTTCACCTCGTAACTGATCGGAACCGCGTCGATCGCCGAGCCCGTGCGGATGGACCACAATCTGCGGCCCGTGCCGGCCGCATAGGCATCGAACTCGCCCGTGCCCTGTCCCGCGAACACCAGACCGCCCGCGGTCGCGAGAACTCCGCTGTTGACCGGGAGCGCCTCGTCGACTGACCAGCGCGCCCTCTGCCGGACCGGATTCCAGGCGTAGAGCTTGCCTTCCCGGCTCGTCTGCCCGCGCGCCGGATGGACGCGTGCGTCAGCGGCCGGGATGTAGACCAGGCCGGTGATAGGGCTGTAGCTCATCGGCCACCAGTTGTGGAACGCAGCGGAAGTGCTGCCGCCGCCGTACGCGGCCGGTACGGGAATCATCCGCGGATCGAGCGGTCTGGCCGAAACCCGCCTGCCGGTGCGAGCATCCAGCACGTAGAAGGTGCCGTTCTTGGGCACGGTCATGGCGACGTACCGCTCGCGACCGCCGACATGCAGGCTCGCCATCACGATCTGCATGTTCTCGGTGTGCGGGCTCGTCTGGTAATACCAGTTCAACCTGCCCGTTGCGGCGTTCACGGCAACGATGCATCCGGAGAAGAGCTTCCTGCCGGAGTCCTTCAGATCCATGCGGTCGCCGTAGAGCTCGTCGGGATCCGCGGCCGTAGTGCCGAGAATGACCTGGTCGGTGCGAGCGTCGTACGTGATTGCCGTCCAGACGTCCGCTCCCCCCGTAGTCCACCAGCGTCGTCCTGACCAGGTCTTCGCAGCCATCGCCAAGGCGGGCTCGGCGGAGTCCGCGCCGCTTCTGCTGTCGGGCACCGTCCAGAAGCGCCAGACATGCCTGCCAGTCGCCGCATCCACAGCAAGGACCGATCCCCGGACGCCGGTGTCACCTCCGTTGTAGCCGATGTAGACGCGGCCGCCGCCAACGCGCGGCGATCCGGTAATCCCCGTTTCGCGGGCATCGCAGACCCGCGTCTGCCACTCTTGCGCCCCCGTGGCCGCGTTCAGGGCCAAAAGCCGGCAGTCGCCGGTGCCCACGTAGACTCTCCCCTTCCAGACCGCGACACCTCGGTTGGTCCGGGCCGCCCACGAGTTCCGATAGCGGTCGAGCCTTACATGGGGATCGAACCTCCACACTACCTTTCCGGTCACCGCATTGACCGCGTAGACACGGTCGAACGGCGCCGACACGTAGATCACGTCATCGACCTCGATCGGCTCGGCGGCCAGCCCCATTGGACTGTCGATATCCAGATACCAGGCGAGTCCCAGTCGATGCACGTTACCCGCGGTGACCTGCCTGAGGGGGCTGAAGTGCTGCTCCTCATTGCGTCCATTGACCAGCCAGTCCTGACCCGTGACCGCCTCCGCGGCGACTCGAGCGTCAGTCACGTCCGCTGCGAGATGGACGGCGCGCGCGCTCGCACCCCGCGCGATTGCGGGCGCACACGCCATCAGAGCCGCGCACATCAGAGCCGCGGCCGCCGCTCCCGCAGTAGGGGGTCGCATCGCGTCTTAGAGCTTCACCATCACGTGGCGCGGCACGGTGTAGTCCTCCAGCGCGTACATCGACAGGTCCTTGCCGTAGCCCGAGCGCTTGAAGCCCCCGTGCGGCATCTCCCGGGCCATGGAAAAGTGCGTGTTGATCCAGGTACAGCCGTACTGCAATCGCGAGGCGACCTTCATCGCCCTGGATACGTCCCGCGTCCACACCGAAGAGGCCAGGCCGTATTCCGAGTCGTTGGCCCAGCGGATCGCCTCGTCGGCATCGGTGAAGCGGGTCAGCGTCACCACCGGACCGAAGACCTCGCGGCGGACGATCTCGTCTTCCTGCCGCGCGCCGGCGATCACGGTCGGCTCGTAGAAGAACCCGCCGCCTGCCCGCGCGCGGCCGCCCGTGGTGACCGTCATGTGCGGGCTGGACGCCGCGCGCTCCACGAAGCCGCCGACACGGGCCTGCTGGTCGGCCGATATCACCGGCCCCATGTTCACCTGAGGCTCCTTCTGCGCGCCGACCTTGAGGCTCCGCGCTGCCTGGGTGATGCTCTCCACCACCCGGTCGTACACGCCTGCCGCCACATAGAGCCGGCAGGCCGCGGTGCAATCCTGGCCGGCGTTGTAGAAGCCGTAGACGCGCATTCCCGCCGCCACGGCCTCCAGGTCGGCATCTTCGAAGACGATGACCGGCGCCTTGCCGCCGAGCTCGAGGTGCGTGCGCTTGAGGTTTCCGGCCGCCGCGGCGAGCACCTTCTGCCCGGTCGCGACATCACCCGTCAGGGAGACCATTCGCACGCGGGGATGCGCCACGAGCGGCGCGCCGACCGTCTCGCCCCGGCCGCATACGATGTTTACGACGCCCTTGGGGAGGATGTCGCGCAGCGCGCCCGCCAGCTCGAGCATGGTGAGCGGAGTCTGCTCCGAGGGCTTCAGCACCACCGTGTTGCCGGCCGCGAGAGCCGGGGCGAGCTTCCAGGCCGCCATCATCATCGGGTAGTTCCAGGGCGCGATGGACCCGACCACGCCGACCGGATCGCGCCGGATCATGCTGGTGTAGCCGCGCACGTACTCCGCCGCCACCGGCCCGGTCTGAACGCGCACCGCGCCGGCGAAGAAGCGGAACACGTCGGAGATCGACGGCATCTCATCATCGCGCATCGCCTGGAGGGGCTTGCCGGTGTTGAGGGACTCGAGCTCGGCATAGCGCTCCGCCGCGGCGTCGATGTGCGCGGCGATCTCGAGCAGCGCCCGGGAGCGGTGCGCCGGCGTCGTCTGCGACCAGCCGTCGAAGGCCGCCTCGGCCGCGGCAACCGCGGCCTGGAGCTGCTCCGCCGAGGCCTCCGGGACGGAGGCGATGCGCTCGCCAGTGGCCGGATCGAGGATCCTCTCGGCCGGACCTGCGCCGGCCATCCGCTCACCGTCGATGAGCAGACGCGTGTCTGTCGTAGCCTGCATTGTCGTATTCGTCACGATGTCTTCAGTTGCTGCCCGATCGGCAGCCGGCGGATGCGCCGGCCGGTCGCGGCGAAGATCGCGTTGCAAAGCGCCGGCGCAATCGGCGGCATGCCGGGCTCGCCGACCCCTCCCAGCGGCACCTCGAAAGTGGCCGGCTGCAGGTGCAGCCGGATGTCCCGCGGCGCTTCGGAGATGCGCATCACGGGAAAATCGTCGAAGTTGGATTGCAGCACGCGCCCGTCCCCGAAGGTGATCTCGCCGTGCTTCGCCACGGTGAGCCCCATGATGCATGCGCCCTCGAGCTGGGCGCGGACCCGGTCGGGGTTGACCTGCGGGCCGCAGTCGAAGGCGATGTCCACCCGCGGGATGGCGATCTTACCGCCGGCACCGACTTCCACCTCTATCACCGCGGCGGCGTAGCTCATGAAGCTGTAGGTGGCGGCGAGCCCCAGGCCCCGTCCTTTGGGCACGGAGCGTCCCCACCCCGCCTCGTGCGTGGCGCGCTCGATCACGGCGCGCAGCCGTCCGGTGTCGAGCGGGTAGAGCGTCGGCGACTCACCGTAATTCCACTGGTCCGAGAGCGTACGCGGATCGATGCGCCGCGCCGGCCCGATCAGCGCCAGTTGATATTCCCGGGGATCGCGGCCTGCCGCGTGCGCCAGCTCGTCGAGGAAGCTCTGGATCGCGAAGCCGTGCGCGATGTTGTACACCGAGCGGAACCAGCCGATGCGCGCATAGGCGGGCACCCCCGGAACCTCCAGCCGGATGTTGGGGATGCGGAAGGGAATATTGATCATCCCCATGCCGTACTCGCTCGAGTCCTCGCCCTCGGCGCCGGCCGTGAACGTCGCGTCCTCGGTCGGTGACGCCGAGCGATGCAGCCAGGCCAGCGGCATGCCATCGGCGCCGAGCACCGCCTCGAGATGCTCGAGCGCCGCGGCCTGATAGTAGTCGTGGCGGATGTCGTCCTCGCGGGTCCACGTGACCCTGACGGGCGCTCCGCCCATGGCCTTGCTGAGCAGCGCCGCCTCGCCCGCGAAATCCCCCAGCGACTTGCGCCCGAATGCGCCGCCGAGCAGCGTGACGTGCACCGTGACGTCCGCCTCCTTCATGCCGAGCAGGCCTGTCACCAGGTCGCGGGTACCCTGCGGATCCTGCACGGGCGCCCAGACCTCGCAGCGGCCGTCGACGATGCGCGCGGTCGCCGCCGGAGGCTCCATCGACGCATGGGCCAGGAACGGCAGGTAGTACTCCGCCTCGATGCGCCGGCCCGCGCCGCGCAGTGCCGCCATCGCATCCCCGTCATTGCGGACGGCCTTGCCGGGATTGCGCACGGCGCGCTCCAACACCTCGCCGAACTGCCGCGAGTCGAAGCGCCGGTTCGGGCCCTCGTCCCAGCGGATCTTCAATGCCTCGCGGCCTTTGATCGCCGCCCAGGTGTTGCGGGCGAGCACCGCCACGCCGCCCAGGGGATAGGCCTGCGGCGGCGGCGGATAAGAGGGGATCTCCACCACCTTCACCACGCCGGGCACGGCGAGGGCCGCCTCGGCATCGAAGTGAGCGACCTTGCCGCCCAGCACCGCCGGCCGCGCCACGACGGCATACAACATCCCCTCCAGGCGGGTGTCGATCCCGTAGGCGGCGCGCCCGCAGACGATGTCCGCGCCATCGGCGAGCCGGGTGTTGCGCTGGCCGATGTAGCGGAATTGCGCCGGACTCTTCAGCCGCACCTGCTCGCGGCGGGGGACCGACTCGCGCGCGGCTTGCGCCGCGAGCTCCCCGTAGCTCAGGCGCCGGTCGCTGCCGTGGTGCCGGACCTCCTGGTGCTCGGCCGTCACCTCGCCCACCGGCACGCCCCAGCGCGCCGCCGCGGCGCTCTCGAGCATCATGCGCGCGGCCGCCCCGACACGCCGCATGGGCTCGAAGAAATGGCGCATGCTGCGCGAGCCGTCGGTGTCCTCGTTGCCGTAGCGCGCCTGATCGGCCGGTGCCTGCGCCACACGTACCCGCGGCCAGCTCGCCTCCAGCTCATCGGCGACCACCAGCGCCAGGCTGGTGCGGATCCCCTGCCCCATCTCCGGCCGGTGCACGGTGATCGTGACCGTGTCGTCCGGATGGATCGCCACGAATACCAGCGGATTGTCGACGGCGCCGCCCGGCTCGGCAGCCACTCCGTAGACAGGAGCTTGACTCGCGAGGACGATCCGGCCCGACTCACGCAGGCAGAGCGCCAGGCCTCCCATTGCCGCCGCGCCTTTCAACACCTCGCGGCGCGTGAGGCCGTGCGGTGCATCCGCGTTACGCTGTGGGCTCAAGGCTCCTCCCGCAACTGCCGGGCCGCCTGATGAATCGCCGCCCGGATGCGCGCGTACGTTCCGCAGCGGCAGATGTTGCCTGCCATCGCGGCATCGATATCTGCGTCGGTAGGCTGCGGCGTGTTACGCAGCAATGCCACGACGCTCATGATCTGGCCAGCCTGGCAATAGCCGCACTGCGGCACACCGAGAGCGAGCCATGCCGACTGCACGACGCGCCCGATCCGATCGTGCGCGACACCCTCGATGGTGGTGATGGGTTTGCCCTCCGCCGCGGCGACCGGCGTGACGCAGGTACGCACCGGCTGGCCCGCGACGTGGACGACGCATGCCCCGCACAACCCGATGCCGCAGCCGAATTTGGTGCCGGTGAGCCCCAGCTCGTCACGCAAAACCCACAGCAGCGGCGTGTCCGCCGCCGCTTCGACGGGAACGGAGCGCTCGTTGATACGCAGCGTGAGCGGCATGTACTCTCCGATCAGCCCTTGGGCGAAGGGGATTTTACTCCCGGGCCGTAGGCCGCACCGTAGACGTTGAGCCCGGCAGGCGCCGCGCACCGCGCCTCGACGTGCGCCACCACCTGCTCGCGATAGGCCGTCAGCCCCGTCTGCGTCAGCGGTTCGCGTCGCAGCCGTGCGACCTCCGCGACTGTGTAGGGTCTGGCGCCGCGGCCGGCGGCCGCGGGGCCGCCCAGGTCGAACACGACCCAGTTCATCACGCGGGTCAGCATCCGGTCCGAGAGGCTGCTCAAGGCCACATCGGGCAGGCGCACGATGAATTGCCGCCCCTGGCGCGTGCAGAGGAAGCTGCCCGTCAGGTGTCTCAGCGTCGGCACCGCGTGCGGCGCCGAGCTCCCCTCGACCCCGTGACAGCCGCCGCAGGAGGTGAGATAGGCCACCTGCACCGCCGTCAGCCGGCTCACCGCAGGCTTGGCGGGCACGGCCGCGCCGGCGGCCCCGGCCGCCACGCCCGCGAGCGCGCACGAGGCAAGCGCCAGCGCCAGCCGGATGCTCACGGCCGCGGTCCGCGCCGGCTCATTGCGCCAGCCCCACCAGCACCGCCATCGAGCAGTGGTACTCGAAGCTCTGCGTGCCGAAGCACCAGATGACGTGATTGTTGGCCTGCGGCCGATAAATGGGCATCGCGTGGTCGGTGTTGAGGCAACTGCAGTGATTGCACTCCTTGGCCCCGCAGCAGTCCCGATAGGCGATCAGATAGGCGCGATCGTCATCCGGGTTGATGCAGCTGCCGATCCAGGAGGTCGGCGAAGGCTGCGAGCCCGGCGGGCAGGAGTGCATGCTGCCGCCGCAGCACGAGCACAGGTTGCCATCGATGCCGCAATAGCGCCAGTAGTTGCATGCCTTATCATCGTGGGTTTGCGCCGCGCGGCTGAAGTCGGTGCCCTTGGGCTTGCTCTGGGCCGCATCCGCCGCACGCGCGCGCTGTACCGGCAACAGCGGAAATGCCGGCGCCGCCACGAGCAGAGCCCCGAGCCGCGCGAGCGCGCTGCGCCTGGAGAGCCGGCCAGCCAGGCGGCGTGTCAGCCGCTCGCCCAGGTTGTCTACGTCGAGTCGCTTCATGGTCATTCACCTCGGACCCTGACCAGGCCCGGCGTCAGGATTTGGGTCGCCCGCAGCACCGCGCCGCTGTCCGGGTCCATCACCCACAGCCAGCTCTGCGAGAGCGCAAAAAGCAACGGATGCGCATCCGCCGTGACCGCCACCAGATAGGCCGACTCCGGGACGTCCCAACGGTGCAGCAGCCGATGGCTGCGTGCATCGAGCACCCAGATCTCGCTCCCCGGTTTCTCGAAGCTCCACGGCGGTCCCTCGTGCATCAGCGCGAACAACCGGTGGCGCGAGCGCTGATACGCGAAAGGGACCTGCCCGCCCGGCCGCCAGGTGATCTGACCCCCGCGGGACGTGGCGGCCGACATGCCTGCCGCCTGCTCGAGCGACCAGGCCTTCTCGAAGCGGGGCGTGTCCGCAAGCTGAACCGGGTGGACCCAGCCGTCGTAGGTGACGAAGAAAGCCAGGCCGCTGCGGCCGTCCGCGACGCTCTCATCCATCACAGGGTCATGCATCACATCGAAGAAGCGCTTCGTCCGTCGCACGGTGTATTTACCCTGAGCGTCCACGTCGGCCACGGCCAGCGAGCCGTCCGCGCACAGCGAGGCGAACCCGCGCTCGCCGAAGGGAAACACCAGACCGCAGCCGGGAATCTCCACCGATGCGGCCACCTTGCGCGAGTGCAGGTCGATCACGGTGACCGCGGGCGCCGGCTGGAAGCTGTAGTCGTAGCCGTAGCGTCCGTCCGAACTGAGGGCGAACGTGTGCGTCTTCGGATCCGAGATGAGACGCCCCGGCAGCGTGATCTCGCCTTCGTTGCTCAGGGTCGGTCCACCATAGATCGACAGCACGTCCTCGCGGGTGCCCCGGTTGCCCAGCGTCCAGTACGTCTCAGAGACGTACAGGGTGCGATGATCCGGCGCCCACGCGAAGTTCGCGTATTGCGAGGAATACACGCTCGCGACGAGCTTCGCCGTGTCCCCATCGATGATGCGGATGCCGCCGCCGGTCAAGCCGTCCATCGTGCTGTAGGTAAGCTCGTGCGGCGTCAATCCCGCAAAGGGCGTCACGCCCGCCGTCTCGCTCTGCAACACCGGCGGGGCGGCTGCGCCCGCGGCGCGCGCCGTGCTCCAGACCGTCGCGCCGAGCGCCGCGGCGATCAACAGCGCGCCGACACTGGCGGCCGCCTTGGCCGCCTCATGCGCGATTCGCTTCATAATCCGCCCCCTGGGTGTTGTGGGACACAAAAGGATACGCGAGTTTTTCCAACGCCTGCTCTACCGCCCAGTGCGCAGTGAGGAATGCCGCGTCCGGGTGAGGGCTGGCGGCCGCGTCCGAGTTGGCGATAGAGATGCGGCCGGAGGGCCGTGACGCAGGAACGCTCGTCGGTCTGTGTGAACCCCCAGTCCAGGGGATCGTACAGACTGCTGTAGGTGCAGGAGCAGGTGTAACCGTGACACCAGCGGTTGACGATGATGGCGAGGAAGTTATCAGTGTCAAAGGACCGATCCGCCGGACGCTTCATGCTCAGAGCACTCCGTTGCTCTCGGGAGGATCCGCGGCGGCGGATTTGCTGCGCGCCGAGCGCAGCATCGCCACCGCGGCGTAGGTGACGACCGCCGCGACGAGCCAGCTCACCGCACGCAGCGGCAGGCGCTTGACGATGAACGCGGCGATCAGCACGCCCGCCACGCCGGCGGTGGCGATACCGATGGCCGGACCCCACGCGAAGCGGCCGCTGCGCAGGAAGCGCATCCCGGCCACCGGCAGCATCACGCCGCCCGAGCCCATCATGATCGGGAATGCGGCGCGCAGATTCACGCCGAGCAGCGCCAGCACGACCATGGTTGGGGCATACCAGCCGATGCCGATGGTGCTCAGCGCGCCGAAGATGAAGTTGGTCGCCACGGCCGCCGCGAACCGCCAGCCGCTCAAGGAGAGGGCCGCGCCGCCGACGGGCCCCACCCCCAGGTTGCCCAGCACGAAGAACACCGCCGCGGTCAACAGCGCGACGCCCATGAAGAGTTGGATCGAGCGGCGCGGCATGCGGCTCACGACGCCTGCGCCGAGCCACGCCCCGACGCTGGCGCTCGCCACCATGGCGATCAGCAGCGTCGGATCCACGGTGATGAGGGTGACGAAGATGATGGTCTCGGCGATACCGACCGTGACGCTGCCGACGGTAAGGGTGCCGGGAATGAGCTCATCGCTCGGCCGGCCCCGGAACTTGTAGAGCGCCGTCGTCGTCGCATAGGAGCCGATGCCGAGGGCATCGCCGAAGTTGGTCAGGAAGCCGATGCCGAGGTCGGACCGGGTGGGCCGCTCGCGCAGCTCGCGGCGGCGCGCGAGGCGCAGCCATTGCGCCAGAAACAGCGCACCGAGCGCCACGACGGCGGCGAACAGTCCGAGCTTGGCGGGACTCATGCGGGCGCTCTGGATGGCGGGCGTCTGACGCTCCTCTCGAGCGCATCCCGCGCCTGCAGGTAGCGGATGGTGGCCCTGGCGGCCATGCGGCTGAACGCGTGCAGTCGGATCGGCCGCACCGGCGTGATCGGAAAGCCGAGGCTCGCGGAGGTCTCCCCGAGCGCCCGGCGCGCCAACAGCCGCCCCATGGCGGTCGCCATCGCGACTCCGCGGCCGTTGTAGCCCAGACCCGCCAGCAGTCCCGGAGCAGGCTCGTGCAGGTGCGGGATGCCGTCAGGGGTCATCGCCACGAACCCTCCCCAACGATACTGCAGCGGCAGTCCGGCGAGCTCGGGGTAGAGCTCGCGCACCGCGCGCTCGTGGGCCCGGCTATCCGTCGGGATCGGGACGTCGCGGTAGGAGCCGCGGGTGCCGAGCACGAAGCGTCCCGCGGCATCGAGCCTGAAATAGCGCAGGATGCGCTGGGTGTCGGACACCGACTGCCCTGCGGGCAGGATGTGGGCGCGCAGGTGCTGCGGCAGCGGCGCCGTGGCGACCTGTATCGAGGGGACCGCCACGACCGTGCGCCGCAATGAATCGAAGGCGCGCCCCGTGTAAGCGTCAGTGGCGACCACGACGGTCCGCGCCGTGACCGAGAACCGCGGGGTCTCAACACACCAGTCCTCGCCGCGGCGAGAGAGCTTCGCGGCCGGGCTGCGGATGAAGAGACGGGCTCCGCTCGCCATGGCGGCCCGCGCCAGGCCGAGCAGATAGGCGAGCGGCTGCACCGTGCCGCCGCGCCGATCGATCCAACCGCCGCAGTAGCGGCTCGTGCCGGTGAGACCTGCGGCCTCGCGATCCGACAGCACGGCCGCATCGGCACCGCGGCCCCGCCATTGGGCGGCTCGCCGCTCGAGCGACCGCAGGTGCCGCTGCGAAGCGGCGAGCTGCAGCCAGCCGGCGCGTACCGCGTCGCATTCGATCGAGTGCTTTCTGATGAGATCGAACACCAGGTCCGGGGCCGAGCCCGAGCAGGCCGCGAGCTGCGCGCCGACGCGCTCTCCGTAAAGGGATTCGAGATCGTCCGGATCGTGTTTTAGGCCGGCGATCACCTGGCCCCCGTTGAGCCCGGATCCGCCCGCGCCGATCTCCCCCGCCTCCAACACGATGACGTCACGACCCGCGGCGGCCGCATGCAACGCGGCCGAGAGACCGGTGTAGCCGGCACCGATCACCACGACCTCGGCGCGCGCGTCCGCGCAGAGCTGCGGCAGGGAAGTGATCGCCGCACAGGTCGCCACCCAGAGCGAGCCCGCCGACCGTGCCGCCAGGGAGTCGACGCCTCTCATTTATTGATTATCGATAATTTATAATCGAGCCGGAAACAGCATAGGCCAGCGGCGCAGGGGCGTCAATGCGCGGCCTGCGCGCGAACAGGGGTTGGCCGCGGGCAGGCGGGGCGATCGGCGGCTGTCGGTTGCGGCGGCGGAAGAGGCCGGTCAGGCGGAGGTCGGCGCGCGGCCGGCGAGGTACTCCTGCACGGAGCGCAACCCCATCTCGTGCGCCGTCACCAGGCTTTCGAGGTGCTCGCGGCTGTTGACGAGCCCCTGTGCCGCGATGACACCGAGCTCGTTCACGAGCACCGCATAGGGAAGCTTGGCGACCTGGAATGCGCGGCCGGCCTCCGGGGCATCCGCGAAGCGCTCGGGGGGGACTGCGAAGCGCTCCGCCATCTGCCGCTGTTGATCGAGCTCGCCGTCGCCGATGAGGAGCAGATCGAGCTTCTCGCTGTCGGCGAACGCCTTCACGGTGGGCAGAAGGGACTTGCAGATCGGACACGTCGGCGCGACGAAGAAGAGGAGCCGCAGCGCCCGGCCCGGCAGCGGACCGCCGATCTCGACCGAGCTGCCGGCGAGCGTGCGAACGGTGAGCCGGGGAGCGGCCTCGCCCGTCTGCGGCCCGCGTCCCAGGGCCAGCGCTCCGACCGGCGCGATGCGCTCGTGCAACACCCCCACCTGCCGGGCCAGCGCCAACACTGCCACGGCGAGTGCGATGACCGCGACCCACAACATCACCTGGGAGACGAGCAGCATCAAACGAACCTCTTGCGAAGCTGCGCCGAAGAGTACTGGAGGGAGAGCACCTGGTCGAACGCCCGGTAGAGCGCGTAAGCGGCGAGCCCCGCGGCCAGGCCATCGACCCACTGCAGCGGCCCGCTGAGCGGACCCGTGGCGCCGAATAGCGCGGCCATCATGGCCGCGAGCAGCAGGTTGCGGACGATGAGCGTGGCGCTCAGCCGCTGGCGCAGGCCCGACTGGAAGCAGCCGCAATCGATTTCCCGGCGCCCGCGCGCGAGATTGACGCCCATGGCGAGCGCGAAGAGGCAGAGCATTCCGATCGCGAGCGCCGCACCCCACACGAGCCGAACGCCGCTCGCGAGCGACAGGGCGGCCAGAGATTCGAGGGCGACGACCGTCCAGGCGGCAGGCGCGGCAAGCGGCCGCGGCAGCAGACGATAATTGGCCACCACGCCCGCGAGCTCGTGGCGATGTCTCCACTTGCCGGCGACTGCCGTGGCGAACACCAGCGCGCCGAGCACGCGGCAGGCCAGCGCGATGGAAGGATCCATCATCATGGGCTCACCCGTTGCGGAAGATCGATGGACCGGCCCGGTCGGATCTACGATACAGCGCCCACGAGCGACAAGTCCACCACGAGCCGTCTGGCGCGGCCCGCGGGGCGAGCGCGAAGCTATCCGGTCGTGGTAAAGAGAGCGCCCGCCCCGCGCATGCGATCGTCAGCCGCGACACAACCTTCCCGCGTCACACCGCGTGTCGCGTCACGAATCACCATGACGTCGAATCCGGCCGCCCGGGCGTCGAGGACCGTGGCCAGCACACAGACATCCTGAGCGAGGCCGCCGATCCAGAGCCGCCGGATACCGTGCTTTCGCAGGTCCCCGGCGAGCCCGGTCTCATCGAATGCGGAGTTCTGGTCGTGATCGAAGCGCACGCCTTTGGTGATCTTGATCGCATTCTCAGGCAGGCGCAGATCCGCCCTGAACTGCGCGCCTGGGGAGTCCTGCAGGCAGTGCGCCGGCCACGCTCCGCCGCTCTCGCGGAAGCTGACATGGCCGCGAGGATGCCAATCGCGTGAGGCGTAGACGGGAATTGCGGCGGTGACCGCCGCAGCGATCCACGTGTTGAGCAGCGGAACGACCTCATCCCCCTGCTCGATCGGCAGCGCGCCGCCGGGGCAGAAATCATTCTGCACATCGACGATGAGGAGCGCATCGCCACGAGCGAGCGCCGCCTTCGGATCTCGCGCGTTCACGCTCAGGGTCATGGCGATGGAGACTCCGGCACGAGACGCGCGACGGTGTCGCAAAAGACCCGCTCAGCGTGCGCATCGAAGAGGACGAAGCGGATGAGACCGACGACTTTCATTGCATCCTCGAGAACGCTCTCGACTACAGCGCGCACGGCAACTTCAGCGGCCGTTTCGAGAGGATAGCCGAATGCTCCCGTGGAGATCGCGGGAAAGGCGAGCGAGGTGACATCATCCTGCGTCGCAAGCCGCAGCGCGTTGCGATAGCACGCCGCGAGCAGCTCATCCGCCGGCTCATCCCGCCCGTAGACCGGACCCAGGCAGTGAATGACGAAGCGGTTCGGAAGGCCATGCGCGCCGGTGATGACGGCTTGGCCGGGCCTGATCGGCGCGAAGGCCTGGCACTCGCTCGCGAGCCCGGGACCCGCAGCTCTGTGAATCGCGCCGGCGACGCCGCCGCCGGTGCTCAGCTGGGCATTGGCTGCATTGACGACTGCATCCACATCCGGCTGATGCGCGATGTCTCCCCTCATGCACTCGATCATCACGCCGCGAAGATTTCGTTGCACCACCTTCCTGCTCCCGTGCCGAATCCCGGCTGACGATGATTCTAGACGGCGCGGGGCCTTTGGATGAGCCCGGCGCGATGCGCCGCGAAGATATCCTGCCCGGCATACGCTCCTCGATCCGTCGGCTCGGCCTTTACGCGAGCCAAGCCAGAGCGCAAGCTCTGGTACGGGTGTGCGATGGTCGGATGGCCATTGCGAGAGATGACAGTCTCGGCGGTCTGAAGCTCAGATGGGCGCTGATCGGGCCTGGGCCCCAGGATTACCCTTTGCTTGCCGGCGCCAAGGCCGGGTAATCTCAAATTCCTCACCGCAGGAGATCGCCACGATGGAGAAGCGCAGACTCGGAAAGGGCAGTCTCGAAGTTTCGGCCCTCGGCTTGGGCTGCATGGGCCTCAGTTACGCCTATGGGCCCGCGATCGAAAGGCAGCAGGCGCTCGCGCTGATCCGTGCAGCCGTCGATCGTGGCGTCACTTTCTTCGACACCGCCGAAATGTACGGTCCGTTCGTCAACGAGGAGATCGTCGGTGAGGCCTTGGCGCCGGTGCGCGACCGGGTCGTCATTGCGACGAAGTTCGGCTTCGAGATAGGCACCGTAGGCGCATCCCAGCGGGGCGTGAACAGCCGCCCCGAGCACATCAAGGAGGTTGCCGACGCCTCGCTCAGGCGCCTGAGAACCGAGCGGATCGACCTCTTCTATCAGCACCGGGTCGATCCCAACGTGCCGATGGAGGACGTGGCCGGCGCGGTGAAGGATCTCATCCGCGAAGGCAAGGTGAAGCACTTCGGCCTCTCGGAGGCCGGCGTCCAGAGCATCCGCCGCGCGCATGCCGTCCAGCCGGTCGCAGCGCTGCAGAGCGAGTATTCCCTGTGGTGGCGCGAGCCCGAGAAGGAGATCCTGCCGGCGCTCGAAGAGCTCGGCATCGGCTTCGTTCCCTTCAGCCCGCTCGGCAAGGGCTTCCTCACCGGCGCCATCGACGAGAACACGAAGTTCGACCGCTCGGACTTCCGCAATACCGTGCCGCGGTTCGCGCCGGAAGCGCGCAAGGCGAATCTTGCCTTGGTGGAGCGCATCGGACGGGTCGCGAGCCGCAAGGGCGTGACGAGCGCACAGATCGCCCTCGCCTGGGTCCTCGCCCAGAAGCCCTGGATCGTGCCGATTCCGGGCACCACGAAGCTCCACCGGCTCGAGGAGAATATCGCCGCCGCGGACATCGAGTTGACTGCCGAGGACTTGCGTGAGATCGACCGCGCGCTTTCGGAGGTACCGGTCCAGGGGGCGCGCTACCCGGAGCAACTTCAGAGGCTCGTCGAAAGATGATCGAGGGTCGCTGCCACTGGGGCGCCGTTCGCTGGTGCCCAACGGCCGGCGCGTCGCCGATCTCGGGTTCTGACCGCACCCGACCGCGCGGTCGATCCGCCGGCGGTCCGCATATTGCTCTGCAGTCCCGTCGACTGCAAAGCGGCCCAGGCAGCATCATCATCGCGCACGGATCAGCGGCTCGCTGACGCCGCGGCTGGGGCCGCCGTCTGGGCGGCCGGATGGAGCACGCCATTGAGCATGGCGCGCGCTCCGTTCCATGTGATCTGCGTGCCGATGGCCAGCAGGATGAACGCCGTCAGCCGGATCATGATGTTGGTGCCGGTCTTTCCGAGCCGGCGTACCAGACGGTCCGCGTAACGGTAGCAGAGGTAAATCACGACTGCCGTGATCATCACGCCGATCACGTGCGCGATGGTCGTGGCCAATACGGCCCGAAGCCCCCGCGGCGGATTGGCGCCCAGGGTGATGGCAACGGAAATCGATCCCGGACCGACGGTGAGCGGCATCGTGAGCGGATAGAAGGCACGCTGCGTGATGCTGTCGTGGGTGGGACGATTCACCGAGTCCGAGACTTCCGGCGTGCTCGGTCCGTTGAGGAGCGACCAGGCGAGAGCGCACACCACGATGCCGCCCGCCACCTGCACGGCCGGGATGGATACGCCGAAGAAATCGAGCACGTAGGCCCCGACCAGAATGGAGGCGATGAGCAGCACGAAGCTGTTGAGCGCCACGAGCTTCGCCATGCGCGTGCGCTCGAGCGGCGTGAGCTCCGAGGTCATGGCGAGATAGATGGGCGCCCCGGCGAACGGATCGATGATCGGCAGCAGCGCCGCCACCGCGATGAACACGATTCCGGCAAAGTAGTGGATGCGCTCCAGCAGCATGGCTCGACCAACGATGAAAGCGACAACGCTCGTTGGGGCAGTTTCGCCCGGAATGCCGATCAGCTCAAGGCCGCCCTTTAAAGACGGCCGGAGCCCTGGCTGCGCGTACTGATTCGAGACGCGGGAGAGGGGGCGACGACAGCAAGTGCCCCTCTCAAGGGACGTGCTTCACGCTCGCGCGGTCAGGTGTGACGTCCAGCGCAGGTTGGGAGCGACCATCCGGCATTCAGCAGTGCACTCACTGCTCCAAATGATGCAGCCAGAACCTGAGTCTTTCCGGGCTGCTGGCCACCGGGATCGGACCCATTCGCGCGCCGAGCTCCATGGTGATTGGGCTATCGGGCACGAATCGCGGCCAGTGGACCAACCCCATTCCATTGGGGTTGCCTCTCCTCGCGAAGCCGGTCCAGTAAGAGGACACCTGGTCGGAGATGCTCTGATCCTCGTACGTAAAGGGGCGATTCACGGCGTAGAGGGTGTCAAAGACATACGGGACTTCGGAGGTGTGGAAAGTTCCGAACTGTGGATACTGTGGCCACGGCTCCGGGCGGTCGAAGTAGTAGGAGTAGAGCGGACCGCGCTTCGACTGCCGGATGCTCCACAGGTAGATCGAGACGCGGGCCCGATCCCGTACGGCGGTCAGCCAGGCGGCGTCGGCCTCCTGATCGTCCTGCTCCGGATACAGCCGCAGGCACGTCGCGACTTCCGCGCCGCAGATCGCTTTCATCCGCGCCTCGAAGGTCGCCACTGTCGCCGGTGCCGGCACCTGACCGCGGCCGTAATCAATTCCGATTTCCAGGTCATTCGCGACCATGCCGTTCATGAGCGGAACTTCGCGGGAAGGGCGATGCCGGGTGATTATCCAATTGTCGATGTTTGGCCCGAATCCCGACAGACCCGGCGGAACTCCCCCCATGGGCCTAACGAAATCAGAGGCGGGCAGAGCGCGCAGCTGCCTCAGAGAACGGGCACCCAGCATCGCCGCATATTTCTCCCCCTCCACCTCGGCTTCCGCCAGGGACATACGGCGACGGACGACCAGCGCGCGGCCCGAGCCGCTCTCGGTGATGGCGCGCGCAAAGAGGCCACGTCCAAGTGGTGACGCCATCAGCGCGGTCGTATCTCCAGCACCGGCCGACTGGCCGAATACCGTGATGATCGACGGGTTGCCGCCAAATGCCGCGATATTCCGATGAATCCATTTGAGGGCTGCGATCTGGTCGAGCAACCCGTAATTTCCCGAGGAATGATGGAGCGATTCAGCGGTCAGTGCAGGGTACGCCAGGAAGCCGAGCGCACCCAGGCGGTAGTTGATAGTGACCACCACCACACCTTTGCGGGCGAGGTTCTTGCCGTCGTAGATCGCGTCCGCGCTTGATCCTTCGCTGTTGCCGCCGCCGTGGAGCCAAGCCATCACCGGCAGTTTTTGGTGGCTGCCTGCGGCGGGTGTCCATATATTCAGGAACAGGCAATTCTCACTGACCGCATTCTGAGTCATGAAGGCCGAAGTCCATGGCAACCGGAAGCCCTGCTTGACTTGCATGCAGCTGCTGCCGAGCTCGTCCGCAATCCGCACGCCATGCCAGGGCGCTGCCGGTTGAGGTGGGCGCCAGCGCAGATTGCCGACCGGTGGAGCAGCATAGGGGATGCCCAGATACGCGGTGATTCCGTGAGAGTCGGTCCGTCCCGAAATGCGGCCTTCGCCCGTGCGCACCACGATCGCGGGAATTCGAGCCCTCCCAGCAGTCGCAAGGCCGTCAATCAGCAGACCCAGAGCAAGCGCAAGAAGAACGCGGCGCATCGTCTTTCCGCTTTGTAGTTTCATTTGCTCGGCTGAGATTGCGCCTGAACGAGGCTGCGCGGGCATTCAATCGATACCGGAATTCATTGATTTTGCCGTGGCAGATGAGACACCGGCGGAAAGAAGCGAAGTTATGCACCGGCACCCATTATTAATGTCTTGCGCGACGGCGCCGCTGGCATACTCCAAAAGCTTTCGATAAGCCGTTCCCCTCCACCGGAGAGCAGCGGCACCGGGCCGGGCCCGGCGATTCTCGACAATGGGGGAAAGCGGTCAACATGAAATCCACCGATCTCGCCCTATGGCTCATCGCCGCAGCTTCGGCTTCCTGCCCTGCACCGGCTCTCGCCGCCGCCTCGACCGGGCCGATGGCGGCGCATGCGCCCGATGCGGATCAAACTCCGAAATCGACGATCGCACCGATGAAGGTCGCACAACTCTCGGAAGTGACCGTTACCGGCTCGCGGGTCATCACCGATAGCGCCAACAGCCCGACGCCGATCACCATGGTTTCCGCTCAAATGCTCCAAACGGTTCAACCGGGAACACTCGCCGACAACCTCAACGATCTTCCCCAGTTCTCCGGCTCAAGGGACCAGGCA
>DAHUXV010000078.1 GCA_027306985.1 Gammaproteobacteria bacterium | reverse complement strand
CCCGCGCCGACCAGCACGCGCAAGCCGTTCGCCACCGAGTCACCATACGGGATCAGCATGGAGTGACGCCACCAGGTCTCGCCGTCGAGCTTGAGCAGCTGCCCGAGAATGACGAAGACTCCGATCAGCACCACCCCGCGCGCGGCACCGAAGAGAAATCCGAGAAAGCGGTCCATGCCGCTGAAGATCGAGAGGCGCGCATAGTGCCCGACGATGGCGCCGAGCCCGGCGCCGATGAGCAGGATGAGCGCGACGATGATGACACGTGCCGCCCATGGCCGCACATAATGCGCCGCCAGCAGGCCGCCCAGGTGCGGCTCGATCATGTCGGAGAAATGCCAGGCGACGAAGAGCGCCAGGATCCAGGCGCCGAGGGCGATCGCTTCGCGCAGAAATCCGCGCACGGCACCCACGATCGCCGACAGGGCGATGACGGCGATGAGCAGATAATCGGCTGTGTTCATGGGACGGGGCTTGGCGAGGAAGCTCTGGGAACCCCCCAGGAAAGCGCCGCGGATTGTACAAGACCGTCACCTCCGAGACACGTTAACTCGAGCACGAGTCCCCGGAATAATCGCTCGGTAACGCGTCACCTCGCCGGCAGCACATCGCCGCGATGCCCGGCAGCGCGCAGGCGGGCGGCCAGATGCCGCGCGGCCGCGCGGCTTTGCGGCGGCGCCGTGCTCACCCGCCAGAGAACCCGTGACCGCACCCGCAAGGGGGAGACGGACATCCGAAAGCCCCTGTGCCCGAGCAGGCCCGCCAGGCGCGCGGCATTGCGATGGTCGGCGAAAACGCCAAGCTGGACCACCCATCCTCCGGGTGAGGCCTTGGGGGCCTGCCGCACTGCCCGATGTGCGGGCGGTCTGGCGACTTGCAAGCCCGATCCGGCCCCGGGCGCGGTCCGTGCGGGGCGCGGCGCCTGCGCGTGAGCCGCGGCACGCTGAGGCGCTGCCGCGCGCTGGCCTGCCTGGCCGTGCCCGGGGGCCGCCACGGCCGCTCCCGCGGGCCTTTCCGGCGCGCTCTGAGCGGGCTTTTGCGCCGGGCCCGGCGGCGGGACCGTGGGCGATCTTGCTGCGGACTGCGGCTGCGCGGCCGCCGCGGCGGCGCTGCCGTGGGCCGCGGGCGCCGGACCGAGGGTCAGGGTATAGGTGCGAAGAGGCGGCTGTGCACGCGACACCGGCCCGGCCGCAATGGCCGCTGACGATCCGGCGGTTGCCGGCGCCGCCGGCAGCGACTTCGTCCGGATCGGCCCGGTCAGGAGCTCCGGAACCAACAGCACCATCAGCGCCACGAGAATGATGGCGCCCGTCAGTCGCTCTTTCACGGCGGCGAGTATACCCCAAGCCATTCGAGGGCCGGGCCTACGGTGCGCACCGAGCCGCAGACGACCACGCGGTCCCCCGCCCGGGCGGCCGCCCGGGCCGCCTCGCACGCCTGGCGCACCGAGTCGGCCAGCTCCGGCGCACGCACGACGGGCTCGAGGCGCCGCGCCAGCTCCGCGGCGGCGACGCCGCGGGGGCCTTCCAGGCCGCAAAGAAACCAACGATTCAACACGGGCGCGAGCGCGCGCGCGATCGCCGGGGCGTCCTTGTCGCCCAGAATGCCGACGACGCCGAGCGTGCGTCCCTGGCACGGCCGCTGCGCCAGCTGCGCGGCCAACACCTCGGCGGCCGGCGGGTTGTGCGCGATGTCGAGGATCCACTCGACCGGACCGGGCACGATGTGGAAGCGGCCCGCGAGCCGCACCCGGCCAAGCGCCGCGGCCACCGTGGACTCATCGAGCCCCGCCACGACCCGCCCGGCCGCGGCCGATCCCCCGGCGGCGAGCGATTCGAGCGCGGCGAGCGCCGTCGCCGCGTTGCGGTACTGGATCGAGCCGGCGAGGGCCGAGGGCGGCAGGTCGGCGAGGCTGAGGCGGGCTCCCGAATAGCTCCAGCGCGGCGGCTCACCCGAGCCCGGCTGCAGGTGCCAGCGAAAATCCCGCTCGGCGACGATCGGCTTCGCCCCGAGCCGCGCGATCGCGGAGTAAACGCTCGCCGGCATGCGCGCGGTGCCGAGCACCGCCGGGCGGCCGCGGCGGAAGATGCCGGCCTTCTCCGCGCCGATCTCCTCCACGGTCTCCCCCAGCCAGTCGCAATGATCGAGACCGACCGAGCAGACCACCGCCACGTCCGCATCGACGAGATTGGTCGCATCGAGACGGCCCCCGAGTCCCACCTCGAGCACGGCGAGCTCGACGCCGCGCTCGGCGAACAGCTGCAGGGCCGCGAGCGTGTTGTATTCGAAGAACGTCAGGGTGGTCTCGCCGCGCGCGGCCTCGATGCGCTCGAAGGCGGCGACGATCGCCGCATCCCCGGCCTCCACGCCGTCGATGCGGATGCGCTCGTTGTAGCGCAGGAAGTGCGGCGAGGTGAAGAGCCCGACCGACCTTCCGGCCGCGAGCCACAGCGCCTCCAGATGCGCCGCGGTGGAGCCCTTGCCGTTCGTGCCCCCGACCGTGACGAGCGCCGACCGCGGCCGGTCGATCCCGAGCCGCCGGGCCACCGCCGCGACGCGCGTCAGCCCGAGGTCGATCGACTTCGGGTGCGCCACGTCCTGCAGCGCGAGCCACTGCGCGAGCGTGCGGGCCACGGCCGCCGCCGGTTCAGGCCGCGGCCGCCGGCTGCTTGGTGAGCATGCGAAGGAGCGATGCGATCCGCTCACGCATGTCGCGCCGGTCGACGATCATGTCGAGCACTCCGTGGTCGAGCAGGAACTCGCTGCGTTGGAAGCCCTCGGGCAGCGTCTCGCGCACCGTCTGTTGGATCACCCGCGGGCCGGCGAAGCCGATGAGGGCCCGCGGCTCCGCGAGATTGAGGTCGCCGAGCATCGCCAGGCTCGCGGACACCCCGCCGGTGGTCGGGTCGGTCATGACGGAGATGAAGGGCAGATGGGCCTGCGCGAGCCGCGACAGCGCCGCGGCGGTCTTCGCCATCTGCAACAGCGAGTAGAGCGCCTCCTGCATGCGGGCGCCGCCGCTCGCGGTGAAGCAGACGAGGGACTTGCGATGCTCGATGCAGTGGTCCGCGGCGCGCTTGAAGCGCTCCCCCACCACCGAGCCCATCGAGCCGCCGAGAAACTGGAACTCGAAAGCGCAGGCCACCACCGGCAGCTTCTCCAGCGTGCCGGCGAGCACGATGAGCGCGTCGGTCTCTCCGGTCGCCTTCTGCGCCTGGGCCAGCCGGTCCTTGTAGCGCTTGCTGTCGCGGAACTTCAGCGGATCCTCGGGAGCGAGCCGCGCGCCGAGCTCTTCGGTCGAGGCGGGGTCGAGGAAACGCTCCAGCCGCTCGCGGCCGCCGATCCGCATGTGATGGCTGCACTTCGGGCAGACATAGAGATTGCGCTCGAGCTCCGCGCGGTAGAGGACGGCATCGCACGCCGGACACTTGATCCACAGGCCCTCGGGCACCGAGCGGGTACGGCGCTCGGTCTTGATGCGCGAGGGCATGATCTTCTCGAACCAGGACATGAGGGCCGCCTAGGGGAATGGTCCGGGCATGGTATCCGACGGCACCGGCAGCGCGAAAGCGGCCGGATAGCGCACGTGCCAGAGATAGAGGCCGTCCGCGGGCGCCGTGGCCGCGCTCAGCCGCCGATCGCGTCCCGCGAGCACCTCGGCCGCCCAGGAGGGGGGCGCCTCGCCCTTGCCGATGCGGATGAGCAGCCCGGCGATATTGCGCACCATGTGGTGCAGAAAGGCATTGGCCGTGACCTCGATCGCGAGCCAGTCGCCTCCCCGCGCGACGGTCAGCCGCTCCAGGCGGCGAACCGGCGATCTCGCCTGGCACTCGGCGGCGCGAAACGCGCTGAAGTCATGCTCGCCTTCGAGCGCCGCGGCCGCCTGCGCCATGCGCTCGGCATCGAGCGGACGGTGGACCCAGGTGGCCCGATGGGCGAGCAGGCCCGAGCGGGAGGCCCGATTGAAGATGAGATAGCGGTAGGTGCGTGCCTGCGCCGAGTAGCGCGCGTGAAAGTGAGCGGGCACCGGCCGCGCCCAGCAGACGCTGATGTCGCGCGGCAGCTCGGAGTTGGCTCCCAGCATCCAAGCGCGCATGCCGCGACTCGCGGCCGTGTCGAAATGCGCCACCTGGCCGCGGGCGTGGACCCCGGCGTCGGTTCTGCCGGCGCAGACGAGACTCACCGCCCCGGCCGCCACCTTGCCGAGCGCCGCCTCGGCGAGCACCTGGACCGTCTGCGCCGAGCGCTGACTCTGCCAGCCGGCGTAGCGGGTGCCCTGATACTCGAGTCCGACCGCGATCCGCCTCATCACGCGAGCTTAAGATGCTTCCGAGCACAGGCACAGGGGCGAGGCGGTGCCTTGCGGTGATGCATCGCTTCGCTCCGCCGAGTGGGTGTCCATGGATGGACACCCCGGGGCTTGCGCGAAGCAGGCTAGCGCAGCGCAATGTGCCCGCCGCCGTAGGCGGCGAGCGGCGGGCAAGAGTCGCGCCTGTTGCCCGCCGCGCGCTGGGCCGGGCAGGGTGCGACGCATGCGTCGCACGGGTGGCCATGGATGGTCACCCCGGAGCTTTGCGTGCAGCAGGGACTGCGCAGCGCAAAGCCCGGATCCAGCGCTGCGGATCAGCCAGGCAGGGACTCCATCAGGCGCTCCGCTTCCTGGCGCTGCGTCGTCGAGCCTTCGTGCATGACTTCCTCGAGGATGTTGCGCGCCCCGTCGGGATCGCCCATGTCCATGTAGGCGCGCGCGAGATCGAGCTTGGTGCCGACCTCGCTCATGGTGACCGGCTCGAGGTCGGGCAGCGCCAGATCGTCCGCCGAGAGCTTCTGGGTCGCCGTGAACGCCGCATCCGGTACCGTCGCCGTGCCGACGTCGAGATCGACAGCCGAGCCGTTCGAGGCGTGAGCGGGCTCGGCGTCCGCAGCCCCGAGCTCGTAGTCGACGCCGCCCGTCTCCAGCGCGGCCAGCCGCGAGGTCGCTGCGGTATCGTGGCCGTTGGCGTGGCCATCGCCCTCGTTCAGGACCGCCTCGAGCTCGTTCTCGTCGATGTGCCAGGCGTTGGTCGTGCCGGTGGGCTCCGGCGAGCGCTCCTGCGCGCGCTGACTCGCCTGCTCGATGATCCGGCGCGAGTGCTCATCCAGTCCCGCCACCAGCGTGGGCGTCTCGGGTGAGGCTTCGCTCGCCGCGCCCGGTGTGCCATCGGCGTCGAAGGCGCCGAGATCGAGGCCGAGATCGTCGATCGCGAGCTCCGCCGTCTGCTCGCCGCCGCTTTGCTTCAGAGCCGTCTCGACCTTCTGGCGAATCGTCGGCTGCTCCGACATGTGCAGCGCCGGCTGCTCGACGGTCGGGCCTTCGATCTCCGTCCCGAACTCGAGCCCATCCCCGCCGGGCAGGGTCGCCGTCATTTCCCGTGTGGAGCCCGTGGCGCCGTCCGCGAAATGCGTCTCGGACAGGGCCATGTTGCGGTCGGTGGCGGTACCCGGGACGAGCGTGGCCTCGCCGTCGCCGAGCGCCGAGCCGATGTCGAGATCGAGCCCCTGGGCATGCTGGCCCGTGCGTGCCGCGGCGATGTCGAAGTCGAGCCCGCTGTCGAGACCGCTGTGGCCGCCGGCGAGGTCGAGATCGACCCCCGCGGACGCCGCGCCGCTCACGGCGGCACCGCCTGCGAACAGCGGATCCTCCGGCGCGAGCTGCTTGCCCATGATCACGATCTTTTCCCACTCGCCCGGCGCGGCCTCGGCGCGGGTGTCCGCCAGCTCGTGCGCGGTCTGCAGGAACTGCTCCTTGTTGCCCCAGACGAAGAAGACTTCCAGCAGCTTCAGCTTCAGGTCCCGCCGCTCGGGCTCGCGCCCGATCGCGATGCGGATGAGGTCGGCAGCCTGGTCGTACAGGCCGTAAGCCATGTGGAAATCGGCCTCGGCGAGCGGGTCCCCCTGATCCAGGTGGAGCGCCGTCTCGCTGCTGATCGTCTGATCGTCCGTGCTGACACGCTTGGGCGCGGGTGCCGCCGCTGCGGCGATCCGCGGCCGCTCGTGCGGCCCGCTCTCTTCCACGACGAATGAATCGTCATCCGCCGCAGCTGCCAGCGGACGCATCGAGGCTGTGTCCGCTACCGAAGGCTCCAGCCTCGTATAGGGCGACGGCGTCGAGCCCGCGGCGGCCAAGCGCCCCAGCGAATCATCGACATCCGACTGCCGGCGCGAGCGCCAGGCACGCAACCCGACCCAGCCGAGCAGCGCGGCGGCGAGGAGTGCGACCTCCCACCAGTAGCTCGCCAGCGTAGCGAAGATCGAGGAGCCCGAAGACCGCTGCGCGGCGTGCGCGGGCGGCGGCGCGTGTTGCGCCGCTCGCGGCGCCGGCTCGGGCCGCGGCGCCGCAGCGGCGCTGGCCG
>DAHUXV010000046.1 GCA_027306985.1 Gammaproteobacteria bacterium | reverse complement strand
TGCGCCGCCAGGGCGAGCGGCTGGCGGCGCTCGTCGCGCCAGGGGGCTGAGCCGGCGCGCGCCATTGGTCTGGCAGGAATTCGCGCGGGCTTCGGCTATGCTCGGTGCTCACGTCACAGGAACCAGCGGGGGCTACCATGGCGACCAAGAACATCGTGTCCGTCCTGCAGGAGGAGCGCGTTTTCCCGCCGCCTGCGCAATTCAGTGCGCGCGCGCGGCTGAAGCCGGCGGATCTCGAGGCCTTGCGCCGCCATGCGCAGACGGACTACACCGGCTTCTGGGCGCAGCTGGCGCGCGAGCACCTCGTGTGGCACAAGCCGTTCACGGTCACGCTCGATGAGCAGAACGCGCCCAATTTCCGCTGGTTCTCCGACGGCGAGCTCAATGTCTCGTTCAACTGCCTCGATGTGCACCTCGCCGACCGCGGGCACAAGCCGGCCATTATCTTCGAGGGCGAGCCGGGCGACGTGCGACGGATCAGTTACCAGGAACTGCACGGCGAGGTCTGCCGCTTCGCCAACACGCTGAAATCGCTCGGCGTGCAGCGCGGGGACCGTGTGGCGATTTACATGCCGCTCGTGCCCGAGATCATTGTGGCGATGCATGCGTGTAACCGCATCGGCGCGATCCACTCGGTGGTATTCGGTGGCTTCTCGGCCCCGGCGCTGAAGGAGCGGATCGAGGACACCGGCGCGAAGGTGCTCATCACCGCCGATGGCGGTTGGCGTGGCGGACACGCTATCGAGCTGAAGGCGGCCGCAGACAAGGCGCTCGCGGCCGGCTGCCCGAGCATCAAGCATGTCGTGGTGTTGCGGCGGACCGCCCATGCCATCGCGATGGAGCCGGGTCGCGACCTGTGGTGGCACGAGGCGATCGCGGCGCACTCTCCGGTGTGCGAGCCCGAGTGGGTCGACGCAGAGCATCCGCTGTACCTGCTGTACACCTCCGGCTCCACGGGCAAGCCCAAGGGCATCCAGCACTCGAGCGCCGGTTACCTGCTCGGGGCGAAACTGACCACCGAGTGGGTGTTCGATCTGCGCGAGGACGACGTGTTCTGGTGCACCGCGGATGCCGGCTGGGTCACCGGGCACAGTTACCTCGCCTACGGGCCACTCGCCGCCGGCGCGACCGTCGTGATGTACGAGGGCGGGCCGACCTATCCGGACGGCGGGCGCTTCTGGAAGATCTGCCAGGATCACGGGGTCAGCGTGTTCTATACCGCCCCGACGGCGATCCGCGCGCTGATGAAGCTCGGCGACGAGGTGCCGAGCCGCTACGATCTGTCACGCCTGCGCCTGCTCGGCAGTGTCGGGGAGCCGATCAATCCCGAAGCCTGGATGTGGTACCACCGGGTCATCGGCGGCGGCCGCTGTCCGATCGTCGACACCTGGTGGCAGACCGAGACCGGCGCGATCATGCTCTCGCCACTTCCCGGGATCACCCCGGCCAAGCCCGGTTCGTGCACGCTGCCGCTGCCGGGAATCGAGGCGGAGATCGTCGACGATCACGGTACGCCGGTGACCCGGGCCGATGCCGGCGGCTATCTGGTGATCAAGAAGCCCTGGCCCTCGATGCTGCGCACCATCTGGCGCAACAACGACCGCTACCTGGCCGCCTACTGGGAGAAGTTCCACAACCGTTACTACGTCGCCGGAGACAGTGCGCATCGCGACAAGGACGGGTATTTCTGGATCATGGGGCGCATCGATGATGTGCTGAACGTGGCCGGCCATCGCCTGGGCACCATGGAGATCGAGTCGGCGCTCGTGGCCCATCCGCGCGTCGCCGAGGCCGCCGTGGTCGGCAAGCCGCATGAGATCAAGGGCGAGTCGGTGTTCGCCTACGTGGTGTGCCGGGGTCCCCGACCGAAGGGCGATGCGGCGCACCTGGAGCAGGTGCTGCGCGATTGGGTGGGTCAGCAGCTCGGAGCCATTGCCAAGCCGGATGAAATCCGCTTTGCGGACAATCTGCCGAAGACCCGCTCGGGCAAGATCATGCGCCGGTTGCTGCGCGCCCTCGCGCGCGGCGAGGACATTGCGCAGGATGTCTCGACGCTGGAGAACCCGGCGATTCTCGATCAGCTGCGCGGCGCGGGCGAGGCGGCAGTACCGGCAGCGCGCCGCAAACGACCGGCGGGAACAGGAGCGCGACCGACGGCCGCCCGATCTCGAGCACGCCCTCGCAAGGCGGCCGCGGTGACGCGCGCTCGGCGCACACCGGCGAAATCTCGCGCGGCGAAGCCGGCCCCGCGGTGGGTCGCGGCGGCCCCGGCGCTCGCACGACGACCGAAGACCCAGGCCGTGAAGCGCAAGCGAGCACCGGCCAAGACCCCCCGAGCCGCCAAGCGCGTGCCGGTCCGCTCCCGCAAGGCGGTAGCGAAAAAGACGGTGAAGTCAGGCCGGATCGCCGGTCGTCGTCCGGCGTCCAAGCGCAAGAGCGCGCCGCGTGCGCCGGTGCGTCGCTCGACGCGCCCGAGCAGGCGGCGGCGCTGAGGCGCACGCCCTCAGGTCAGGGTGCGCGGCGGCTCAGCGGCTCGTAGCGTCGCTCGCCGGTGACCGGGTCGTACAGGACCTCGAGCGGCTCACCGGTGGCGGGATCTTCGAAACGCTCACCGGTCGCCTGCCAGCGGGCTGCGGGCGGGGCGGGCTTGCGATAGCGCCAGCGCTCGAAAACGGTCGCGAGCAGCCCCACGGCACCGAGTACGAGCAGCGGGAGGCCGTGACCGGATTTCACCGCGAGCAGCTCGATGGCGCCCGCCACGACTGCGAGCGCCGAGAGTGCAAGGAAGGCCGCGCGCAGTCTCACGCGGCCGGCTCGATCACCACGGCGGTGCCGTAGGCGACGATCTCGCTCATGGTCTGGCCGATCTCGGAAGAATCGAA
>DAHUXV010000042.1 GCA_027306985.1 Gammaproteobacteria bacterium | reverse complement strand
GCGGGCGCGATCTCGAGCCGCGGCGCGCAGCGCGGCGCCGGCTCGGGCCACGGGAAGTCGGCTTCACGGAACGCGGGCGGGGTGCGCCGCCCGAGCGCGACGAGCCGGTCCACCCAGTGCTCGGGCGCCTGACCGAGACGTTCCTCCTTCGCCAACATCTCGTGCATGAAGACGCAGCGGCTGTCCGGCGTACCGCTCCACCGCAACAGGCGGCGGATGCGCGGCAGCTTGCGCGGGAAGTCCTCGCAGACATACACCGGCGCGGCGCGCTCGGCGCGCAGCATCCGCACGGCGCGCCACCACGCCCGGTCGAGAAAGAACGCCGTATGCCGACCGAGACAGATGACTTCGGCGACATCGCGGTGCGAGCGGTAGATCTGCGCGGTCCAGGCGCCGGCACCGACGATCCGGCACGGCCGCCCGTAGCGGCGGTGCAGGATTTCGAGCAGCGCGCTCAGCATGATCATGTCACCGATTCGGCCGAACCAGATGACCACCGGATGTGAAGGGGCTTGCGGCACGTGGAGAGCGGAGCGGCTCGCGCCGCGATGTTGGACTCATCTCGAGCGGCGTTGCGCCCGCTTGCGTCCCAGTATAGCGCCCCGTGCGAGTCGCGAACGAGGCGGCGCTTCGGAGACGCCGGTGAAGCCACCGCGCGTCGCGCGCTGCTCCGCCGTGATCAATCCGAGCTTCTCCAGGCGCGCCTCGATCGCGCGCAGCGTGCGTCCGTGCTGGCGCGCCATCGCGACAGCCGAATCACCGCTCTTGAACGCGGCGACGAGTCTGCTTTCCTCCTCGGTGGTCCACGCCTGGCCGACGTTGCCGGGCAACTGCGCCCGGCGCTGCGCGCGCGCGGACGCCTGCTCGATCGCGGTGAGCCCGGCGAGCAGCGCCCGCAGCACATCGGCGCGCTGCAGCACCGTCTCGTGCGGCAACTCCGCGCCGGTGACGGGGTCTATCCCCTGGATGAGCGACTGCAATATCTGTCGTGCCCTGGTCTGCGTCATGACGGCTCTCCGCTGGCGTGGCGACTGGCGGTCATTGTCGGCCGCCGGCGGCGCGCGCCACCAGAGCGGGAAGTTGCGCGTTCACGCCGATTGGGCGCATTAGCGCCGATTTGCGCCCAAAGGCGGTCAACCCGTACATTGCGCACCCCGTCCGAGGATTCGACCGTATGCGCGCCTTCGCGTGGTTTCTCCTGTTGATCGCCGGCAGCCTGGCCGCGATGGCCGCGCTCACCTATCCGGCCTGGCTGCTGCTGCATCCGCATTTCGACTTCCCCTTCAATCGCATCGGGGAGCGGATCGGAATGCTGGGATTTCTCGTCGGCTTCCTGTTGGTGGCGCGCCGGTTGCGGCTCGCGGATCGCGCCAGCCTGGGCTTCGGGGTGCCGCGCGCCGTCTACCTCCGCGAGCTGTGCATCGGGCTCGCGCTCGGCGTCGTCACGATGTCGGTGGTGGCGGCGTCCATGGTGGCCCTGGGGCTGCTCGATTTCCACAAGGCCGCGGGTTACGGCGCCGGCGCGCTCGCCGCGCTGGTCGGCAAGCGGCTCGCGAGCGGGCTCGCCGTCGGGCTCATCGAGGAGACGGCGCTTCGCGGGGCGATGTACGCCGGCATCCAGCGGGAATCCGGCACCGCGGTCGCGATCGCGCTGACCTCCGTGGTCTTTGCGTGGACTCATTTCATCGGCGCCTTCCACATCCCCGCCGCGCAGGTCTGCGCCTGGAGCGGCGTGGCGCTGCTCGGCGGCGAGCTGCGATCGCTCGCTCATCCTCTGGGAATCGCGGATGCGTTCCTCTGTCTGACCGCGGTCGGTGTCGTGCTGGCGATGGTGCGATCGATCACCGGGAATACCGCGGCGGGGATGGGTCTGCACGCCGGCTGGGTCTGGGTGATGCTGGTGGTGCACGGACTGTCGGAACCGGACCGTGCCTCCCCGCTCTCCTTCCTGCTCAGCCGCCACGACGGCTTCACCGGCTGGCTGGTGCTCGGCTGGACGGTCGCATTGGGCATCGGCCTGCGCTGGCTCTACCGCCAGCGGCAAAGCGTTTCCCGGGCCACTGCCGCCCGCTAGCGGGTCTGGGGGGGGACGGCTCCTCCGAGCTCCGCCAGCAGCTTGCCGTGCAGCCCCCCGAAGCCGCCGTTGCTCATGATGAGCGCGTGATCGCCCGGCCGCAGCGTCCGCGCGAGGTCCCTCGCGAGCGCCGCAACGTCGCCGCGTCCGTGACCGCGTCCTGCGAGGCCGGCAAGCACGGCGCCCGGGTCCCAGCCGAGATCCCCCGGCGTATACAGCCAGACTTCATCCGCGCCCGCCAGGGAGCGCGCGAGCGAGTCGCGATGAACGCCCATGCGCATGGTGTTGGAACGGGGCTCGAGGACGGCGACGATACGCGCCGACCCGACGCGCCGCCGTAAACCGTCGATCGTAGTCGCGATCGCCGTCGGGTGGTGAGCGAAGTCATCGTACACACGCACGCCGTTGACCTCGCCGCGAAGCTGCATCCGGCGCGCCACGCCCGCGAACGAATGCAGGGCCTCTATCGCGCTTTCGACGGTGACGCCGGCGTGCCGCGCGGCCGCGATCGCCGCCAGCGCGTTCTCCATGTTGTGCGCCCCGATGAGCTCCCATCGCACCGTGCCCACAGGGCGGCCGAGCTCGAGCACCTCGAAGCAGGAGAAATCGTCCACCCCGCCGGCCGTGCGGCCGGTCCAGTGCGCCTCCGGCGTGGCGTGGCCCGCGAAGCCCTCGCGCGGTGTCCAGCATCCCATCGCGAGCGTCTCCTTCAGATGCTCGTCGGCGGCGTTCCAGAGGATCAGGCCGCCGCCCGGCACCGTTCTCACCAGATGGTGAAACTGCCGCTCGATCGCGGCCACGTCGGGATAGATGTCCGCGTGGTCGTACTCGAGGTTGTTCAGGATGAGGGTGCGCGGGCGGTAATGGACGAACTTCGCGCGCTTGTCGAAGAACGCGGTGTCGTACTCGTCCGCCTCGATGACGAACGGCGCGCGCGCGCCTGGCGGCGCGGCGCCGAGCCGGGCGCTCGTCTGGAAGTTCGCGGGCACGCCGCCGATCAGGAAGCCCGGCTGCAATCCCGCGTGCTCCAGAATCCAGGCGAGGAGCGAGGAAGTGGTGGTCTTGCCGTGAGTGCCCGCCACCGCGAGCACCCAACGGTCGCGCAGCACCTCGCGCGACAGCCACTCCGGACCGGATGCGTAGGGAATACCGCGCTCGAGCAGCGCCTCGATGACCGGCTGACCGCGCGTCATGACATTGCCCACGACGACCACATCGGGCGCCGGATCGAGCTGGGCGGCGTCGTAGCCTTCGATGAGCTCGATGCCGAGCGCCTCGAGCTGCGTGCTCATCGGCGGGTAGACATTGCGGTCGGACCCGGTGACGCGGTGTCCCGCGGCGCGCGCGATGGCGGCGACGCCGCCCATGAAGGTCCCGCAAACTCCCAAGATGTGTACGTGCATAATGCGCCGGAATTGTACAGATCATCCCCTACGCTTTTGCACCACATAGCCGACACTGCCAATGCCGTCACCGATCTCGCCGCGCGCCTCGCCGGGCACGGGAGCATCGCCCTGGATACCGAATTTCTCCGCGAGCGCACCTATCGCGCGGAGCTTTGCCTGTTGCAGGTGTCGGCCGGCGGCGACGCCGTGTGCGTCGACCCGATCGCGGTGACCGACCTCGGCGCGCTGGCCGCCCCCCTCACTACGGGCGGGGTGGTGAAGGTGATGCATGCCTCGCGGCAGGATCTCGAGGTGCTGCTGCCCGCCGTCGGGCTCGTGCGGCCCGTGTTTGATACGCAGATCGCGGCGGCGCTGGCGGGATTCGCCGCCCAGGTCGGCTACGCGGAGCTCGTCCGCCGGCTGCTCGGCGTCGAGCTGCCGAAGGCGCATACCCGGACCGACTGGTCGCGCCGGCCGCTATCGCCGGAGCAGATCGAGTACGCGCTGGATGACGTGCGGCACCTCATCCCGTTGCAGCTCGGGCTCGAGGAGCAGCTCGAGAAGCTCGGCAGGCTGACGTGGCTTGCCGAGGAGCTTGCGGCGCTCGAGGACGCGCGCAGCCTCGCCACGGACCCCGAGGAGGCCTGGCGGCGGCTGAAGGGGCTGCGGGGCCTCGACCCGGCCCGGGAGCGCCTGGCGCGGGAGCTGGCGGCGTGGCGCGAGCGGCGGGCCATCGAGCGGAATCGGCCACGGGGTTGGATCCTCGACGATGCGGCGTTGCGCGAGGTGATCGTGAGAGTGCCGCGATCGATGGCGGCACTGCAGGCCATCGCGGAGGTGCCGGCAGGCGTGCTGCGCCACTGCGGCGAGGAGCTGCTGGCCTGCATCGCGGTAGCGCAGGTGCCGGATCCCGCGCCACCGCTCGAGCTGCGGCAGCGGCCGGACCCGGCGAAGAACGCTCTGGTGAAGAAGCTCGGCGCGCTGAACCAGGCGGTCGCGACCGAGCTGAGCATCAGCCCCGAGGTGCTGGCCACCCGGCGCGACCTCGAGCAGCTGGCGGAGGGCGGCAAGGATATCGCCGCGCTGCGAGGCTGGCGGCGCCCGGTCATCGGCGAGAAGTTGCTGGCCGCGCTCTAGCGCGCGGCCGGTTCCGGGCCTTCCCCTCGCTGCAGCGCGGCCTGCAGCCGCTGCTCGACCTCGGCCACCGGCCCCTCGGCATGGATCGTGCGCAGCAGCCCCTGCTCGCGGTAGTAGTCGACGAGCGGCCGGGTCTGCTGCTCGTACACCTTCAGGCGCTCCGCGACCGTGGCTTCGTTGTCGTCCGGACGCTGGAAGAGACGGTGGGGCTTGCCGGTCTTGGGGCAGAGCTCCCCCTCGGCTTCGCCGGGCCGTGAGGTGAGGAGATTCACGACCCGGCCACAGTCGGAGCAGGTGCGCCGTCCGGCGATGCGGCGGGAGAGCTCGGCGTAGTCGACTTCCATCTGCACGACCGCCTCGAGCGGCTGGGCGATCTCGCGCAGCAGCGCATCGAGCGCCCGGGCCTGCGCCAGGTTGCGCGGAAAGCCGTCCAGGATGAAGCCGCGGCGGGTGTCGGGCTCCGCCAGCCGCTCGCGAATCATGCCGAGGACGATCTCGTCGGCGACGAGCCGGCCGGCCGTCATGGCCTCTTTGGCCTTCAGGCCCAGCGGCGTGCCATTGGCGACCGCGGCCCGCAGCAGGTCTCCAGTGGAGACCTGCGGTATGCCGTGACGCTCGACCAGGCGCTGAGACTGCGTGCCCTTCCCCGATCCCGGGGCCCCCAAAAGGACGATGCGCATGAGACTTATCGAGACCTGAAATTGCAAAAAGGCTCGTCACGTTACCGACGCCCAGGGACGAGGTCAAACCTGCGGCCTTGCGTTATCCTTTCCGGCTGCTCTTGCCCCACATCTGGCTCACCTGCGGGACCTGCGACGCCATGAAGAAAGCGACCTCCAAGAAGAACGCGCTCTATGCCCAATCCGGCGGCGTCTCCGCCGTGATCAATGCCTCGGCCTGCGGCGTCATCGAGACGGCCATGCGCCAATCGCGGCATATCGGCAAGGTATACGCCGGCCGCGACGGCATCGTCGGCGCGCTCACGGAGGACCTCATCGACGTCAGCCGCGAGAGTCCCGCCGTCATCCGCGCGCTCAAGCACACGCCGGCCGGGGCCTTCGGCTCGGCACGCTTCAAGCTGAAGGGCATCGAGCAGAACCGCGCCGAGTACGAGCGGCTGATCGAGGTCTTTCGCGCCCACGACATCGGCTATTTTTTCTACAACGGCGGCAACGACTCCATGGACACGGCGCTGAAGGTCTCGCAGATCGGCGAGGCGCTGGGCTACCCCATCATCTGTGTCGGGGTGCCGAAGACGGTGGACAACGATCTGCCGCTCACGGACTGCTGTCCGGGCTTCGGCTCGGTGGCCAAGTACATCGCCATCTCCACTCGCGAGGCGGCGCTCGACGTCGCCTCCATGGCGCGGACCTCGACGAAGGTGTTCGTGTTCGAGGTGATGGGGCGGCACGCCGGCTGGATCGCGGCCGCCGCGGGCCTCGCCGGCCGCAAAGCGGGGGAGCCGCCGCACATCATCCTGTTTCCGGAGATCCCCTTCGACCGGGAGCGGTTCCTCGGGAAGGTCAAGCGGTGCGTCGCCGAGGTCGGCTACTGCGTCGTGGTGGTCTCGGAGGGCACGGCCTACCCGGACGGCAAGTTCCTGGCGGAGGCCGGCACCCGCGATGCCTTCGGCCACGCGCAGCTCGGCGGCGTGGGACCGGTGGTGGCGGAGATGATTCGCGAGGCGCACGGCTACAAGTATCACTGGGCGGTAGCGGACTACCTGCAGCGCTCCGCGCGCCACATCGCCTCCAAGGTGGACGTGGAGCAGGCCTATGCCGTGGGCAAGGCGGCGGTCGAGCTGGCGGTCAAGGGCGTGAACGCGGTGATGCCGGTCATCGTCCGCAAGTCATCCAGGCCCTACAAGTGGACCGTCGGGCACGTTCCCCTGGCGGAGGTGGCCAATCGCGAAAAGAAGGTGCCGCGCGAGTACATCACCGAGGACGGCTTCGGGATCACAGCGGCCTGCCGCCGCTATCTCGAGCCGCTCGTCGCCGGCGAAGCCTACCCGCCTTACCGCGACGGCCTGCCCGATTATGTCCGCATCAAGGGCGCCCGGGTGCGCAAGCGCCTGCGCACGGAATTCAAGCTATAAGCCTCGTGGTATAGTTCGCGGCCTTTTTTGTCAGCCCTTTTCAGCCTTCCGGGGGAGATAGCCTGATGGATGCCACCACGTGGCTCTGGGCCGCTATTGCGGCCGGTGTACTCGCCGTTCTCTACGGCATCGTATCCACGTCCGCCATCCTGCGCCTGCCGGCCGGCAACGCCCGCATGCAGGAGATCGCCGCCGCCATCCAGGCCGGGGCGAAGGCGTACCTCAATCGCCAGTACACCACGATCCTGATCGTGGGCATCGTGCTCTTCCTGGTCCTCGGCTTCTTCCTGGGCTGGCCCACCGCCGGCGGCTTCGCCATCGGCGCCGTCCTCTCCGGCGCGACCGGCTATATCGGAATGAACATATCCGTGCGCGCGAACGTGCGCACGGCCGAAGCCGCCACGCGGGGCCTCAATGCCGCCCTCTCGGTGGCGTTCCGCGGCGGCGCCATCACCGGCATGCTGGTCGTCGGACTGGCCTTGCTCGGCGTCTCGGGCTACTTCGCGGTTCTGCGGCACTTCATCGGCGTCGAGCCGGCGCTGCATGCGCTGGTCGGCCTCGCCTTCGGCGGCTCGCTGATCTCGATCTTCGCGCGTCTCGGCGGCGGCATCTTCACGAAGGGTGCGGACGTCGGCGCCGACCTCGTCGGCAAGGTGGAAGCCGGCATCCCCGAGGATGACCCGCGCAACCCCGCGGTCATCGCCGACAACGTCGGTGACAACGTCGGCGACTGCGCCGGCATGGCAGCGGACCTCTTCGAGACGTACGCCGTCACCGTGGTGGCCACCATGCTGCTCGGCGGCCTGGTCTTCGACAAGCAGGGTCCGGCAGCCGGCTTGAGCGCCGTGATCTACCCGCTCGCGCTCGGCGCGATGTCGATCGTCTCCTCCATCATCGGCACCTTCTTCGTGTCGGCCCGCGAGGGCGGCAAGATCATGAACGCGCTCTACAAGGGCGTGGTGGTCGCGGCCGTCGTCTCGGCGGTCGGCTTCTACTTCATCACCCACGCGCTGATGCCGGCGCAGGGCAACTCGCTCTTCGGCTGCTCGCTCGTCGGCCTCGCGCTCACCGCCGCGCTGATCGTGATCACGGAGTACTACACGGCGACGGAGTACAGCCCGGTCCGCAAGGTGGCCGCGGCCTCCCAGACGGGTCATGCGACCAACATCATCGCCGGCCTCGGCGTCTCCATGAAGGCCACGGCGCTGCCGGTGATCGCCGTGTGCCTGGCGATCTGGGCCTCGTACAGGCTCGGCGAGGCGAGCGGCGCGGGCCTGTACGGCATCGCCATCGCCGCCACCGCCATGCTGTCGATGACGGGCATGATCGTCGCGCTGGACGCGTACGGGCCGATCACCGACAACGCCGGCGGCATCGCGGAGATGGCGGGCCTGCCGAAGCAGGTGCGCGACATCACCGACCCGCTCGATGCGGTCGGCAATACGACCAAGGCGGTCACCAAGGGCTATGCCATCGGCTCCGCGGCCCTCGCGGCCCTGGTGCTCTTCGCCGACTACACGCACAACCTCGCGGCGGCCGGCAAGCTCGTCACCTTCTCGCTCGCCGACCCGGCGGTCATCATCGGCCTGTTCATCGGCGGCCTGGTGCCCTATCTCTTCGCCGCGCTCGCCATGGAGGCGGTCGGACGCGCCGCCGGCTCGGTGGTCAACGAGGTCCGGCGCCAGTTCCGCGAGATCAAGGGCATCATGGAGGGAACCGCCAAACCCGACTACTCGCGGGCCGTCGACCTGCTGACCCGCGCCGCCATCGGCGAGATGATCATTCCCTCGCTGCTGCCGATCGTGGTGCCTATCGTGCTGGTGGTGGTGATGAACCACCTGCTCGGTCCCGGCGCCGGCATCAAGGCGCTCGGCGGTCTTCTCATCGGCACCATCGTGACCGGCTTCTTCGTCGCGGTCTCCATGACCACCGGCGGCGGCGCCTGGGACAACGCCAAGAAGTACATCGAGGAAGGCAACTACGGCGGCAAAGGCTCGGATGCCCACAAGGCCGCCGTGACCGGCGACACCGTCGGCGACCCGTACAAGGACACGGCGGGCCCCGCCATCAACCCCCTGATCAAGATCATCAACATCGTCGCGCTGCTGATGATCCCGTTGCTCTGATCGATCGGCGCACGAAATCGCCTGGTGCGGTTTCGTGCGCCGCCGGCCGACTTCCTGCGGAATCGGCCTCGCGGCCCAGGGAACGGCCCCTCCGAGACCCGCCGACGGGAGAGGAGGGGCCCGGGGAAACGGCCGCTGCATGGCTCGCATTCGACGCGCCTGCTGGCGCTGCACGCTCCTCCGCGTGCCGTCCGCGAGCTACGCCGTCGCGTTCTCTTCGCGCGATACGTACCGGTCACGCACCGGTCCGGCGATCTCGCCCGCGATCGCCAGGGCGGCCTACGCGTGGTGTATCGCGCTCAACAGGCGGTGGAGGACGGCCGGCGAGGCCGGCTTGACCACGTGATAGTCGATGCTCGCCTCGCGCGAGCGGCGCCGGTCGGTCTCGTGGCCGAGGCCGGTCAGGGCGATGATCGTGGTCGAGGTGCCCTCCGGCATGGAGCGGATGCGGGCGGCCGTCTCCAGTCCGCTCAGATCCGGCATGCTGATGTCCATGAAGACGACCTCGGGATGCACCTGCCGGTATTTCTCCAGAGCCTCGTGCGGCCCATAGGCCGTGTGCACGTCGTGGCCCATCATCGACAGAAGGCAGGCCACGGCGTCGGCGGAGTCGACCTGGTCGTCCACCACCAGCACCTTGAGCGGCACCTCCGCGTGCGGCAAGTCCTCCACCGCGGTCTCTCCTGCAAGGCTCGAGAATCCCACAGCGTGCGCTCCCGGACACCTACCCAGGCCCAAGCTGAGCAAGATTCGTGCGAGGGCTCGCCGGCGCCCTTCAGCGAGGACACTTGCATGCGTCCTGGCCGCGGCGAGCACGGGCTCGTCGCGAAGCGAGGGAGCGGGCGGACGTGGAGTCGCCCCGGGCTGCCGCAGAGCAGGGAACGCGCAGCAGGATGCGCGGGCGTCTCCCGGTGCTGCAGCATCTCGCGTGGGCGGGTCTCGGAGGGGACCGCGGCCGCCGGGGACGGCCAGCGGCACGAGCAGGCGCTCTATCGCAGCGGCCGGGCCGCGCAAAGACTCGGGCTATGCCCTTCCCGCCCGCGACTCCGTCAGCATGGCCCCCACGAGCTTGTTGAGCCGTGCGCAATACCCCGCCACCGGC
Organism: Gammaproteobacteria bacterium; assembly: GCA_027306985.1. Lineage (GTDB taxonomy): Bacteria > Pseudomonadota > Gammaproteobacteria > Steroidobacterales > Steroidobacteraceae > 13-2-20CM-66-19. Next base: position 20,769 of record DAHUXV010000042.1, on the reverse strand, counting down.
TCCGGGGCTTCCGCCTGCTTGCTCGCCAGCGCCTCGCTGATCTCGCCAAGCCGGCGCTCGATACGCTCGTCCACGGTCATCGACCTGCAGATGAGGGCGCTCACGCAGGCCGTGATCTCGGCGTCGAGGGTACGCGCGTCGCTGCCGGCGATCTCGACGCCGGCCAGCTCGCGGGGACAACCTGCGGCGAGATGCTCACGCCATAAACGTGCAAGCTGCATACGGTGGGCGCCTCCGTGCCGCTCGCTTTCGCGCATGAATGGGGCGACCTTCTTACCACGGCCGCAGCCAACTTGCACCGTTGGTTTACCCGAGCGGCCGGCTGTTGATTGTTGGCTCCAGCCGACACGGGCGCCCGCCGGCAGCCCCTGATCGGCCATAACTCATTGATTGCGCTTACACTCTCGCGCGCCGGCGCCCTGTTGCTTTCTCGCCTGCGGCGCTGCGCCGCGGTTCGCCGACCCTGGCGGCGGGAGCGGCGGCGCGGACGCTTGACGAGCCGGCGGCCGACCTGTTGGACTCGCACCATGACATCGCGGAACGCGGGAGGTGCGGGCGTGCAATCGAAAGAGCAGTTTGCGGTCGAGAAGACCGACGAGGAATGGCGCGCCGGGCTGACGACGGAGCAATATCGGGTGCTTCGCCGCCACGGCACCGAGCGGGCCGCTACGAGCCCGCTGAACGACGAGCACCGCCTGGGCGTATTCCGCTGCGCCGGCTGCGGCCAGCCGCTCTACGAGTCGCAGGCGAAGTTCGAGAGCGGCACCGGCTGGCCGAGCTTCTTCCAACCGATCGCCGGCGCGGTGGCCACACGCGAAGACCACGGTCACCTGATGAAGCGGACGGAAGTCCATTGCTCGCGCTGCGGCGGCCACCTCGGCCACGTGTTCCCCGATGGCCCCAAGCCGACCGGGTTGCGCTACTGCATGAACGGCGCCGCCCTGGAATTCGAGCCAAAGTAGGCAGGAAACAGCGGCTCAGGCACGGGGATGCGCCCGGCCGCCGCAGGTGGCCGAGTCGCGGGCAAAGACCGCGCCTTTGGCCCGCGACGGCGCCGGGCGGGGCAGGAGCCCCGATCCAGCGCTTTGCGCTAGGCCGCCACGGCCAGCGGTTGCGGCCGCGCGATGGCATAGCCCTGCACGAAGTCGACGCCCATGCGCCGCGCGGCATCCAGAGCCGCGCTGTCCTCGACCTGCTCCGCGATCACCTTGAAGTTGAGCGTGCGCGCCAGCTTGATCATCGCGGTGACCATCGCCTGATTCACCGAGTCCCACGCCAGGTTGCGGATGAAGGAGCCGTCGATCTTGAGGTAGTCCATCGGCAGGTTCTTCAGGTTGGAGAAGGACCCCATTCCCGAGCCGAAGTCATCCAGCGCGAACTGACACCCCATGCCGTGCAGCACGCCCACGAAGCGGCGCGCGTGCTCGAGGTTGGCCACCACGGCGGTCTCGCTGATCTCGAAGCACACCTGTGAGGGGGCCACTCCGGTGCTGTCCAGGCATTCGACGACGAACTCCAGGAACTGGGTGTCCGCGAGCGTCTGACCGGAGACGTTGATGGCCACGCAGCGGTCGCTCGGCACCGGGATCGCGCCGCGCCCGAGCGCCGCGAGCGTGGTCTGCACGACCCAGCGGTCGACCAGTCCCATCAGCCGATAGCGCTCGGCCGCCCGCACGAATTCGGCCGGCGGCACCTGGTGGCCGTCCTCGTCCCGCAGCCGCACCAGCACCTCCATCGCCGGACCGCCGCCGTCGGGGCCGTGGGCCGGCACGATCGGCTGGTAGTACAGCTGGAAGCGGCTCTCCTTGAGGGCGCCCTGCAGCTTCTGCAGCCACTGGATCTCGCCCGTGTGGCGCGCGAGCGCCTCGTCCCGCGCCGAGTACACCGCCACCCGGCCGGAGCCCTGCTTCTTCGCCACGTAGCAGGCGGAATCGGCCGCCGTGAGCAACTCCTCCAGCGTGCCGCTCTCGCGCGAGATCTCCACCAGGCCCACCGACACGCCGATGTTGAATATCCGGTCCCGCCACACGAAGCGATGGTCGCCTATCGCGCGGCAGACGTCGTCGGCGATCTGGCGCGCCTTCTCGAGCGGACAGCCGACGAGCAGCATGCCGAACTCATCGCCTCCCAGACGCCCGACGGTGTCGCTGTCGCGCACCGCATCGCGCAGCAGCTTCGCCACCTCGCGCAGCATGCTGTCGCCGGCGAGATGGCCGCTCGTGTCGTTGACGACCTTGAACCGGTCGAGATCGAGATAACACAACACGTGCTGGCCGTCGCCGCGGTGACCCCGCTCGATCGCCTCCTCCAGCCGCCGCTCGAACTCGCGCCGGTTGACGAGCCCGGTGAGCGCATCGTGAGTCGCCTGGTAGGACATCTGGCGGGCGAGGCCGCGCTGCTCGGAGACATCGTGCAGCAGGACCACCGCGCCGACCTGCTCGCCGACCGCGTTGCGCATCGGCGTCGCCGACAGCTCGATCGAATGCTCGCTGGCGTCGGCGCGGGAAATCAGCAGCGCGCGGCGGCCGAGGGTCACCGGCACGCCGCTCGTGAGCGCCTGGCGCACCGGGTCCGGCAGCAGACGCCGGTCGGTCTCATCGACCAGTCCGACGATCTCCTCCAGGGTCCTGCCGGCCGCCTGCGCCGCAGGCATGGCGGCGAGCCGCTCCGCGGCGGGATTGAGATAGGTGATGTGGCCGTCGACGTCGGCGGCGATCACGGCCTCGGTAAGCGAGTTCAACGCCAGCAGGTACGCCGTGGAGTCGCCTTCGGTCCTCATCCGCAGCGCCTCCACGGTCTGCGTGGGCAGAATCTCCACGCCCGTCACGAGCAGAGCGCTGCCGCCGTCGTAGTCCACGCGTGCGGAGGCGATCTCGAGACGGCTCACCTGTCCTTCGGGGCCGAGGACCTCGACCTCGTAGCGCTCCGCCGCCGGCTCCCCGGCCAGGCGCCGGCGGATGTTCTCGTTCACGAGCTCTGCATACTCGGGCGCCACCAGGTCGCTCAACCGGCGCCCCGCAAGGTCGGCGCGGTCCGCGCCGACCAGCGTGGCGAACTGGCGGTTGGCGTACAGAATCACCTCGCGGTGCACCAGCACCGCCTCGTGGATGCGCTCGCCGAGCTCGGCGAAGAGCTTCGGCGTCACCCTGCCGCCCTCGTGGTCGGCGGCGGCGCGCGTCAGCAGGTGGTTGATGGCGGTGACCAGCGCCGAGAGCTCCGGCTTCGAGCTCCCTGACTCCACCCTGCCCGCAAGCGAGCCGCCGATGGCGATGCGCTGCAGCTGTTGCGACAGCCGGCCGAGGTCCTGCAGCTCACGGCGCTGCAGGGCGTGCAGCCAGAGGAGAACGGCCGCGCCGACGGCCAGCAGGATGCACAGCAGTGCGACCGCGGACATCTAGCGATTACCGCCGGCTGGAGGTGCGATCCCTGCCGATCGGGCGCTTCGATTCGAGGTCATGGACGTGACGACTGGGAGCAGACCGGGATTGCTTTCATTATTCTGGTGCCCGGGTAGCGGACGGCCGAAGCATAGCGTACGTGTCCGGCATCCCGTCGGCATTTCACCATATCTCATCGCAAAGCGGCTTGGCAGGAGCCGCGAAAACCCTTAACTTCACGGGCCCCCGCCCTCGGGATGCAATAAGTCCAATCGGAGCCCCAAGCCAGATGTCCACCGTGCAGGCACGCGAGCAGATGATCGAGCAGCAGGTACGCGCGTGGGACGTGCTCGACGCCCGGGTGCTCGAGACGCTGCGCAAGGTGCCGCGCGAGGCATTCGTCTCGCCGCCGCATCGCTTCCTCGCCTTCGCGGACGTGGAGATCCCGCTGCCCTGCGGCCAGCACATGCTGCGGCCGAGCGTGGTGGGCAGACTCCTGCAGGCCCTGGCCCTGACCGGCGGCGAGCGGGTGCTCGAGGTCGGCGCCGGCTCGGGATTCGTGACCGCCTGTCTGCAGGCGGGCGGCGCGTCGGTCCGGTCGCTCGAGATCTTCCCCGAGCTCGCGGAGCTCGCCCGGCGCAACATCGCCTCCCTCGGCCTCGGGCACGTGGAGATCGTCACGCAGGATGCGACCCGGCTGGGGTCCGACACGCGTTACGACGCGATTGCCGTCACGGCCTCCCTCCCGGTGCCCGACGAGCGCTTCCAGCGCCAGCTCGCGGTCGGCGGGCGGCTCTTCGTCGTGGTCGGCGAGCCCCCGGTGATGGAGGCGCGGCTCATTCGCCGGGTCACCGAGGATGCCTGGGGCACGGAAAGCCTGTTCGAGACGGTGGTCGATCCGCTCATACATGCAACTCGGCCGCAGGGTTTTGTGTTCTAAGGGCCTCTCTCCAGACACAAGAGCGTCTCTGCAAATGATGCACCGAGCCGTAAGGACATCGAGCCTTGGCCTCTTTTTGGCCCTCCTCTGCGCCGGCCTCGCCATCGGACTCCCGGCCGCCTCCAGGGCCGCGGACTTCGCCAAGGTCTACCAGGACGCCCTGGCCAACGACCCGACTTTCCAGCAGGCCCACGCGAACTACATGGCCGCGCGCGAGGCGCGCCCCGAGGCCTGGGCGGCCCTGCTGCCCCAGATCTCCGCCTCGGCGGCCAAGACCTGGACCCATTCCGCCGGCCTGACCACCCAGCCCCAGGTCGCACCCACCGGGCAGCCGGCGCCGTACTCCATCTATAGCACCGATGACATCGGCGCCAAGCAGTGGAGCCTGAACCTCTCGGAGCAGCTCTTCTCCTGGGCCGACTGGATGAGCCTCAAGGCGGCCAACAGCCAGGTGGCGGAGGCACAGGCGACCTATGAGGCGGCGGCGCAGAACCTCGTCCTGCGGGTCGCTACCGGCTACTTCAAAGTGCTCGCGGCGCTGGACACTCTCAAGGCACAGGAGTCCTCGCTCCGCGCATTCGACCTGCAGCTCGAGCAGGCCAACAAGCGTTACCAGGTGGGGCTGATCGCCATCACCGATGTCGAGCAGGCGCGCGCCGCCCGCGATACGGCCGCGGCGGCCGTGATTTCCGCCAAGCAGTCCCTGGCGAGCGCCGAGGATCAGCTCGAGGTCGTAACCGGCCGCCAGTACGGCACGCTGACGGAGCCGGGCACCGACATGCCGCTGGTGATGCCGACCCCGGCCAATCAGAACCAGTGGGTGCAGACCTCGCTGCAGCAGAATCTCACGCTGATCGCGAGCCGGCTGGCGGCCGACGTGGCCCGGGACAACGTGCGCATCGCCTTCGGCGGCCATCTGCCCACGCTGAGCCTGATCGCCAGCCGCACCTTCAACAGCTCGAGCGCCAATGAGTCGATCATCGGCATCAACGGCGCCTTCCAGGGCCTGCCCTCGTGGTCGAACGACCGCGAGATCGGACTCGAGGTCACCGTGCCCATCTTCAGCGGCGGCGGCACGTTCGCGCGCGTCCATCAGGCGCAGTATCAATGGATCGCCGCAAAGGACGCGATGGACCAGGCGTCGCGCTCGACAGTGCAGCAGGCCCGTGACGCTTACCTCGGTGTCATCAGCGGGATCGCCCACGTCCAGGCGCTCCAGCAGGCCCTCACTTCCAGCGAGACGGCCTACCGGGCCACGGAAGCCGGCTATCGGGTGGGCACGCAGACCGAGGTCGACGTCCTCAATGCACTGAGCACACTGGTGCAGGCAAGGACCAATTACGCCACCAGCCGTTACGACTACATCAACAGCGTGGTACAGCTGCGGTACGCGGCCGGCACCCTCGATCCGGGCGAGGTGCAGGTCATCAATCGGCTGCTGACCACGCCAGTCTCGGTGGCACCCGGTCCGATCACGCCCGAGGCGATGACGCCGCCGGCGCCGGCACCGACTCCGCAACCGCCGCCCCCGCCGCCGCCGCTGAAGCCGTAGCGGCGGCCGCGCGACCCAGGCACACCCCGGGCTTGCGCGAAGCAGGATTGCGCAGCGCAATGTGCCCCGCCGCCGAAGGTGGCGGAGCTTTGGGCAAAGCCACGCTGGGCCGCCTCGGCGCTGCCCGACGCAGCGCTGGGACGGGCGGGAGCCCGGATCCAGCGCCGCTCAATAGCCCTGGTAGGACTTCTCCTCGACCAGGCGCGATCCCAGCGCCTGGTTGATGCGCTTCTTGATCGCCGCCCGCTCGTCGTTGGAGTGGTAGACGGCGCGGGCGAGCTCGATGAAGTCCCGGTCGAAGGTCTGGCGGGCCTCCTTGTCCCGGATCCGGTCCTCGATGTCCCACAGCCGCTCGTTCACCTCCTGCAGCGCGCGCTCCTCGCGCGCAATGTCGGCCGCGGCGAAGGGCGAGCCGCGCCAGGTGCTTTCCAGCAGCTCGAGCTCCAGCCGCACGTTGGCCAGCTTGGCCGCATCCAGGATGCGCGCCGTCTTGATCCTGAGGATGGTGATCTTGTCGAGCAGCTCCCCGGGGGAGACGGGGACCAGTATGTCAGTCATGCCTCGTATGCTAACAACTCGTCGAGCTTCGCGGTGACCTGGGTGACCTCGATGAGGTCCATCACGCCGGGCTCCTCGATCTTCTCGGTCCACGGCAGCTGCTGCGGATCCCGCCCGCGAAAGCGCCGCGCCGCCTGCGCGTAGGCGTCCACGCACCATCTGCGCGAGAGATAAGGCCCGCTGCGCGCGGGATTCGTCGCCGCGTAGAGGCCGATCACGGGGGTCCCGACCATGGTCGCCATGTGCGCCGGCCCGGAGTCGGGAGACAGGAGCACGGTCGCCCGTGCGAGCAGCGCCAGCATCTGGGGCAGCGTGTCACGCCCGATCAGATTGGCGAGCGGCACCTGCGCGAGGCGCTCGATCTGCGCGCCCATATCCCGCTCCGCCGCCGTCGGTCCGCCGGCCAGGATCACGCGCATTCCGTGCCGCCGCACGGCGTGATCGGCGACCGCCGCGTAGGCCTGCGCGCGCCAATTGCGGCGCGCGTGGCTGGAGCAAGGGCTGATGACGAGCGTCGGCTTCGCGTCGGGGATCTGCTTCTGCGCGTAGTCCAGCGCGTCCGGTGACAGGGGCACGTCCCACCGCAGCGTGCGGTCGCGGATGCCGAGCGCCTCCAGGAAGCCGAAGAAGCTGTCGAGGACGTGCTCACGGGACCGCGGTGCGATCCGCGCATTGGTGAAGAGCCACTGCATCTCCCGCGCACGCGCCTTGTCGAATCCCAGTCGGATGGCCGCCGGCACCACCGTCGAAACGAGACTCGCGCGGAAGGAGAGCTGCATGTGCAGCATCACATCGAAGCGCCGTCCGCTCAGGCGCGCGCGCAGAGCCCGACGCGCCGCGAAGCCGGCGCGCTTGTCGACGGTGATAAACTCCACGCCATCGATGAGCTCCATCAGGCGTGCCTCCGCTTTACCGATGATCCATGTCAGCTTCGTCTGCGGCCATGCGCGCTGCAGCGCTCGGACCACCGGCACCGCATGGCAGGTATCGCCGAGTGACGAAAGTCTCAATATGCAGACAGTGCGCGGCGGTCCGTCGAGCGGCAGGCTATTCCTGGGGGCCATGACAGGGTTCACCCCATGAGCGGGCGCTGGCCGCTCGGGTCGGAGGTCAAGCACGGGGCCATCGAGGGAGGCGCCATGCTATACGACGCCTCCCGGGCCCGCAATTTGACCGCCGCCTGGTTCGATCCCCGCTACTGGAGCTCCCGCGGCGAGCTCGAAGGCGCCGCGGCATACGGTCGGGGCACGACGCATTTCATGCGCACCCGGGACCGCCGGCTGGTGTTGCGCCATTATCATCGCGGCGGGCTCATTTCGCGGCTCTCCGCCGATCGCTACATCTGGCGCAGCGAGGAGCAGACACGGCCCTTCACGGAGTGGTCGATCATCTACCGCATGCATCGCGCGGGGCTGCCGGTGCCGGCGCCGATCGCCGCCCGTTACGTGCGGGACGGCCGCACGTACCGTGGCGACATCATCACGGAGCGGCTCACGACGGTCGGCTCGCTCGCCGAGTGCCTGGGTGTGGGCGCGCTGTCGATCGTGACATGGATCTCGATCGGGCGCTGCATCCGGCGCTTTCATGACTTCGGCGTCTGTCACGCCGACCTCAATGCACGCAACGTGCTGCTCAGCGAGGAGACCGTCTACCTGATCGACTTCGACCGCTGTCAGCTCAGGCGCGCCGGCCTGTGGCGCGATTCGAATCTCGTGCGGCTGCGGCGGTCGCTGGAGAAGGTGACTTACGGCCTGCCCGGGGACCGCTTCTCCGAGGCCGACTGGCACGCGCTGCTCGACGGCTATCGGCAGGCGGCCGCGCCCCGCCAGCCGCCGGCCGGCTGACCGCCACGCCGCATGCGTCTGCTCTACCTCGCGGCGCTCTACCTCGCCGTGCCCGTGGTCTCGGCGATGCTCGCCATCCGCGGACTGCGGGACCGCAGCTACTGGCGCAGCTTCGGGGAGCGCTTCGGACTCGGACCGCCGCTCGCCCGACCGCCCATCTGGGTGCACGCCGTCTCCGTCGGCGAGGTGCAGGCCGCCGCGGGGCTCGTTCTCGCGCTGCGGGAGCGCTATCCGGACACCCCGGTGCTGGTGACCACATTCACGCCGACCGGGGCGGCGCGCGCACGCGCCTTGTTTCGCGATGCGGCCGAGGTGCGTTTCCTGCCGTTCGACCTGCCTGGATCCGTGCGCCGCTTTCTCTCCCGCGCCCGCCCGCGGCTCGCGGTCATCATCGAGACGGAGCTCTGGCCGAACCTGTATCGCCAGTGCCGGCTTCGCCGCGTGCCGCTCGTCATCGCCAGCGCGCGCCTGTCGCGGCGCTCGACCGATCGCTATCGGCGCCTGGGCGCGCTGTTCAAGGAGACCGTGGCCGGAGGCATCGTGATCGCCGCGCAGGGCGAAGGGGACGCGGAGCGCTTCCGCGCTCTCGGCGCGCCGTCGGAGCGCACGCACGTCACGGGCAATCTCAAGTTCGACCTCACACTGCCGCCGGATATCGCGGAGCGCGGCGCCGCATTGCGCGAGCATTACGCGCCCGGCCGCCCCGTGTGGGTGGCGGGCAGCACTCACGGCGGAGTGGAGGAAGAGTCGGTGCTGGAGGCGCATCGGCGAGTCTGCGCCGCCCATGCCGGGGCGCTGCTGGTGCTCGCGCCGCGCCATCCGAACCGCTTCGGTGATGTGGCGGCCTGGCTCGAGCGGCAGGGCGTAACCTTTACGCGGCGCTCGCGGGCATCCGCGACGGACGCTCCAGGCGAGCAGCCCAGCGTGCTGCTGCTCGACACGCTGGGCGAGCTGCTCTACTTCTATGCAGCGGCCGACCTCGCCTTCGTCGGCGGCAGTCTCGCTGCGATCGGCGGCCACAACCTGCTCGAGCCGGCCTCATTGGGGCTGCCCGTTCTGACCGGACCCCACAATTCCAATGGCGAGGACATCGCGCGGCTGCTCCTCGATTGCGGCGCCGCGCAGATCGTGCGCAACGGCGCGCAGCTCGGCTCGCGAGTGGCGCAACTGCTGGCCGATCGGGCGCTGCGCACGGACATCGGCAGCCGCGGCCGCGCCGCGGTCGACCGCAATCGGGGCGCGCTGGAAAAGCTGCTGCAGCTGATCGATCCGCTGCTGAAACAATAAGGGCCCGCTAACGCCGGAGTGTGTACTCGGCGCTGCAATAAGGGCATTTCGCCCAGCCGGTCTTCTCGATGGGCAGATAGACCCTGGGGTGGGAATTCCACAGGACCATCTGCGGCATCGGGCACGAGAGCGGCAGGTCCTGCGCCGTGACCTCGTACTGATTCTGTGCGTTCGGCTGGATGAGCGGTCTGGGTTGCGCGGCCATGGCTGCGGATTATACCGCGGCGGGCGACCCCATGACCTGGTCCCACACCGCGCTGACCGCTGCGCGCTCGGCGGCGAACTCCTCGGCGCAGATCACGCCGGCCTGCCCCGCGAGCGAGAGGTGATGCATCCGGGTCCGGTACGCGCGGTAAGCCGCGGTGAGGACATCGACGGTCGCCTGCGGCACCAGGTCGGCCGAAGCGACCGACTCGAGCTGGCGGATCGTGTCGGAGAATATCGCCACCGGCGGATAATCCCGAGCCCACTTCAGCGCCCAGTACTGCGCGAGGAACTCGATGTCGGCGATGCCGCCGGCATCCTGCTTGAGGTCCAACCGGCCGCCGCCCCCCTTGGAGAGCTCCCGCCGCATGCGCTCGCGCATCGACCGCACCTCCTCGCGCAGACTCTCACGCCTGACCGCGTAGCGCAGCACCTCGAGGCGCGTGCGCTCGAACTCCGCGCGCAACGCGGGCGCGCCCGCCACTGCGCGCGCATGGAGCAGTGCCTGATGCTCCCAGGTCCAGGCTTCGCGCCGCTGATACTCGGCGAAGGCGTCGATCTGCGTGACCAACATGCCTCCCTTGCCGCTCGGCCGCAGGCGCACGTCCACCTCATAGAGCCGGCCGGCCGCCGAGTGCATGGTGAGAAGGTGCATGAGCCGCTGCGCCAGGCGCACGAAGAAGAGCGGATTTTCGATGGGCCGCTTGGCCTCGGTACCGCTTGGCGCGCCGGACCCGCCCGCGCCCGGCCCGTCGGTCTCCTGGCGCTCCCCCCGGGAATCGTGCAGGAACACAAGGTCGAGGTCCGAGGCGTAGCCGAGCTCCAGCCCGCCGAGCTTGCCATAGCCCACCGCGCAGATGGTCACGGGCCGCCGTTCCCCGCCCTCGCCGCAGTGTGGCACGCCGAATTGCGCGGTGATCTGCCGCCAGGCGAGCTCGATGGCGCACCCGATGATGAGCTCGGCGATCTCGGTGAGCCGGTCGCTCACCCGCATCACCGGCAGCCGGCCGGTGAGGTCCGCGACCGCGATCCGGAAGACGGCGGCGCGCTGGAAATGGCAGAGCGCCTCGACCTGGCGCTCGGGATCGTCGTCCGGGACCTGCGCCATCGCGGCCTGCAGCTCGCGCGCGAGCGCCTCGCGCCCCGGCAGCTGCGACAGCAGCCGCTCGTCCGCGAGCTCATCGAGCAGCAGCGGGTACGAGGCCACCTGGCGGACCAGGAACTCCCCGTGGCGGCAGATCTCGATGAGCCGCGAGCGTGCCGGCTGACTCTCGCGCAGCAGCGCGAAATAGGCCGAGCGCTTGCCGGTGGCCTCGAGGATGGAGACGATCCGGCGCAGTACCGCGAGCTGCTCCTCGGCCGCCAGCCCGGCCGCGCCGATGTCCGCGAGCAGCGGCGGCAGCAGCGCCTGCAGACGCTGCCGTCCGGGCTCATCGAGCTTGCGCACCAGCGCCGAGGCGCGCAGCTCCAGGAGCATCTGCGCCGCCTGCGCCGGCTCGCCGAAGCCCGCGCGGGCCAGCGAATCGGACAGCACCGCGGTTTCCGCCTGGGTGTCCCACAGCCGGCCGAGATCGATCCTCACCGCCTCGCCGCCGCGGCCCGCGGCCCCGAAAACGAACCGGTTGAAGTGGCTGCTGACACACGCCTGATGACGGCCGAGCTGCGCGAGCAGCGCCTCCCAACCCGGTGCGCCCATGGCGAGTGCGATCCGCTCCTGTGAGAGCGCATCGGCGGGAAGCTGGTGAACCTGACCGTCGGCGAGCATCTGCAGGCTGTTCTCCAGGCGCCTCAGGTAAAGATAGGCCGCACGCAGCTCGGCCACGGCCGCATCCGGCATGAGCTGCAATTCCCCGAGCGTGGCCAGAGCCTTAAGGAGCGAGGAGGTCTGCAGGCGCCGCTCGCGGCCGCCCCGGATGAGCTGGAACGCCTGCACGATGAACTCGATCTCGCGGATGCCGCCCGGCCCCAGCTTGATGTGGCCGGCGAGCTCGCGCCGCTCGACCTCACGCTCGATGAGCGCCTTCATCTCGCGCAGGCTCTCGAACACCCCGTAGTCGAGATAGCGGCGGTAGACGAACGGATCCAGGGCGCAAGCGCGGATCTCGGCATACCGCTCCGGCGCGGTGACCGGCCGTGCCTTCACGTAGGCATAGCGCTCCCAATCGCGGCCGTGCAGCGGCAGGTAGTCCTCCAGGGAGGCGAAGCTCGTGACCAGAGGCCCGCTGTCCCCGAAGGGCCGCAGCCGCATGTCGACCCGCAGCGTGAAACCGTCCGGGGTCGGGGTTTCCAACAGTCTGATCAGTGCCTGGCCGAGGCGCGTGAAGAGCTCCTCGTTGGCGATCGGGCGCGCCCCGTCCGTCTCGCCGTGCTCCGGGAAGAGCAGCATCAGGTCCACGTCGGAGGAGAAATTGAGCTCGCGGCCGCCGAGCTTGCCCATGGCGACGACCACCAGCGGCTGCACCGCGCCAGCGGCCGAGCGGGGCTCGCCGTATCGGGCCGTGAGCGCCTGGCGGGCATGCTCCAGCGCGATCCGGATCGCGGCATCGGCGAAGTCGGAGAGATCGGTCAGCGTCTCCTCGACCTCGGACCACCCGGCCAGCGCGCGCCAGGCGATCCTGACCATCTCCCGCCGCCGCCAGCGCCGCAGCAGGGACAGCATCTGCGCATCGGAGCCGGACCCGGCGGCCGGCGCGCGGGCCGCGAAGTCGCCCGGCGCCGAGCGGCGCGTCAGACCGTACCGCGCGGTCAGATCGCTCAGCAGGTCGGCGTCGCGGGCACAGGCCTGTGCGATGAAATCACTGGCCGCGAAGACGCGCGGCAGCGAGTGTCGCAGGTCGTGCGGCAGGGAGTCGAGCCGGCCGGGCGATGCGGACTCGAGCGCATCCAACTGCCGCCGCAGGCACGCCCGAAGCTGCGCGCTGGCGGCGAAGCCGCCGGGCAGAGCCCCGCTCGAGCTCAATTCCACGCATTATTGCCGAGGTCGTGGATCGAGGCCCGGCCCAGGCGGCGCGCGGCGCCCTTGAACGTCGACGTCTCGGCGTAGACCTGGGCCCCGTCGGTGGCGTCGACGGACGCCTTGGCGCCCTCGATCTCGCTGTTCTCGATGTGGACGCTGGCATTTCGCGCGCGGATGGCGATGCCGCCCGCGCTGATCCGGCTGTTGATGATATGGAGCTCGCAGCCGTCCTCGGCCGTGACCGCGTTGCCCGCGAAGCGGATGTTCCGGTTGTCGATGCTCAACACTCGCTTGCCCCGACAGACGATCGGCTGGTGCAGTGTCTCGAGCGGCGCGTCCGTCACCTTCACTTCCGCCGCCGCGGCTGACCGCCTGCCGGCGCCGGGTGAGGTCGCGACGATGCTGTACCCCGGTCCCTGGGCGATGACGCGCCCCCCCGTGGCGGCCGCCGACTGTCCCGCCACCAGGCCCGCCATGCCCCAAAACAGTGCGGCCCCCGCCGCCCCGACCGTCACTGATCGCCTGGAAAATACACTCATTGGAGGCTCCCGAAGCCCAGCGTAGGGCCTGGATTATGCGCCGTTCGAAAGCCGGTAACGCAGCGGCCCCGGCCGCAGGGCGCACCATAAAAAAAGCCCCGCTTGCGCGGGGCTTTAAGGATTGCGCGGAATAGGGGGTCTTGCTCCGCGTCTTTCAGGGAGGCGCCCGCTTTGGGGTCGGGCGCCTCCCCTAACCAGTGCCGACAGGTTATCGGCTCATCCTTTCAGAATCGATACCTCTTTCGAGGGGGGCGTTACATATCCATTCCGCCCATGCCGCCGCCCGGCGGCATCCCGTGGCCGTGCTCCTCCTCCTTCGGAGCCTCGGCCACCATCACCTCGGTCGTCAGCAGCAGGCCCGCCACCGACGCGGCGTTCTGCAGCGCCAGGCGCGTCACCTTGGTCGGATCGAGAATGCCCTGCTCGATCAGGTCGCCGAACTCGCCGGAGGCGGCGTTGTACCCGTAGGTGCCCTTCCCGTCCTTGACCTTGTTGAGCACCACCGCGGCGTCCTCGCCGGCGTTGTCCACGATCTGGCGCAGCGGCTCCTCGATCGCGCGGGAGAGCAGGCGAATGCCGACCGTCTGGTCCTCGTTCTTGCCCTCGAGCTTGTCGAGCGCCTTCTGCGCGCGGATCAGGGCGACACCGCCGCCCGGCACCACGCCTTCCTCCACGGCCGCGCGGGTCGCATGCAGCGCATCCTCGACGCGGGCCTTCTTCTCCTTCATCTCGATCTCGGTGGCCGCGCCGACTTTGATGACGGCGACGCCGCCGGAGAGCTTCGCAACGCGCTCCTGCAGCTTTTCCTTGTCGTAATCGGAGGTGGCCTCCTCGGCCTGCTGGCGGATCGACTCGATGCGGGCCTTGATGTCGGCCTGCTTGCCGGCGCCGTCGATGATGGTGGTGTTCTCCTTCTCGACCACGACCTTCTTCGCCTCGCCGAGGTCATTGAGCGTCGCCTTCTCGAGCGACAGTCCGACCTCGTCGGAGATCACGGTGCCGCCCGTGAGAACGGCGATGTCCTGCAGCATGGCCTTGCGGCGGTCGCCGAAGCCCGGCGCCTTGACGGAGACCACCTTGAGGATGCCGCGGATGTTGTTGACCACCAGCGTGGCGAGCGCCTCACCCTCGACGTCCTCGGCCACGACCACCAGCGGCCGGCCGGACTTGGCGACGCCCTCGAGCAGCGGCAGCAGCTCGCGGATGTTGGAGATCTTCTTGTCGACCAGCAGGATCACGGGCTTCTCGAGCTCCACGGTCTGATTCTGCTGATTGTTGATGAAGTACGGCGAGAGGTAGCCGCGGTCGAACTGCATGCCCTCGACGACGTCGAGCTCGTTCTCGAGGCCCGAGCCTTCCTCGACCGTGATCACGCCTTCCTTGCCGACCTTCTCCATCGCATCGGCGATGGTCTTGCCGATCGACTCGTCGGAGTTCGCGGAGATCGTGCCGACCTGGGCGATCGACTTCGAGTCCTTGCAGGGCTTGGAGATCTTCTTCAGCTCCTCGACGGCGGCGCCTACCGCCTTGTCGATGCCGCGCTTGACGTCCATCGGGTTGCGGCCCGCGGAGACGGCCTTCAGGCCCTCGCGGATGATCGCCTGGGCGAGCACCGTCGCGGTCGTGGTGCCGTCGCCGGCATCGTCGGAAGTGTGTGACGCCACTTCCTTCACCATCTGCGCGCCCATGTTCTCGAACTTGTCCTTCAGCTCGATCTCCTTGGCGACGGAGACGCCGTCCTTGGTGATGGTGGGGGCGCCGAAGCTCTTCTCGAGCACGGCATTGCGGCCCTTGGGGCCGAGAGTCGCCTTGACGGCGTTCGCGAGCACGTTGACGCCGCGGAACATCCGCGAGCGGGCGTCATCGCTGAATCTGACTTCTTTCGCTGCCATTGTCTTATCTCCCGGCTTACTTGCTCTCGATCACGGCCATGACATCCTCTTCGCGCATCACGAGCAGCTCCTCGCCGTCGACCTTCACTTCCGTGCCGCTGTACTTGCCGAAGAGAATCTTGTCGCCGACCTTGATATCGAGGGGACGGACCTTGCCGTCTTCGAGAATCTTACCGTTGCCGACCGCGACGATCTTTCCCTGGATCGGCTTCTCAGCCGCCGTGTCGGGAATGACAATGCCACCCGGGGAGGTACGCTCCTCCTCCAGGCGCCTGACGATCACGCGATCATGAAGAGGACGAATCTTCATGGTGGACGCTCCTAGAACTCTGTTGATGGAAATTGGGCGCGGGAGGTATTAGCACTCTCCTCGCGTGGCTGCTAATCATAGGGGGGGAAGGTCGGAATTCAAGCCCGCCGGCGAGAATTTTTGGGCGCCGGATTATGATCGTGGCCCGCCATAGCCCTCCCCGGACCTTCAGTGGCCCCTCCCTGCGAGCCGATCGTGATCCTGACCACCTGCCCCGATGAGGCCGTAGCCTCCAGGATTGCGCGGGAGCTGGTGGAATCGGGGCTGGCGGCCTGCGTGAGTCGGACGGGGCCGGTACACTCGACCTACCGCTGGCAGGGCGCCATCCGGGATGAACCGGAAGTGCTGCTGGTCATCAAAAGCGTCACCGCCCGGTACTCGGAGCTCGAGATGCGGCTGAAGTCCCTCCATCCCTATGAAGTGCCGGAGATCATCGCCCTGCGGGTCGCATCCGGCTCGGCGGACTATCTTGCCTGGCTGCAGGGGGCGGTCCAGTGAGCCGGCTCGCGCCCGGCCGCGCCAGCCTGGCGACAGCGGCCGCGCTACTGCTCCTTTGCTACGCAGGCGCAGGCGCGGCGGCCGCGGCTGCGGCCCCCGCGACGGGCGGAAACGCCGTTCTGGCTGCCCTGGCGGCGGGCCAGACCCAGTTTCTGCCGCCGGACGAGGTCTTCCACGTGAGCGGCGCCGCCGCCGCGCCGAGCTCGGTAAGGCTGCACTGGAGCATTCGCGACGGTTACTACCTGTACCGCAGCCGGATCGAGGTCGCTGCCGCGGGAGGGGCCGCGCTCGGGAAGCTGCAGCTGCCCCGGGGCCTCATCAAGGTGGATCCTTATTTCGGCCGTGAGCAGATCTACCGCCACGAAGTCACGGGACTGCTGCCGATCGAGCGCGCCTCCTCGGCCGCAGCGGCGGATGTCTCGCTGCGCGTGACCTACCAGGGCTGCGCCGACGCCGGACTCTGCTATCCACCGATCACCAAGACGATCGACGTGCGCCTGCCGCCCGCGGGCGCGGTCGCGGGCGCGGCCGCAGGCCCCCAGGCGTCCGGTGCGGGCCGCGCCGGCAATCCGCCGGCGGCCGGCGCGGATTCGTCGGGCCAGTTCCGGTTCGAGGCGCTGGCGCGCTCGGGCAGTCTACTTGCCATGATCGGCTGGTTCTACCTCGCCGGGCTCGGTCTGGCGTTCACCGGCTGTGTGTATCCGACCATCCCTATTCTTTCCGGGATCATCGTAGGCCAGGGCCACAAGGTGACGACCGCTCGCGCGTTCACGCTCTCACTGGCCTACGTACTCGGCATGGCGCTGACCTATACGATCGCGGGCACCGCATTCGCCGCGGCCGGCGGACAGGCGCAGGCGGCCTTCCAGACGCCGTGGATCCTCGGCACGTTCGCCGCGCTCTTCGTGGCGATGGCGCTGTCGATGCTGGGCGTGTTCACGGTCCAGATGCCGGCGGCGCTGCAGACGCGCATTGCCCAGCTCAGCAACCGCCAATCGGCGGGAACCCTGGGCGGCGTCGCCGTGATGGGCGCGCTCTCGGCCCTCATCGTGACGACGTGCGTCGGGCCGGCGCTGGTCGGCGCGCTGGCCGTGATCAGCCAGACCGGCGAGGTGGCTCGCGGAGCGGTCGCGCTCTTCGCCATGAGCATCGGCATGGGCACTCCGCTTCTGATCGTCGGCTCATCCGCCGGGCGACTGTTGCCGAAGTCGGGGGCGTGGATGGACACGGTGAAGAAGCTGTTCGCCGCGGTGATGCTCGGCGTAGCGGTGTGGATGCTCTCGCGTCTGCTGCCCGCCCGCGTCACCCTCGCGCTCTGGGCGGTACCGGCAGCGACACTCGCGGCCGTCCTGTGGCGGGCGACCCTGGGCGCCTCCTCCCGCGCCCGCGGCTGGCCGCTGCGGATCGCGGGAGCGGCGGCGGGAGTCTACGGACTGATGCTCGTCACGGGGGCCGCTCTGGGCGGAACCGATCCTCTCGAGCCCATTCCAGCCTGGGCCGCCGTGCAGCACCCCCTGCGGTTCGTCCCCATCGGCAGCGTGGCGCAGCTCGATCGGGACGTCGCCCGGGCCTCGCACCAGGGCAAGCCCGTGATGGTCGACTTCTACGCCGACTGGTGCACATCCTGCAAAGAGATGGAGGCGACCACCTTCCTCGATCCGGCCGTCCGCCGTGCGCTCACCGGAGCGGTCTTGCTGCGGGCCGACGTCACTTCGGACGACGCGGATGACCGGGCACTCCTGAAGCGTTTCGGGATCTTCGGGCCGCCGACCATCGCCTTCTATGGCCGTGACGGCCGGGAGCGGGCTCGATACCGGGTCGTCGGCTACATGGACGGCGCCGAATTCGCGGCCGCCGTGCGCGCGGCCCTCGGCTCGCAGCCGGCATCCTGATGGGGTCGCGGACTCGGACTCTCCTGGCACGAGCGCTGCCGGCAGCCGCGATCGTCATCGCTGCAGGGTTGGGCGGCTTCTTCGCCTACGGGCACCTGGTCGAGTCCCGGCTGCCCGTGGCGACGGTCTCGCAGGCCGCCGGAGCCGCGCCCGTGGCAGCTTCCACCGCCGGATCCGGCAAGGCGCGACCGGCACGCTCCGGCGAAGAACCGCATCCGCGACGGGCGATCCCCGACAAGCTGCCCGACATCGCCTTTGCCGACCGGCACGGCGTGATGCGCCGGCTGTCCGGCTGGAAGGGTCGCCCGCTGCTGGTGAATTTCTGGGCGCCGTGGTGCAGCCCGTGCCGGGAGGAGACTCCGCTCCTCGAGCATCTGAGCCGGGAGCGCTCCCGCGACCGCCTGCAGGTCATCGGGGTCGCCGTCGACTCCCGCGCAGAGGTGCTGGATTACGCGCGCCGCGCCGGCATCAAGTATCCTCTGCTCATCGGCGAGCGGCCGGGGCTCGAGAGCGTTCGCGCACTCGGGATGGAGGCGGTCTTTCCGTTCTCGGTGTTCGTCGACGCGCGCGGCAGAATCGTCACCGTCAAAATCGGCGAGCTGCGCGCCGATCAGGCCACCCTGATCCTCGATCTCGTGGATGACATCGACCGGGGGCGGATCGATCTGGCCACCGCACGGCGCGAGATTTCCAGGGGAATGGCCAGGCTGGCCGTGGCGCGCGCCCGGGAGACCCACGGCGCTCGTTCCTGACGCACTCGCGCTCGTTCCGCGCGATTCGCCACAAAAGCCCCCCGATTTGCTCCGAATTAGGGTAAATTCCCCGCGCGTCGCTTTGACTCCGGTACCCGAGCACCGCCTCGAATGACCCGCCTGCTGCTGCTGAACGGCCCGAACCTGAACCTGCTGGGGACTCGCGAGCCCGGTATCTACGGCGCGCAGACCCTGGAAGGCATCGAGCGGCGGGCCGTGCAGCTCGCGAGCGAGCAGGGCTTCGAGCTCGTCTGCTTCCAGAGCAATGCGGAGCACGAGCTCATTGCCCGCATTCAGCAGGCCCCGGCGCAAAGCGTGGGGGTACTGATCTTCAATCCGGGCGCTTTCACGCACACGAGCATCGCTTTGCGCGACGCGGTGCTCGCAGTGCACGTGCCGATGATCGAGGTTCACCTGTCCAATCCGCAGGCGCGCGAGGAATTCCGGCGCCGGTCCTATTTCTCCGACATCGCGATCGGAGTGATCTCGGGCTTCGGCGCGTTGGGCTACGAGCTCGCCGTGCGCGCGGCCTGCGGGCATCTGGCCGCCGGTGACCCCGCTCGCCAACGGGCACGCGCCTCGTCCTGACATCCGACATCATCTCTACACGACATAATCCAGGGGGGGCGTTCCCGGCATGGACATTCGAAAAATCAAGAAACTGATCGAGCTGCTGGAGGAATCCGGCATCGCCGAGATCGAGATCAAAGAAGGCGAGGAGGCCGTACGGATCAGCCGCATGCCGGTAGGGGGCAGCGTGGCGCATCCGCTGCCGCCGCAGGCCTGGTTCGGGCCCGGGCCGGCCGGGTGGGACGGAGCGCGCGGCGCTCCGGCGCTGCCGCTCGCCCCCCCGTCGGAAGCGTCCGGCCAGGCCGCCGCCAGCGAGAGCGCCGCGAAGAAGGCCAATGAGCACGTGATCACGGCGCCGATGGTCGGCACCTTCTATGCCAGTGCGTCGCCGGGCGCCAAGCCCTTCGTCGAGATCGGCGACGAGGTGAAGGTCGGCCAGGTGCTTTGCATCATCGAGGCCATGAAGATGATGAATCAGATCGAAGCCGACCGCGCCGGCCGGATCACCTCGATCATGGCGCGCAACGGCGACCCGGTCGAGTTCGGCCAACCCCTCTTCGTGGTCGAATAAGCGCCCGCCATGCTCGAGAAGGTCGTCATCGCCAACCGCGGCGAGATTGCTCTGCGCATCCTGCGCGCCTGCCGCGAGCTCGGCATCAAGACGGTGGCGGTGCATTCCACCGCCGATTACAGCCTGAAGCACGTGCTGCTCGCGGACGAGTCCGTGTGCATCGGGCCGCCGCCCTCCGGCGCCAGCTACCTCAACATGCCGGCGATCATCAGCGCCGCCGAGGTCACCGACTCCGTGGCCATCCATCCCGGCTACGGCTTCCTGTCGGAGAACGCCGATTTCGCCGAGCGCGTGGAGAACAGCGGCTTCGTCTTCGTGGGTCCGCGGGCGGAGACGATCCGCACCATGGGCGACAAGGTGTCGGCGATTCGGGTGATGAAGAGCCACGAGGTGCCGTGCGTCCCCGGATCGGACGGCCCGTTGTCGGAGGATCCGGATGAGAACCTGCGCATCGGGCGCGACATCGGCTATCCGGTGATCATCAAGGCCTCCGGCGGCGGTGGCGGCCGCGGGATGCGCGTGGTGCACAGCGAGGCCTCGCTCCTCAACTCCATCGGCATCACCCGGGCGGAGGCGCGTGCGGCCTTCGGCAACGACCAGGTGTACATGGAGAAGTTTCTGGAGCGGCCGCGGCACATCGAGTTCCAGGTGCTGGCGGACAGTCACGGCAACGTGATCCATCTGGGCGAGCGCGACTGCTCCATGCAGCGCCGGCACCAGAAGGTGCTGGAGGAAGCCCCCGCGCCCGGCATCACGGCGCGTCAGCGCCGGATCATGGGCGAGCGCTGCGTCGAGGCGTGCCGCGCGGTCGGCTACCGCAGCGCCGGCACGCTGGAGTTCCTCTATCAGGATGGCGAGTTCTACTTCATCGAGATGAACACCCGCATCCAGGTCGAGCATCCGGTCACGGAGCTCATCACCGGCATCGACCTGGTGAAGGCGCAGCTGCTCATCGCCGCGGGCGAGCGCCTGCCCTACGTGCAGAGCGACGTGCAGATCCGCGGCCACGCGATCGAGTGCCGCATCA
>DAHUXV010000038.1 GCA_027306985.1 Gammaproteobacteria bacterium | reverse complement strand
GGTGCGCGCGTTCTCATGAGCCCCTCCCGCCGCGCCGCCATGTCGAGGCGGCGATCAAGCCTAGCACGCCTGGGGGCCGCGATAATCGCAGCCGCTGGTGCAGGTCTCGTGGACGACGATCCGGCTCAGGCCCGGCAGGCGGGTCGCCAGGCGCTGCCAGACCCAGGCCGCCAGCTGCTCGCTGGTCGGGTTCTCGAGTCCGGGAATCTCATTGAGATAGCGGTGATCGAGCGCCTCGTGCAGGGGGGCGAACGCGGCCGACAGCTCCGCGAAGTCGCACACCCAGCCGAAGTGCGGATCGAGCGCGCCCGAGATATATAGGGCGACACGGAAGGAATGCCCATGCAGCCGCGCGCACTTGTGACCGGGCGGGACGTTGGGCAGCCGGTGTGCGGCCTCGATGCGGAATTCCTTGAAGATCTCCATCCGTGGCAATGTACCAAACCGCAACCCCGTGAAGCGCGCAATCACCGGCTACCATCGCGACCCCGAGCGCCACTGGGTCGCCGAGCTCGACTGCGGGCACGATCAGCGCGTGCGCCACGATCCGCGCCCTGAGGGCCGCCGCCGCGAGAGCGAATGCTCCAGGGAAACGGTTCAGCCGGCTCTGGGTGAGCACGGCCGCGGGCCGCGCCAGCATGCTCGGCTCGGTGCTCGAGTGCCGCAAGCGCGACCGGGGCGAGGCGCCGGATCGGCCTCGCGCCCGGTCCTGATGCGCTACCCGTGCCGCCGGAGCGTCCTGGCATGGACGGCAGCCAGGCGTGCATTGCCGATCTCACGGACCGCATGCGCGACCGCTTGCTGCTGGCATTGCCGGCTGTAGACGAAGGCATCGAGATCCTGCGAGTCGTATCCCGGGCACACGCTCCGTGCGGCGCTGACGATCCGCCGATAGAGCGCGCGGATGCCCTGGTCGGTGGCGAGCTCATAGACGCTGTAGTGGACGGTTGCCTGCGGTGCGACAACTGCCGCCTCAGAGGCTGTTGCGAGGGGCGATCCGAGCACCAGAGTCGCCGCGACAGCGGCCATGGCAAGGGCGGTGACGGCGCGCGGGCGATGGCCGAGGTGCTGGGTGATGCGGGTCATGGCGTGTCTCCTGTCGATTGTTGGGTGGAGCGGGCATGTTCATTTCGACGCTCATATGAGACTCTCGGTTTGAACACCGTGTAAGCCATCCGGTGACGTGCCGGTCCCCGCCGATCACGGGTTCAGCCCAACGCTTCCGTCCCCGTTTCCGCCGGATCCGTCCCTGCCGGCGCGGCCCCCTCTCTCTGCGGTGCCGGGCTTGGCGTACGCTATGCGCGTGGGCTCGCGCATCCGTTTGCCGCTCCTCATCGTCAGCGCGTTCTGGGCGTACGGCGCCGCCTTGGACATTCTTCGCGATCGGCGCGTGTTCACGTTGTGGACGGCCCACCTGGTGCAACATCTCTTGCTCTATCCGGTGCTTCTTTTCTGCGTGGCGACCTCGCTCCTCATCGGCTGGAAGCCGATCCGGCGCCGCCTGCCCCTGCAGGCCCTGCTCGGTGCCGGCTTCGCGGCGCTCGTGTACCCCGCGTTCGCGCTCGGGCTGCGGCTGATGGGCAGCTCGCTCGCGAGCCTGTACCCGCACGGCGCATCGATTTGGGAGCTGGCATCGAGCGTGCCGTGGCATCTGCAGCTGCGTCTGTGGTCCGGCACCCTTCCCGGCTTCTTTCTGGAGTACGCCTTTGCCGTGGGCCTCGCGACCGGCTTCGACATCTATCGCCAGTTGTGTGACTCGCAGATCCGCTCGGCGGCGCTCGAGCGGGAGCTCGGCGCCGCGCACCTCGCCGCCCTGCGGATGCAGCTCTCGCCGCACTCGCTGTTCAACCTGCTGCACACTATCCGCGGGCAGATCGAGTGGGATCCGGATGCGGCGCGAACCATGATCGTGCAGCTCGGCGAGCTGCTGCGGCGCCTGCTCAGTGCGGGGGAGCGGGAATACTCGCGGCTCGCCGACGAGATCCAGTTCGCGCGGCTGTATCTCGAGCTGCAACAGCGGCGCTTCGCCGATCGCCTGGCGGTGCAGGTTCCGAGCGCGGCCGGGCTGCCGGCCGCCTGGGTGCCGAGCCTCATCCTGCAGCCCCTCATCGAGAACGCGGTGGTGCACGGCCTCGCGGGTCATCAGGGGCCGGTGACGGTGGATGTCACGGCGGGCGCATCGCAAGGACTGCTCACGCTGCGCGTCACCAACACGATGTCGGCCGATCGTCCCCGGCAGGAGGGCGGAATCGGCCTGCGCAACGTGCGCGACCGGCTCGCGATCCAGTTCGCCTCGCGGGCCGCATTCGATGCGGCGCCGGATGGCCACGGGCGATGGGTCGCCGAGATTCGCATGCCGTGCCTTCCCGATGTTCTCGCGCCGTCCGCCGCGACTGGGGTGCCGGGCTGATGCTCGATGTGATCATCGTCGACGATGAGATCGCCGGGCGGCGCACGCTGCGCGAGTGCTGCGCCCGCGAGCCCGACCTGAGAGTGGTGGGGGAGTACGGAGACAGCCGCGCCGCGCTCGCAGCCCTCCGCGCGCAGCCCCCGGACCTGATGTTCCTGGACGTCCAGATGGACGCGCTCGATGGCGTTTCGCTCGCACGCGCGCTCGATTCGCGGACGCTGCCGCTCATCGTCTTCGTGACGGCTCACGACCAGTATGCGCTGGACGCATTCGAGGTGAGCGCGGTGGATTACCTCCTCAAGCCGTTCGACGACGAGCGCTTTCGCCGCACCCTCGAGCGTGTCCGGCGCCGCCGGGAGATGGAGGGAGCGGCGCAGCGCCGGGAGACACTCGATGGCGTGCTGGCCCGGATCGAGAGCGGAATGGCGGCGGCGGACCGGTGCCCGCGGGTTCTCGCCGAGCTCGGCAGCCGCATGCACATGATCGACATCACCCGGATCGAGGCGGCCGAAGCCGACCGCAATTACGTCAGGCTCATCGTCGGCCGCGACACCTTTCACGCACGCAGCACTTTGCAGCAGGCCGAAAAGACACTACAGTCGCAACCCATGCTGCGCATCAGCCGCTCCTGTCTCGTGAACATGAATCATGTGCGGGAGATCAGCCGCACCCCGCGCGGCGATTTCATCCTGGTCCTCGCCGGGGGCGCCATCATGACGAGCAGCGAGGGTTTCCGCGACGCGGTGCGCCAGCACCTCGACCGCCTGAAGGTTCAACCGGGCTGAAGGCGGCCGAATCCGTGTCACTGGCGCCTACCGGGGACGGGCCGACCCCCGACAGCAGCGGCCGCGGGCGCGGCAAGCGCACCGGCATGGTGGCGCTCGCCGTCCTCTCCGGCATCAACCTGCTCAACTATCTCGACCGCTACGTGGTCGCGGCGGTGCTGCCCGACCTGACGCGCGCGCCCATGCACCTGACGGATTTCGAGCTGGGCACGCTGATGAGCGGCTTTCTGATCGTGTACATGCTGGCGGCGCCCGTCTTCGGGCGGCTCGGCGACCGCGGCTCGCGGCCACGTCCCATCGCGATCGGCGTCTTCCTGTGGAGCCTTGCGACCGGACTGTCCGGGCTCGCCCGCAGCTACGCGCAGCTGCTGTCGGCGCGCGCCCTGGTCGGCATCGGCGAGGCGGCTTACGGGACCATCGCGCCCTCGATGCTCGCCGACTACTTCGCCCGCCGCACGCGCGGGCGCGCCTTTGCCGTTTTCAACATGGCCATCCCGGTGGGCGCGGCGCTCGGTTACATCGTGGGCGGTGTCATGCGCCAGCACTTCAGCTGGCACGCGGCGTTCTACGTGGCCGGCATCCCGGGCGTGTTCCTGGCGCTGTGGATCCTGCGGCTGCCGGATCCGCCGCGCGGCGCGCAGGATGAGGAATCGCCCGGGGCCCGCGACGATGAGGCCGCGAGCGGCGCCGGCAAAGGCTCGTGGGCCGTGTATCTGCGCCTGCTGCGCCAGCGGCCCTACCTGCTCACGGTGCTCGGCTATGCCGCCTACACCTTCGCGCTCGGCGGGCTGGCGTTCTGGATGCCGTATTTTCTCGAGCAGGTGCGCGGCATCCCCGCCGAGCGGGCCTCGGCCGGCTTCGGGGAGATCGTCGTCCTCACCGGCTTCGTCGGCACCTTCATCGGCGGCTGGCTCGGGGACTACTGGCTGCAATACTCCCGGCAGGCGTATCTGTGGATGTCGGGTTGGATCACCGTGCTGGCGGTGCCGGCCGTCTACGTGGCGCTGGCGGCGGGGTCGGCCTCGGTGTTCTATCCCGCGCTCATCGCCGCGGAGCTGCTCCTTTTCATGTCCACCGGCCCCATCAACACCGCCATCGTCAACCTGGTGAGCCCGGCGGAGCGGGCCTCGGCGGTGGCCCTCAGCATCCTCGGCATCCACCTGCTCGGTGACGTCCTGTCGCCGTCGATCATCGGCGAGCTGTCGGACCTCTTCTCGCTGCGGGCGGCGGTGTTGATCGTGCCCGTCGCGGTGGCGATCTGCGCGGTGCTGTGGCTGGTGGCGGCGCGGGCGGCCGAGTCGGCGGCCGCGACTGCCTAACGCGCGACGAAGGCGCGCTCGATCACGTAATCGCCGGGCTCGCCGATGCCCGCGGAGATCTCGAAACCGCGCTCATCGAGCAACGCGCGCGTGTCCGTGAGCATCGCCGGGCTGCCGCAGACCATCACGCGATCGTCCGCCGCATCGAGCGGCGGGAGCCCGAGGTCATAGGAGAGGCGTCCGGACTGGATGAGCGTCGTCAGCCGGCCGCGGTTGGCGTGCGGCTCGCGCGTCACGGTCGGATAATAGTGCAGCTTCTGCGTGACCCACTCGCCGAGCAGCTCGTGCGCGCGCAGGCTCTCGATGCGGTGCTTGACCACGGCCGTCTCCCGCGCCCAGCGCACGCCGTGCACGAACACGACCTGCTCGAAGCGCTCGTAGACCTCCGGGTCCTTGATGAGGGCCATGAACGGCGCGGCTCCGGTGCCGGTCGACAGCAGGTACAGCCGCTTGCCGGGCTTCAGGTCGTGCAGCACCAGGGTGCCGGTGGGCTTGCGGCTCACCAGCACCTCGTCGCCCTCGCGGATGTGCTGCAGGCGGGAGGTGAGGGGACCGTCGGGGACCTTGATGCTCAGGAACTCGAGGTGCTCCTCGTGATTGGCGCTGGCGATGCTGTAGGCGCGCAGGAGCGGACGGCTGTCGACCTGCAGGCCGACCATGACGAACTGCCCGTTCTCGAAGCGCAGCCCCGAGTCCCGCGTGGTCGTGAACGTGAACTGCGTATCCGTCCAGTGCTGTACGGAGAGAACGCGCTCGCTGCCTATCGCCGCCAAGAGGGTCACCTGCCTTTTCGGCCGTTCCGGCCGGGTATTCCGCCACGCATATCTTATCTTACCGGGCCCGCCGCCCGCCGTGGCGCCAATGCGCTATGCCATCATAATCCTGCGTTATCAGACAGATCGAGGGGGACGCCATGACCGATCCGGATGCCCTGGCCGCACTCGAGAGCCGCCTCACGGCGCTGTCGCGCCAGGTGGCGCGCCTGGAAGATACCCACGCGGTCAAGTGTCTGCAGTACCAGTACGGCTACTACATCGACAAATGCCTCTATGACGAGGCGGTGACGCTCTTCTGCGACAGCGGCGAAGTCCGCTTCCTCAACGGCATCTATCGCGGCATGGCCGGCCTGCGGCGGCTCTACTGCAACTGGTTCCGCAGGTACTTCACCGGCGGGGCGAACGGGCCGCCGCGCGGCCTGATGTTCGACCACCTGATGCTGCAGGATGTCGTCGACGTCGCCGAGGACGGGCGCACGGCCAAGGGCAGGTTCCGCTGCCTGCTGCAGGGCGGCCGCCACGAGAGCATGCGCGAGCCCATTCCCAACTTCCCGCGGCAGTTCTGGGAGGCCGGCATCTACGAGAACACCTATGTGAAGGAGGGCGGCATCTGGAGGATCCAGTGCCTGCACTACGACATGCTGTGGCAGGCCGATTACCACCAGGGCTGGGCCAACAGCGACGTGCACCTGACGCCCATGACCCGCGCTTACCCCGACGACCCCAACGGTCCCGACGAGCTGCTGCCCGAAGCCCCCACGACCTGGCCCGAGACGCGGGTGGTGCCCTTCCACTACCCGCATCCGGTGACCGGCAAGAGGTGGGGAGAGCCGTAGATGCCCGCCGGGGGTGCGTCCGCCGCGGCCGTTGCACCGCAATCGCGCCCACGATCCGGCTCGACCCCGGCCGGCGCGCGGTCCGCGGCTGGCATGCGGCTTGCTTGAATATCAGCGGCGGTGCGCTTCATTCGATTGAGTGAAGGCTCGTTGACGGCGGCGATAACCCCCTCCTTCGCGGCCGTGTGTCAGTTACCGGTGGAGCCGGAATCCCCCTCCCGGCTCCACCGGTACTTTTGCCTGCAACCTGCGCCTCAGGCGATCCGACAGTCGAGCTCGATGTTGGCGAGCTCGTAGCCCTTGCGGAAGTCGCGGATGTGCCGGGCCATCCAGACACGCGCGGCTTCGGCGTCGCGTTTGCCGATCGCCTCGAGGATGCGGCGCTGAGCGGCGCTGATGCGCGCGCGCGCCTGCGGCACCTCGTCGATCATGACGCGCAGCGAGGGCTCGAGCAGATCGAGCAGCGGCTCCTGGGCGAGCCCGAGCACCTGGTTGTGGGTGGCGCGCCCGACGCAACGGAAGAACTCGGCCGTGTGGTGCACGGCCTTCGGGGTCTCGGCATTCTCCTGCGCGAAGCGCTCACTCGCGGCCGCGAGGCTGTCGAGGTCCGGCTGGGTGCGGTTGCGGGCCGCGATCTCCGCCATCGGCGGCTCGAGCTGCGTCAGCGCCTCCCAGACCTCGAAGAAGGTGACATCGTGCAGGGCGAGGGCGCGGCTCACGTCCTTCGCGACGGCGCGGTGTTGGGGCCGGCTGACGGTCATGAGCTTGGAGCCGGGGCGCCGCTCCAGGAGCCCCGCGCTCTCGAGCTCCCGCAACGCCTCGCGCACCGTCGAGCGGTTGACGCCGAACTGGCGCGCCAGCTCCGTCTCCGGCGGCAGCCGCTCGCCTTCGCGCAGCTCGCGGCTGAGGATGCGCGCGGTGATGGCGGCGGCCACCTTGCGGTAGCCCGGCACGAGCAGGATCTGGTCGAATTCGACGCTCACGCGGCGCTTTCGTACAGCTCCCGGCCGATCAGCATGCGGCGGATCTCCTGCGTGCCGGCGCCGATCTCGTACAGCTTGGCATCGCGCAGCAGCCGCCCGGCCGGGAAGTCGTTGATGTAGCCGTTGCCGCCGAGCGCCTGGATGGCCTCCAACGCGACCCGCGTCGCATTCTCCGCGGCGAAGAGGATGCAGGCCGCGGCGTCCTGCCGCCTCACGCGGCCGGCATCGCAGGCGCCCGCTACGGCATAGACATATGCGCGCGAGGCGCCGAGCGCGGTGTACATGTCCGCGACCTTCGCCTGCATCAGCTCGAAGGTGCCGATCGGCTGGCCGAACTGCTTGCGCTCGCGCACGTAGGGCAGCACGAGATCGAGCGCCGCGGCCATCAGGCCGAGCGGCCCGCCGGCGAGCACCACCCGCTCGTAGTCGAGGCCGCTCATCAACACGCGCGCGCCGCCGTTCTCCGGCCCGAGGCGATTGTCGGCCGGCACGACGCAGTCCTCGAACACCAGCTCGCAGGTCGAGGAGCCGCGCATGCCGAGCTTGTCGAGCTTCTGCGCGGTGGCGAAGCCGCGGCAGCCGCGCTCCACGATGAAGGCGGTGATGCCGCGGGCGCCGGCGCCGGGGTCGGTCTTCGCATAGACGACGAGGACGTCGGCGTCCGGGCCGTTGGTGATCCACATCTTGCGGCCGTTGAGCACGTAGCTGTCGCCGCGCCGCTGCGCCCGCAGCTGCATCGAGACCACGTCCGAGCCGGCCTGGGGCTCGGACATGGCGAGCGCCCCGACGTGCTCGCCGCTGACGAGCTTCGGCAGATAGCGGTCGCGCTGCGCGTCGCTGCCGTTCAGCCGCAGCTGATTGACGCACAGGTTGGAATGCGCGCCGTAGGAGAGCCCGACGGCGCCCGAGGCGCGCGAGATCTCCTCCATGGCGATGGCGTGGGCGAGGTAGCCCAGGCCGGCGCCGCCCCAGCGCTCCGGCACGGTGATGCCGAGGAGGCCGAGCTCCCCGAGCGCCGGCCAGAGGTCGCGCGGAAACTCATTGCTGCGGTCGATGTCGGCGGCGCGCGGAGCGATGCGCTCCGCCGCGAACCGCCGCACCTGCCGCCGGATCTCCTCGACGGCTTCGCCGAGGCCGAAATCGCTGTCTACGGGGGCGTGGGCGGACATGTGCTTGTCATCCGTGCAAGGGGAATCGTATGATTGTCCGACAATCATGCCATCGTGACAAGCCCATGCCCCGCATCGCTTCCCGGCTCGATCCGCGCTCGCAGGAATTCCGCGACAATGAGGCGGCCATGCGCGAGCTCACTGCGAAGCTCAAGGCGGAGGTCGGGCGCGCGGCCGGGGGCGGCGCCGCCGCGGCGCTCGAGCGGCACCGCGCCGCCGGCAAGCTCACGGCGCGGGAGCGGATCCAGGTGCTGCTCGACACCGGCAGCCCCTTCCTCGAGCTCTCGCAGCTCGCCGCCCACGGCATGTACGGCGGCGGCATCGCCTGCGGCGGCATCGTCACCGGCGTCGGACGGGTGAGCGGCCGGGAGTGCGTCATCGTCGCCAACGACCCGACGGTCAAGGGCGGCACCTACTATCCGATCACCGTCAAGAAGCACCTGCGGGCGCAGGAGGTGGCGCGCGAGAACCGGCTCCCCTGCGTCTACCTGGTGGAGAGCGGCGGCGCCTTCCTGCCGGCGCAGGACGAGGTGTTTCCGGACCGGGAGCACTTCGGGCGCATCTTCTACAACCAGGCGACGCTCTCGGCCGCGGGCGTGGCGCAGATCGCGGTCGTTCACGGCTCCTGCACGGCGGGGGGCGCCTACGTGCCCGCCATGTCCGATGAGAACGTGATCGTCCGCGGGCAGGGCAGGGTGTTTCTCGGCGGCCCGCCGCTCGTGAAGGCCGCGACCGGCGAGGACATCGACGCGGAGTCACTCGGCGGCGCCGAGGTTCATTGCCGCGAGTCGGGGGTATGCGACCACTACGCGGAGAACGACACGCATGCGCTGGGTATCGCGCGGCGCATCGTGGCGCGCCTGCGGCCGGCGGCGGATACCTCGCCGCCGCAGGCGGCGCGCGAGCCCCACTACGATCCGCTCGAGCTCTATGGCGCCGTGCCCTCGAGCCTGCGCAAGCCCTACGACGTGCGCGAGCTGATCGCGCGGCTGGTGGACGGCTCCGAGCTCGATGAGTTCAAGCAGCTCTACGGGACCACCCTGGTATGCGGCTTCGCGCACCTCGCCGGCTATCCGGTCGGGATCCTCGCCAACAACGGCATCCTCTTCTCGGAAAGCGCGTTGAAGGGAGCGCATTTCATCGAGCTGTGCGCGCGCGAGCGCATCCCGCTCCTCTTCCTGCAGAACATCACCGGCTTCATGGTCGGCCGGCGCGCCGAGGCCGGCGGCATCGCCAAGGACGGCGCCAAGCTCGTCACCGCGGTGGCGTGCGCGCAGGTTCCGAAGCTCACCGTCATCGTCGGGGGCAGCTACGGCGCCGGCAACTACGCCATGTGCGGGCGCGCCTACTCGCCGCGATTTCTCTTTCAGTGGCCGAACTCACGCATCTCGGTGATGGGCGGGGAGCAGGCCGCGAGCGTGCTCGCGACCGTCAAGCGCGGGCAGATCGAGTCCGCGGGCGGCGCTTGGGCCGCCGCGGAAGAGGAGGCGTTCAAGCAGCCGATCCGCGAGCAGTACGAGCGGCAGGGCCATCCTTACTACGCCTCCGCGCGACTGTGGGACGATGGCGTGATCGATCCGCTCGAGACGCGCCGGATTCTGGGGCTGTGTCTCGCCGCCGTGCGCCATGCGCCGGAGGCGGATACCCGCTTCGGGCTTTTCCGGATGTGACCGCATGATTCGCAGCCTCCTCGTGGCCAACCGCGGCGAGATCGCCTGCCGCATCTTCCGCACCGCGCGCCGGATGGGCATCCGGACGATCGCCGTGTATTCCGACGCGGACGCGTCCGCGCGCCACGTGCGCGAGGCCGACGAGGCCGTGCGCATCGGTCCGCCGGCGGCGGCGGCGAGTTATCTCGACATCCAGGCGATCCTGCGCGCCGCGCGCGCGGCGGACGCGGAGGCGATTCATCCGGGATACGGGTTCCTGTCCGAGAACGCGCACTTCGCCCAGGCATGCCTCGATGCGGGGCGGATGTTCGTCGGGCCGCCTCCGGCCGCGATCGCCGCCATGGGCTCGAAGAGCCTGGCGAAGGCGAGCGTGCGGGCGGCCGCGGTGCCGGTGCTGCCCGGGTATGACGGGCAGCGGCAGGACCTCGATCACCTGGAGGAGCGCGCGCTCGCGGCGGGCCTGCCGCTCATCGTGAAGCCCGCCGCCGGCGGCGGCGGCAAGGGCATGCGCGTCGTGCACGAGAGGAAGGAGCTGCGCGATGCGCTGACCGGCGCGCGCCGCCTGGCCGAGAGCGCCTTCGGCGATGGGACGCTGCTCATCGAGCGCTACCTGCCCGAGCCGCGGCACATCGAGGTGCAGGTGTTCGCGGACGCGCACGGCAACTGCGTGCATCTCGGCGATCGCGACTGCTCGATCCAGAGGCGGCATCAGAAGCTTATCGAGGAGGCTCCGGCCCCCGGCCTGCCGCAACCGGTGCGCGAGTCGCTGCATGCGGCGGCCGTGCTCGTGGCGCGCAACATCGGCTACCGCAGCGCGGGCACCGTGGAGTTTCTCTTCGACGGGCGCGAGTTCTACTTCCTCGAGATGAACACGCGCCTCCAGGTGGAGCACACCGTCACGGAGGCGATCACGGGGCTCGACCTGGTCGAGTGGCAGCTGCTCGTGGCCGCCGGCGAGCCGCTGCCGCTCGCGCAGGCGCAGATCCGCATCCACGGCCATGCCATCGAGGCGCGCGTGTGCGCGGAGGATCCGTGGCGCGGCTTCCTGCCGAGCGCCGGCACGCTCGAGGCCGCCGACTGGCCCCGGGGCGAGTCGCTGCGGGTCGATGCCGGCTTCGCGGCCGGGGATACCGTGCCCTCCGTGTACGATTCCCTGCTCGCCAAGGTGATCGCCTGGGCGCCGGCGCGCGAGCAGGCCGCGCTGCGGCTGGCGGCGGCGCTCGATCGCACCGATCTCGCCGGCATTCATACCAACGAGCGCTGGCTCGGCCGCATTCTGCGCTCGCGGGTCTTTCTCGACGTGCGTCACAGCGTGGCGCTGCTCGATCGTGCCGCGGCGCAGTTCTCCAGCCCGATGGAGGCCACGCCCGCGGCGCTGGCATTGGCCGCGCTCGTGGCCCGCCATGCGCCCCGGCGCGCCGGCCCCTGGGACATGTGCGATGGCTTCCAACCCAACCTGCCGGCGCGCATCGATCTGACGTTATCCTCGGGCGGCAGGACGCACCGGGTGCGCCTCGCGCTCGAGCGCGGCGAGCCGCGGGAGGCATTGCTCGCGGCGCCGGCGGGTGATTTGCCCGTGGAGGACGGCGCCACGCGCCTTCGCCTCGCCGGCGTGGCGGTCACGGAAGACCGGATCGTGGCGGTGCTGGGGGACGAGCGGCGCGGCGCCCGCTGGTTCCGGCAGGGCCCGCAGCTTCATCTCTGGATCGACGATGCGCACCACGAGTTCATCGTCGAGGATCCGCGCACGCAGGAGTTCGCCGCGGGCGCCGCGACCGGCGGACTCACGACACCGCTGCCCGGCGTCGTCTCGGCGGTGGCCGTGCAGGAGGGTCAGACGGTCGCCGCCGGCGAAGTGCTGATGGTGATCGAGGCGATGAAGATGGAGCACAGCATCACGGCCCCCTATGACGGAGTGGTGCGCACGATCCACTTCGCCCGCGGCGATCGCGTACCGGAAGGCAGCGAGCTGCTCGCGCTGTCGCGGACCGGCGACAGCGCGAGTTAGTTTCCGTTCAGGTTGGCGTGGCTACCATTGCCGCTGTTTGCAATAGGAGGCAACGACGACAATGAACAAGTCTCTGTTGATCGGTCTGGCGGTCGGCGCGGCGGCGGCCGCGGGTGCGGGTGCGGTGGCCGGTCTCAAGGCCATTCACAGGGGTCCGCAGTACGCGCAGGTGGTGCAGGTCATCCCGCTCACGAGGACGATCCGCACGCCGCGGCAGGACTGCCACGATGAGACCGTGGTGCACCGGCGGCGGGCGCGCGACAACCACCAGGTTCTCGGCACCGTTACCGGCGCGGTGGTCGGCGGCTTGCTCGGGCACTACGTCGGCGGCGGCACCGGGCAGGACATCGCCACGGCCGCAGGCGCGGCCGCGGGCGGCTATGCGGGCAATCGCATCGAGAACAGGATCCAGCGCGGCAACGTCTACACGACGACTCAGCGCCGCTGTGCGACGGTGTACGAGCGGTCCGTGCAGCGGGAGGGCTACGAGGTCCGATATCGGCTCGGCGGCAAGGAGGGCACGGTGCGCATGAGCCACGATCCCGGCCCGCGCATCCCGGTCGAGAACGGGCAGCTCGCGCTAGGGCAGGGCTCGCAGGCGGGCTGATACCGTCGAGACGTAACGGGAGTCCTTATCGTAGAAGCGCCATGGACGGCGCGCCCACTCGCCGGCGTAGTCGACCCCGATCCGCGCGCTGCGCGCGATCCGCACCGGTCTGCGGCTGCCGGCGGAGGGTCTCTCCAGCCAGAGGACCTCGCCGCAGAGGTCCGCGCCGTTCAGGCGCTTGTCGATGTGCATCGCCCTGCAGAGCAGGCCGGGTCCCCAGGTCCGAGCCTCGATCCCGGTGAGCGGCTCCAGCGCCCGCAGCAGCACGGCGTGCGGTACCCCCTTCGCCGCCGTCACCACGTTCAGGCAGTGCCAGAAGCCATAGATGAAATAGACGTAGGCATGTCCGGGCGGCCCGAACATGACCTCGGTCCGCCGTGTGCGGCCGCGCGAGGAGTGGGCCGCCAGGTCCTGCGGTCCCCGGTAGGCCTCGGTCTCGACGATCCGGCCGGCGCGCAGCGTGCCGCCGTCCGCATGCACCAGGTGCATGCCGATCAGCTCCCGGGCAACGGCGAGCGTGTCCCTGGCATAGAAGGCGCGAGTTATTTTCCGTGACGGAGGCATGCGACGGACATGTTAAAATCGCGATCATGCCCGACCGGGCAAAGAGGTTTGCGGGAATCGGAGTGATGGCAGCGTTGATTCGGCGGAGCTGCGGCTCGCGTTGGCTGATGACCGGGCTGCTGCTGGCGGCGGGTTGGGCGGCGGCATCGCTGCCGGGGGCCCCCGCTCGGGCGGCCGTCTTCACGCTGCCGCCCGGCGGCGGCGCGCTCATCGGCGAGGATCAGCAGGTGCAGTCGCAGGCCGCGGATACCCTGCTCGGCATCGCCCGCAGGTACAGCGTGGGGTATTGGGAGATCCAGGAAGCGAATCCGAAGGTCGACCTGTGGCTGCCCGGCAAGGGCACCCCCATCACCATCCCCGGCCGCTTCATCGTGCCGCCCGTCCCGCACGCGGGCATCGTCGTCAATCTGCCGCAGCACCGGCTCTTTTATTTCCCGACGCAGCGGCGGCACGAGCAGCCGATCGTCATCACCTACCCGGTGAGCCCGGGCGAGAAGGGGTGGGCGACCCCGGTCGGAGTCACCCGCATCATCCGCAAGGTGCCGCACCCGGTCTGGATACCGACCCCCTCCATCCTCGAGGCGCACGAGAAAGAGGGCGATCCGATTCCCCGGGTCTACCCGGCCGGACCCGACAACCCGATGGGCGAATGGGCGCTGCAGACCACCCTGAGCCACGGTGAGATCTACATTCACGGCACCAACAATCCGATGGCCATCGGCATGGCGGTCACGCACGGCTGCGTGCGCCTCTATCCGGAGGACATCGCCGCGCTCTTTCCGGTGGTTCCGGTGGGCACCCGGGTGAACATCGTTAGCGATCCGATCCTGGCGACGCTGCAGGACGGGAAGCTCTATCTCGAGATCCACCCGCCGGCCGGGAGCGATCACAAGCCGGCGAAGCCCGATTACGCGGCGATCTCGCGCATCCTCGATGCGGCGATCGGCAAGGCCCAGGTCGCCGTCGACTGGAGCAAGGTGCGGCGGGCGGCCACGCAGGCGAACGGAATCCCGCAGCTCGTCGGCGTGCAGGCTTACCTCAACCAGCAGACGACGCTCAGCGTACCCCGCCCGCCAGCGAGCGCAGCTGCCGGAGCAACCTGACGACCGCGGTGGCCCGCGACAGGAGCGCCATGCCGGCGCTCACCTTGCCGATCCAGCCGACCAGGCGCCGCTCGCGCATCATGATGAGCAGCGTCGCGAGCGAGACCAGCCACGCGAACGGATGGCTGGCGGCGGAGGTCGGCGCGCGCCGTGTGAGGCTCGAGAGCTGCGCCGCCGGACTGAGCTCGGAGATCCGGTAGGCGATCTCCAGCCGCTGCTGCTCGCAGCGGGCGATGAGGTTGAGCCGGCGCGTCTCGAGCTCGCGCAGCCGCCTCATCTCTCTTCTCCGGCGCTGCCGCTCACGCGGCGCTGATCGTGCTCGAACTGACTGAGCGTCCCCGCCAGAAGCGGCGGGCGCGCGCGGAAGATGCGGGCGCCGATCAGGCCGCAGATGACGGCGAGTATCAGCAGCACCACCGTGCTGCCGACCAGACCTGCCATGCGGTGCGTCTGCCAGACCGCTATCACCAGCGCCGTCAGCGCGAATACGAGCGCGAGCAGCGCGCAGGCGACGGCCGCGAACCCCCACAGGAGAAGCTGCGCGACATAGACGAGGTAGATCTCCACTTCGACCGCGGCCAGGTCGAGGCGGGTCTTCAGGGCAGCGAGGATCACCCCGAGGAAGCCGCGGATGAGGCCCGGTCCGCGCGTTGCGCCGGCTCCGCCCTCGGCCCCTGCGGCGGCGTGCGCGGCGTGATCGCTCATCAACGGCGGCCCAGCAGCAGGCCGGCGAGCAGCGCGACGCCCCCGGCGACCGCCACCGCCGTCCACGGATTCTCGCGCACGTAGTCGTCGAGGACCTCGGCGCGGCCTTTGAGGTCGCGCTCGATGTCATTGAGCTGACCGCGCAGCACATGCAGCGACCGCTCGGCGCGATTGCGCGCCTCGTCGGTCAGGTCTTCGGCGTTATCGGCGCTCGCCCGCAGGAGCGCCTCGGCGTCCCGCACCAGCGTCTTGATGTCTTCGGCGAGCTTTTCAGCATCGAATGTCGGGCTCATGTCGGTTCCTCGCAGTCGAGCGCGATGGCGAAACACCAGCACCGGGACGTGCCCGACGCCGCAGGCGGCGAGCAAAAGTCGCGCCTCTTGCCTGCCGCCGCGCTGGGCGGGGCGCAATGCCTCGGCCCAGCCCCTAGGGGAGTTTAGCCACGGTCAGCGCCTCCCGCACCATCAGGGGTTCTTCGTAGACCGGTATCACCCGCACGCCCACCCGGCTGCCCGCCGCGCTGATGCGCGCCTCGCTGCCGGTCGCGGCCCGGTTGGCGGTGTCATCGAGCTCGATGCCGGCCCACTCGAGCCCGGACAGGATCCGCGCCCTCACTTGCGGCACGTGCTCGCCCACGCCACCGCCGAAGGCGATGCCGTCGCAGCCGCCGAGCACAGCAAGATAGGCGCCGAGGTACTTTCGCGCCCGGTAGCAGTAGAGCTCGACCGCGAAGCGTCCCCGCTCCGAGCCCTCATCGAGCAGGGCCTGCGGGTCATCCGGCCGCCCCGAGACACCGGCGAGGCCGGAGTGCTGGTTCAGCATCGCGACCACCCGTCCGCCGTCAAGACCGAGCCGACGCTCGAGGTAGGGCACGATCGCGGCATCGACATCGCCGCTGCGAGTGGCCATCACCAGCCCCTCGAGCGGCGAGAACCCCATGGAGGTGTCCTGCGGCCGGCCGCCCTCGAGGGCCGCCATGGAGCAGCCGCCGCCGAGCTGCAGGGTGATGAGCTTGCCGCCGCCGGGGAGCCGCGGCTCGAGCTCGCACCAGCGGTGCCACATCGCCTCGTGCGCGAGGCCATGGAAGCCGTACCGGCGCACGCCGGCCTCGATCCCCAGGTCCGGCGGCAGCGCGTATTGCGCGGCGAGCGGCGGCAGCGTGGCGAAGAAAGCGGTATCGAAGGCGGCGACCTGCGCGACGCCGCCGCCGCAGACCTCGCGGGCGGCATCGATCCAGCGCAGCGCCACCGGGTTGTGCAGTGGCGCCAGCTCGCAGAGCCCGGCGATCGCGGCGCGCACCTCGTCATCGATGAGCGCCGGGGCGGTGAAGCGCGTGCCGCCATGCACCACGCGATGTACCGCCACGGCCGGCGGGACGCCCAGGAGGCCGAGAAATCCGCCCAGGGCCGCCACCGGCCCGTCCAGCGCCGGACCGGTCAGGTGCTGCGCGGCGAGCTGCCGCGGCTGCGGTGCGGCTCGGCTGCCGCCGGCGACCTCGAACGCCGCCAGTTTGACCGAGGTACTGCCGGTGTTGACCGTCAACACGTTCATGATGCGGATATATTACGCAGTAACGTCGCTCCTGCACCTGCGGGGAGGCTCCAGTGGATACACAAGCGGTACGCGTACGCCTGCTCAAGCGCCGGGAGGAGCTGCAGACGCGGGCGAGCAGAGCCAGCGAGGACCTGCGGCACGAGTCCGATCCCCTGAGCGCGGATTTCGCCGAGCAGGTGACGCAGCGCGAGTCCGACGACGTGCTCGGGGCCATATCCGCATCGGCCCAACAGGAGTTGCGCCTGGTGCAGGCGGCCCTGCGGCGGCTCGAGGAGGGCCGCTACGGCACCTGCGCGGTCTGCGGCGAGCCCATCGAGGAGGAAAGACTGCAGGCGGTGCCCTACGCCGACCGCTGCCGCACGTGCGTCGAAGGGACCCGGCGGCCGCGCGGCTCCGCGCCGCCGAGGAAGGGGTGAAAGCCGTGCCAGTGGCCCTCCATGGCGGCAGGCCCCCCGGCCCGCGCATTTCGCTGCGCTGTCCGTGCTCCGCGAAAGCCCGTGCGCGGGCGCTCGCCGGACCGAGGGCACCTTAAGTGTCCTCGCTGCAAGCACCGGCTCGCCCTTCAGGCGTCATTACCATCACGACGGACTTCGGGCATCAGGGGCCCTTCGTCGGGGTGATGAAGGGGCGCATTCTTGGCCGCTTTCCCGCGGCGCAGATCATCGATCTCACCCACGAGATCCTGGTCCACTGGCCCGCCGAGGCCGGGTTCTGGCTGGCGCGGGCGTTCGAGTACTTTCCTGCGGGCACCGTGCACGTGGCGGTCGTGGATCCGGGCGTGGGGACCTCGCGCGACATCGTCCTGGTGAGCGCCGCCGAGCATCTGTTCGTCGCACCGGACAATGGGCTCCTGGCCCCGCTGGTTGCGCGGCATCCGCAGGCCGCCATCGTGCGCCTGCGCCCGCAGGGCCTGGCGCGCCTCGGCATCCGGCACGCCAGCGCCACCTTCCACGGACGGGACATCTTCGCGCCGGTCGCCGCGGAGCTCGCCGCCGGCCGCTGCGTCCCCGCGGACCTCGGCGAGACCGCGGCCGCGGCTTCCCTGGTGCCCTCCTGGGTGGACGAGCCCGCCGTCGAGCATGCGAGTGTCTCCGGGGTCATCATCACCATCGATCATTTCGGCAACCTCATCAGCAACATCGATGCGGCCCTGATCGAGCGCTTCCGGCTGCCACTGGTGCATGCGGGCAATCACGCCTTCCCGCTGCTTCGCACCTACGGGGATACCCGGCCGGGCGAATTCCTGGCGCTCATCAATTCCTTCGGGGTGCTGGAGATCGCCCGCGCCGAGCAGAGCGCGGCCGAGAGCCTGGGCCTGAGCCGGGGGGCGCCGGTCACCGTGCGCGATCGGACCGAGTAACTCCTGAATTATCCGGCCGATCCCGGGCCTCGCTCCCCGCACCCCGCGGCGGCCGGCGTGCGGTTGCGCTCGTTATGACTTGATCCAGGCGAGTCATTCCTTTTGGATATTGCTCTCCGGCGGGAATCCGTTATAGTTCGCTGCCTTGCTCCGTGCCATTGTGCACTTACCCGCTGATTTAACTCAGGATTTTCACCGCTAGATGTCGGAACGAGACAACGAGAGCTTCGATCTCGACGAGGAATTCTTGAGCGGGGCCACCGAGGACAGCACCGATTACGACCGGCTGCTCGACCGGGTGGACAAGCGCGTCCGCAATCAGGTGAA